>NZ_JAHGAN010000023.1:0-425789 GCF_030248625.1 Vibrio sp. D420a | reverse complement strand
AGGAGTAGGGAATCTCTATAGGGTGCTCGAGACCAACCTAAAGCACATCCAACCCTTGCGCTTCCAACATATCAATCAGGTCGATAAGCGGCAGTCCAATTAACGTATTGGGGTCTTTACCTTCAAGACGTTCAAAGAGAGCAATACCCAGTCCTTCACTCTTAAAACTGCCCGCACAATAGAAAGGCTGCTCTTTGTCGACGTAGCTTTCGATTTGCGTAGTGGTTAAGTCGCGAAAATGAACCACAAAGGTGTCGAGACGTGTGTCAGCTTTTTGAGTAACGGAATTCCAAACAGAGAGGCCGGTGTAAAAGGTGATGCTTTTGCCGCTTTGACGTGATAGCTGTTCAATGGCCTTTTCGCGGCTGTGTGGTTTACCAATGATTTCTCCATCGATCACACACACCTGGTCCGAACCTATGATCAGGCTTGGCGAAGTGACCTGACAAGACTTGGCTTTTTCTTCTGCTAAACGCATAACTAATTGTTGCGGTGATTCTCCGGCAATTGGTGTTTCGTCGCAGTCTGGCTTAGCAGTCACAAAGTCTAAATGGAGCTTTTTGAGGATCTCTTGCCTAAATGGCGAAGTAGAGGCCAAAACTAGTTGGTAATTTTTCATTTTAATTTACAATTCGTAGAAGCATTTAATGCAGGATATAGTAACTTATCTTGATATTCATAATGCTCTGTATGGGAAAGGGAAAAAAGTGTACTTTTTTTGCCATTTCCTTTGACTAAACTCGATTTGGAAGATAATATTCGCGCCCTATGCAAAAGGTAAAAATACCGCGTACAGTTGATCCGGCTAGAACCGCTCAAAAACGACTTGATTTAGATGGCATCATCCAAACTAGTCTTTTCAAGCGCTTAAGCGAAGCAACTGAAGGCGTAAAACGTGACGCGCAAGTCTCATTGTCATTTGGGCTTGATGAACAACGATTAGTCGTTATCTCTGGTAAAGCTAACGTCGAAGTCGATTTAGAGTGTCAACGTTGTAATGAGGTTTTCGCACATGAGTGCGATGTCGAATTCACTTATACTCCTTACTACAATGAGAAAAGTGAAGAAGAAGCACCGGAAGAGTACGATTTGGTAGATCTGAACGAGTACGGTGAGTTAGACCTGATTCAACTAGTTGAAGACGAGTTTATCCTTGGATTGCCTCAAGTAGCAATGCACGACGAAGCGGACTGTAGCGTTAACTCAAATAACTTGGTGTTTGGTGAACTTCCTGAAGAAATTGAGGAAGAAAAAAAGCCGAATCCATTTGATGTTTTAAAAAGCTTAAAGAAGTAACTGCTTCTTTAAGAATTTACATAGGAGTAGGGTCAATGGCCGTACAAAAGAGCAAGAAATCACGTTCAATGCGTGGCATGCGTCGTTCACACGATGCGCTAACTACAGCTGCACTTTCTGTAGACGCAACTTCAGGTGAAACTCACCTACGTCACAACGTGACTGCGGAAGGTTACTACCGCGGCAAAAAGGTTATCAACAAGTAAGGTTGACCTTTTGCAAAATATAACCGTTGCGCTTGATGCAATGGGCGGGGATTTCGGTCCTCGTGTAACAGTGCCTGCCGCCGTGCAGGCACTGTCGTATTTCCCAGAGCTAAAAGTCATTCTCATAGGTGATCGAGATGCGATCACATCTCAATTATCCTCATTAGGTCGACAGCCTGATTCTCGTTTGAGCATCCAGCACTGTGACCGAGTTATTTCAAACTCAGAAAAGCCTTCTCTTGCCTTACGAAACAGTCAGGGCAGTTCTATGCGTGAAGCAATCGATCTGGTTGCGGAATCTCAAGCAGACGCATGTGTCAGCGGTGGTAATACCGGTGCATTAATGGCTTTGTCTCGTTTTCGTTTGAAACTCCTTCCCGGCATTGATAGACCAGCACTTGTCTCAGCGTTGCCAACTGCATCCGGTGGTAGAACGTGGATGCTGGACCTAGGTGCCAACGTATCCAGTGACGCAGACTCTCTTTTTCAGTTTGCTGTTATGGGAAGCGCACTCGCAGAACAACATTTAAACCGCCCACCACGTGTCGCGATTTTGAATATCGGCGCAGAAGAAATAAAAGGCAATGACCTTGTAAAACGATGCGCGGAAATGTTGTCTAACACCCAGTCTGTGAACTTCATCGGCTATATTGAAGGAAATCAACTGCTGCAAGATGCAGCAGATGTGGTTGTTTGTGATGGTTTTGTGGGCAATGTGTGCCTAAAAACGTGTGAAGGCACTGCACAACTCTTTATTGATAAGCTAAAAACGCGCATCATGGCGTCAACGATAAAGGGTTGGATCGCCAGAATACTGTTTTCTGAGCTATTTACTGAATTAAAAACCTTGAACCCCGACCAGTATAACGGCGCAAGTTTGTTAGGATTGCGCGGCATTGTCATTAAAAGTCATGGAAGTGCTGATGTATCTGCGGTCGTCAACGCAATTGGCGAGGCAGTACACGAGGTCAAACGACAAGTCCCTAGCCGCATTAGCGATCGTTTGGAAGCGGTTTTACTCGAGAGGCATTATTAGTCTTCATGTATAGCAAAATATTAGGTACTGGCAGCTACTTGCCATCTCAGGTGCGTACAAACGCAGATCTAGAGAAAATGGTAGAGACTAGCGATGAGTGGATTGTTGCTAGAACAGGTATTAAAGAGCGTCGTATTGCTGCAGAAAATGAAACTGTAGCGGATATGGCGTTCTACGCTGCTGAAAACGCAATTGATATGGCGGGTATCGATAAAAATGATATCGACTTGATCATTGTTGCAACGACCAGCAGCAGCCATACGTTCCCTTCTTCTGCATGCCAGGTGCAAGGTAAGCTTGGTATTAAAGGTTGCCCAGCGTTTGACTTAGCGGCGGCATGTTCTGGTTTTGTTTACGCACTATCAGTGGCTGACCAACACATCAAATCAGGCATGTGTAAGAACGTTTTGGTTATCGGTGCAGATGCACTGTCTAAAACTTGTGACCCAACCGATCGCTCTACTATCATCCTATTTGGTGATGGTGCAGGTGCGGTTGTTGTGGGCGCGAGTGAAGAGCCAGGTATTTTGTCTACTCACATTTACTCTGATGGTAAATACGGTGAACTACTTAGCCTTGAAGTTCCAGAGCGCGGCGGCGACGCTGACAAATGGCTTCACATGGCAGGCAACGAAGTTTTCAAGGTGGCAGTGACTCAGCTTTCTAAGCTAGTAAAAGATACACTGGCAGCGAACAATATGGATAAGTCGGAACTTGATTGGTTGGTACCACACCAAGCCAACTACCGCATTATCTCTGCAACAGCTAAAAAGCTAACTATGTCACTTGATCAGGTGGTGATTACACTTGATAAGCACGGCAACACGTCGGCAGCGACGGTTCCGACTGCGTTAGATGAAGCGGTTCGCGATGGACGAATTAAGCGCGGTCAGACTCTTCTTCTTGAAGCGTTTGGTGGCGGTTTCACTTGGGGCTCAGCTCTGGTTAAGTTCTAACCCCTAAGTCGACAGAACAATCAAGGCACATAGATTATGTGCCTTATTCAATTTTTTGCATTGCTTAAAGGATAATTACAATGAGCAAGTTTGCTATCGTATTCCCAGGCCAAGGCTCTCAAGCTGTTGGTATGCTTGCTGAACTAGGCGAGCAGTATGATGTTGTAAAACAAACATTCGCTGAAGCTTCTGAAGCTCTTGGTTACGACCTATGGGCTCTAGTTCAAGAAGGTCCAGTAGAAAACCTAAACGAAACTTTCCGTACTCAACCAGCTCTACTTGCAGCATCTGTTGCTATCTGGCGTGTATGGCAAGAGCTTGGCCTAGAGCAACCTGCAAACCTAGCAGGCCACAGCCTAGGTGAGTACTCTGCATTAGTATGTGCAGGCGTTATCGACTTCAAAGAAGCGATCAAGCTGGTTGAACTTCGTGGTCAATTGATGCAAGAAGCGGTACCAGCAGGCGTTGGTGCAATGTACGCAATCATTGGTCTAGATGACGAATCAATCGCTAAAGCTTGTGAAGAAGCTGCACAAGATGAAGTGGTTTCTCCAGTTAACTTCAACTCTCCAGGCCAAGTTGTTATCGCTGGTAATAAAGCGGCTGTAGAGCGTGCTGGTGCACTATGTAAAGAAGCGGGCGCTAAGCGTGCACTTCCTCTACCAGTATCTGTACCGTCTCACTGTGCACTAATGAAGCCAGCTGCTGAGAAGCTAGCCGATGCTCTAGAAGCACTAGAGTTCAACGCACCTGCATTGCCTGTTATCAACAATGTTGATGTGGTTGCTGAAACAGACCCTGCGAAGATTAAAGATGCACTTGTTCGTCAACTTTACAGCCCAGTACGTTGGACTGAGGGTGTTCAAGCAATGAACGAGCAAGGCGTAGAAAAACTACTAGAATTAGGCCCAGGTAAAGTACTAACAGGTCTAACTAAGCGTATTGTTAAAACAATGACAGCTGCTGCAGTAAATGATGCTGCATCACTAGAAGCTGCTAAATAACGACATAAAGAGAAGTTATGATGAATTTAGAAGGCAAAGTTGCACTAGTTACAGGTGCAAGCCGTGGTATCGGTCGTGCTATCGCTGAACTTTTAGTTGAGCGCGGTGCTAAAGTTATCGGTACTGCAACGTCAGAAAACGGTGCTGCTGCGATCAGCGAGTATCTTGGTGAGAACGGTAAAGGTCTTGCTCTGAACGTAACAGATGTTGATTCTATCGCTGCAACACTAAAAACCATCAACGATGATTTTGGTGCGATTGATATCCTAGTGAACAATGCTGGTATCACACGCGATAACCTACTTATGCGCATGAAAGATGACGAGTGGAACGATATCATCGATACGAACCTAACGCCTATCTACCGCATGTCTAAAGCTGTACTTCGTGGCATGATGAAGAAGCGTGAAGGCCGTATCATCAACGTAGGTTCTGTTGTTGGTACTATGGGTAACGCTGGCCAAGCAAACTACGCTGCAGCTAAAGCAGGTGTTATCGGTTTCACTAAGTCTATGGCACGTGAAGTAGCTTCTCGTGGTGTGACAGTGAACACTGTTGCACCTGGTTTTATTGAAACAGACATGACAAAAGCACTAAATGATGACCAACGTGCAGCAACTTTGGCGAATGTACCAGCAGGTCGTCTAGGTGACCCTCGCGAAATCGCTGAAGCTGTGGTATTTTTGGCGTCGCCTGCGGCAGCTTATATCACAGGTGAAACACTTCACGTCAATGGCGGTATGTACATGGTGTAAATTGTGTGCAACATTTGTGCATGATTTAAGTCAAAATCATACGTAATTTCGGTTAAAATCGCTAAAATTGTGGTTTGACCAGAAAAGTTGGCCTTGCAACTTTTAATAGATTGAATAAACTACGGAAAACATCGCATAAAGCGAACTCTGTAAAGGAAAAGAAAAAATGAGCAACCTCGAAGAACGCGTAAAGAAAATCATTGTTGAACAACTAGGTGTAGACGAAGCAGAAGTTAAAAACGAAGCTTCTTTCGTTGATGACCTAGGTGCTGATTCTCTAGACACTGTTGAGCTAGTAATGGCTCTAGAAGAAGAATTCGACACTGAAATCCCAGATGAAGAAGCTGAGAAAATTACTACTGTTCAAGCTGCTATCGATTACGTAACTAGCGCTCAGTAATAATCTCTCCCAGGCGGTCACCTCGACCGCCTGTGTTTTATCTAACTCATCTATCCTCATCCTAAATCATTTCAATCCCCGGAGTGTAAAATCGTGTCCAAGCGTCGTGTAGTTGTCACTGGCATGGGTATGTTGTCACCGGTAGGCAACACTGTAGAATCTTCTTGGAAAGCCCTGCTAGCTGGTCAAAGTGGTATCGTGAATATCGAGCACTTTGATGCAACCAATTTCTCAACTCGTTTTGCAGGTCTAGTTAAAGACTTTAACTGCGAAGAGTACATGTCTAAAAAAGATGCTCGTAAAATGGATCTATTCATCCAGTACGGCGTCGCAGCAGGTGTTCAGGCACTTGATGATTCTGGTCTAACCGTTACTGATGAGAACGCACCACGTATTGGTGTGGCTATCGGTTCTGGTATCGGTGGCCTTGGTTTGATCGAAGCTGGTCACCAAGCGCTGACTGAAAAAGGCCCTCGTAAAATTAGCCCATTCTTTGTTCCGTCAACGATCGTGAACATGATTGCTGGTCACATGTCTATCATGCGTGGTCTACGCGGTCCTAACATCGCTATTTCTACTGCATGTACAACTGGCCTACATAACATTGGTCACGCAGCTCGTATGATTGCATACGGCGATGCTGACGCGATGCTAGCGGGTGGTGCTGAGAAAGCATCTACGCCTCTAGGTATGGGTGGTTTCGGTGCAGCTAAAGCATTATCAACACGTAACGATGAGCCGCAAAAAGCTTCTCGTCCATGGGATAAAGGCCGTGACGGTTTTGTTCTTGGCGATGGCGCAGGCATGATGGTACTAGAAGAGTACGAACACGCTAAAGCACGTGGCGCTAAGATCTACTGTGAGCTTGTAGGCTTCGGTATGTCTGGTGACGCTTACCACATGACTTCTCCAAGTGAAGATGGTTCAGGTGGTGCATTAGCGATGGAAGCGGCGATGCGTGATGCTGGCATTACTGGTGAACAAATCGGTTATGTGAATGCACACGGTACATCGACTCCAGCAGGTGACGTAGCAGAGATCAAAGGCATCAAGCGTGCTCTTGGCGAAGCAGGTTACAAGCAAGTGCTAGTTTCTTCGACTAAGTCGATGACTGGTCACTTACTAGGTGCTGCGGGTTCTGCAGAAGCTATCATCACTGCAATGTCTCTGGTTGACCAAGTTGTTCCACCAACTATCAACCTAGACGATCCTGAAGAGGGTCTAGACATTGACCTAGTTCCACACACAGCGCGTGAAGTTAGCGGCATGGAATATGCGGCGTGTAACTCATTCGGCTTTGGTGGTACAAACGGCTGTTTGATCTTCAAAAAGATTTAATCATCTTATAAAAGACTCAAACATCGTAGATAGTCACTAATTAGACTTGTTTTTAAACGGCTTGATGCTTAGCATTGAGCCGTTTCTTTTTTGGAGAAAAGCATGTTTTGGGTTGATGGAGAAAGCCAACAAACAGTCGCCTTAACCGATCGCTCGTTTCAGTACGGCGATGGTTGTTTTACCACGATGCTGACACTCGATGGTGAAATTCAATATTACAATGACCACCAACAGCGAGTTGATGCTTGTCTCGTTGCTTTGCGCATTGCTCCTCTCGATTGGGAGCAAGTCAGCTTTTGGTTGGATAAAGCGCTTTGCTCTGTACCTGAAAAAGGGTTAGGAGGCGTTAAGCTGCATGTGAGTCGTGGTTCTGGTGGTCGAGGTTACAGCCCGTCAGGCGTGTTGTCACCTGTCGTGACCATTAGTACGTTTGCATATCCAGAACATTATGACCAATGGCAGCAATCTGGCGTCGAACTCGGTGTTTGTCAGCAAAAACTAGGGCTATCTCCATTGTTAGCCGGCCACAAGCATAACAATCGTCTTGAACAGGTTCTCATGAAAGCTGAGCTAGATGAATTAGACTTGGTGGATGGTATTGCATTAGATATCAATGATCAGGTGGTCGAAACCACAATGGCAAACCTGTTTTGGCGTAAGGGTTCTAAGCTCTTCACTCCTGAGCTTAACGCCAGTGGCGTTGCTGGGGTGATGCGTAAACAGGTGCTGCTGGAATTAGGTAAACAAACGGAGGTTGTCGTCGGTCGCTTTGACCTAGAGCACCTGCTTTCTAGCGACGAGGTCTTTATGACTAACTCGATCCTCGGTGTTGCTCCTGTTACCAAGATTAAAGAAACACAATTCGAAATTGGACATGTCACACGTACCCTTCAAGGACTATTAAACTCGTGATTAAGAAGTTATCTATTTTTGTCGTCTTATGCTTAGTGATCGCAGCATCAGCAGCATTCTATATTTACAATCAAGCTGAAGCGCACCTAAAACAAGTGATTCAGCTAGAGGAGCCACAGGTGATCACTGTTGCTCCTGGTGCGAGTTTCCATCGTGTATTGAATCAACTGGTTGATGAAGGTTTGTTTACGGCGTCGCCATACAGCAAGCTGATTCGTAAGCTTCACCCAGAATTGGTTGATGTAAAAGCGGGTACTTTCTTGCTTGAGCCAGAACTAACGCTTAACCAAGCACTTCAAGTATTGGTTGAAGGTAAAGAGCACCAGTTTACGATCACATTTGTTGAAGGTAGCCGCTTTGATGAGTGGCGTCAGCAGTTAGAGCAGAACGAATTTATTGAGCAGACGCTACAAGGCGTCTCAGAAGAAGAGATCGCAGAGCTACTGGGTATTGAACACAAGAAGTTAGAAGGTTTATTCCTCGCTGAGACTTATCACTACACCTATGGCACCAGCGATTTAGATTTGTTGAAGCGTGCTCACAAAGATCTCATGGATGTGGTTAACCAAGAGTGGGGTGCTCGCGCTGAAAAACTGCCTCTAAAATCACCTTACGAAGCGCTTATCCTAGCGTCTATTATCGAAAAAGAGACCGCCGTTGCTTCTGAGCGTGAGCGTGTTTCATCGGTATTCGTGAATCGCCTAAACAAGCGTATGCGCCTGCAAACCGATCCAACCGTTATCTACGGAATGGGTGATAGCTATGATGGCAACATTCGTAAGAAAGATTTAAGAACACCAACACCATACAACACATACACTATCAATGGTCTACCGCCTACGCCGATTGCGATGGCTGGCAGAGCATCGATTAATGCGGCTTTGAACCCAGAACAAAGTAACTACCTTTACTTTGTGGCAAGCGGCACAGGTGGTCACGTATTTTCAAAGAGTTTGGCTGAGCACAACCGTGCAGTACGAGCTTACTTAAAACAATTAAGAAAGAACAAATAAAGAACAAAGCTATGAATCAGTCTAAGTTTATTACGGTAGAAGGTCTAGAAGGTGCAGGTAAAAGCACTGCGATTAACGCAATCTTAGCGACACTCAAAGAGTCTGGTGTTGCAGAGGTCGTGAATACTCGTGAGCCCGGTGGCACTGTTCTTGCCGAAAAGATGCGTTCTTTGGTTAAAGAAGAGCATGAAGGTGAGAAGCTGCAAGATATGACCGAGCTGTTATTGATGTATGCAGCGCGTGTTCAACTGGTAGAGAATGTAATTAAGCCAGCGCTTTCTGAAGGTAAATGGGTACTGGGTGACCGTCATGATATGTCGTCACAAGCCTATCAAGGCGGTGGTCGTCAGATTGACCGCAAGACCATGACGTCATTAAAAGAGACTACTTTAGGCGACTTCAAGCCCGATTTGACTCTATATTTAGATTTGGACCCACGTGTTGGCCTTGAGCGTGCGCGTGGTCGCGGCGAGTTAGATCGTATTGAAAAGATGGATATCTCATTCTTCGACCGTACACGTGAACGTTACTTAGAGATCGCTGAGCAAGATGAATCGGTATTGGTCATTAATGCAGAGCAAGAGATCGAGCAAGTAGCGGCAGATATCAAACAAGCACTAACAACTTGGTTAGAGCAACAGTAGGTTAAACATGACCGAGTTATACCCTTGGCTATCACCACTTTGGAACGAGTGGAAAAAGAGTCTAGAAGCAGGGCGATTCCCTAATTCATCGATTGTGAATGCACCGCTAGGTTTGGGTGTTGAAAAAGCCGTGGATCAACTCACCGCGTCGTTGATGTGTATCAACTACGAAAGTGAGGCTTGCGGTTTTTGTCATAGCTGTGAGCTGATGAAATCCGGCAGTCACCCGGATTTTCATGTTATCTCTCCAGAGAAAGAGGGCAAAGCGATCACGGTCGATCAGATACGATCGAGTAATCGCTGGGCGCAAGAGTCATCCCAATTGAATGGCTTGCGTGTCATCGTCGTTAGTCCAGCCGAGGCGATGAATGAATCGGCATCGAATGCACTGCTAAAGACCTTAGAAGAGCCTTCTAGTGAGTGTATTTTTATTCTAGTTAGCCAGAACAGTCATCGTTTAATGCCGACGATTGTGAGTCGCTGTCAGCAATTTAGTGTTGCAACGCCGAGCTTAGAGGTTGGCGGTCAATGGTTGAAGCAAGAGCTAGGTAAAGATGTCCCAGACTACGTGCTCGCTCTGAATGACAACGCTCCGCTACTGGCAAAGGTTATGGTAGAAGAGGGCGGTTTAGAGAGTTCTCAACAACTGTTTGACCGCTTTCTGAAGATTGTCCAACGTAATGACTTTAATTTGATGCAATTGGCATCTGAAATAGCGAAAGATTCAATTGTTCAGCTAAGCTGGCTATGGCATCTACTCTCAGACGTGCAGAAGGTGCATTTTGGTATTCAAAGCCAATCTATTCTGCCGAGCGCACAAGCCTTATCGAGCACTCTTTCGTATCGAGCGGCTCATAAATCGTCGAGTCAGCTATTGGTTCTTCTTGAACAATTAAAGCAACACCCAGGGCTTAACACAGAGCTTCTGATAATGAATTGGCTTATCGCCACTTGCGAGGAAACATGTTCGTAGATTCCCACTGTCATTTAGACAAATTGGACTATCAAGATTTACATACTGGCGTAGAAGATGTCATCAATAAGGCCAAAGAGGCTAACGTTGAACAGCTACTTTCCGTTGGCGTGACATTAGATTCTTTCGAAAATATGCTCGAAATGATCTCGCCTTTCGATAATGTTCATGCATCGTGTGGTGTTCATCCACTTGATGTTGAGAGTGACTTCGATTTTGAACGTATGCGTCGTTACGCAAGCGACGATAAGGTTGTTGCCATTGGTGAGACCGGGTTGGATTACCACTACCAACCAGAGACAGCAGAGCTGCAACAAGAACGCTTTAAGCAGCATGTTGAGCTTGCAGTCGAGCTTAACAAGCCTTTGATCATTCATACACGCAATGCACGCGAAGATACTCTCGCTATTTTGCGTGATGGTGGTGCTGAGAAATGCGGTGGTGTTATTCACTGTTTTACTGAGGATCAGGCGTTCGCTGATGCTGCGATGGAGTTGGGTTTTTACATATCTATTTCTGGCATCGTGACCTTTAGGCAAGCGACAGAGTTAAAGGAAGTGGTTAAAAATATCCCACTTGATAGGCTACTGATTGAAACAGATTCTCCATATCTCGCTCCGGTCCCATATCGTGGCAAGCAGAATCAGCCTGCATATGTGGTTGAAGTGGCCGCGTACATCGCCCAGCTTAAGGGAATCTCAATGAAAGAAGTTGCACAAAAAACAACGGAAAATTACCGAAAACTTTTTTTGCGATGAAAAATCAATTTGATAAACAAAAGGGAGCGTAAGCTCCCTTTTTTGCGTATTAGATCACCAAAACGCTCAACTTTTTTAATGTTTACGAATTATGTTGAACTTGAGAGCATAAAATATAACATCTGTAATTTTGTTACTAAAAATAACATTACCTCTTATTTTATTTACCCCGTGAAATAATAAGTTTTAAATAAAAAATCATTTAAAAACAATAATTTAGGTTTCTGTAAACCATTGCATTTTTGGATTTGACATGTGATCCAAGACGTGTTTTGAAACTAAATTTCGTAAGTCACTAGAAAGTTTGTTACCCATCAATATATATTTAGCGGCAGAAAATATAATGCAATACATGGTTACATTTTCACTGGGTGCTAACATTTAGGCTACGGGGGTGTGCCGTTAGAACCCATATAATTATTTTATCTTTATCAGGAGCATAAACATGTTTAAGAACCTTTTTGCTAGCCTGCAAAAAGTTGGTAAGTCTCTGATGCTACCAGTATCAGTTTTACCAGTTGCGGGTATTTTGCTTGGTGTTGGTGCAGCGGACCTTTCTTTCATTCCAGAGATTGTTTCTAATCTAATGGAACAAGCGGGTGGTTCAGTATTCGGTCAAATGGCTCTGCTATTTGCTGTAGGTGTTGCACTTGGCTTTACAAACAATGACGGTGTAGCTGGTCTAGCTGCAATCGTTGGTTACGGTATCATGACTGCAACACTTGGCGTAATGGCTGGTGTTATGGGCGTTGAGAAAATCGATACTGGTGTACTAGGTGGTATCCTAGTCGGTGGTGTTGCTGCTTGGGCATTCAACCGTTTCTTCCGTATTCAACTTCCAGAGTACCTTGGCTTCTTCGCTGGTAAGCGTGCTGTGCCAATCATCACTGGTTTCTCTGCGATCGGTCTTGCAATCCTACTATCTATCGTATGGCCACCAGTTGGCGGTGCAATCGCTTCATTCTCTGATTGGGCTGCACACCAAAACCCACAAGTTGCGTTTGGTATCTACGGCATCATCGAGCGTTCTCTGATCCCATTCGGTCTTCACCACGTTTGGAACGTACCTTTCTTCTTCGAAGCTGGTACTTGTGTAAACGCTGCTGGCGAAACTCAAAACGGTGTTCTTACTTGTTACCTAGTTGCTGATGAAGCATCTCGTGCTGCAGGCAACGGCTTCGGTCAGCTAGCAGGTGGTTACATGTTCAAGATGTTCGGTCTACCAGCTGCTGCAATTGCAATTGCACACTCTGCTAAACCTGAAAACCGCGTTAAAGTAATGGGTATCATGGCATCAGCTGCTCTGACTTCATTCCTAACAGGTATTACTGAGCCAATCGAATTCTCATTCCTATTCGTTGCTCCAGTACTGTACGCAATCCACGCTCTACTAGCAGGTTCTGCATACGTTCTAGCGAACACTCTAGGTTTTGTACACGGTACATCTTTCTCTCACGGTCTAATCGACTTCCTAGTTCTATCTGGCAACGCGTCTAAGATGGGTCTAATGATTGTTTGTGGCCTAGGTTACGCAGCGCTTTACTACTTCGTATTCCGCACAGTAATCAAAGCTCTAGACCTTAAGACTCCTGGTCGTGAAGACGAGTCAGAAGACCAAGCTGTAGCGACTGGCTCTGAGCTAGCTGGTGAACTAGTTGCTGCATTTGGCGGTAAGGCTAACATCACTGGTCTTGACGCTTGTATCACTCGTCTACGTGTAGCTGTTGCTGATACAGAAGTTGTTGACCAAGACAAACTGAAGAAACTAGGTGCTGCTGGTGTAGTAGTAGTAGCTGGTGGCGTTCAAGCTATCTTCGGTACTAAGTCTGACAACCTGAAAACAGACATGGATGAGTGGATCCGTAACAACGGCTAATCACTGATTCAATCGAATAGAAGGAGGCTTTGAGCCTCCTTTTTTCGTTTCTGCATACTCTTCACCACTGTGGCCAAGTTGACTTAATATCCATGATTCTCTAACTCTACGATGACATCTATCTTTAATAGGTAACTATGCTTCATCGCAGATGTATTAATAGGGCTTGATTATGAAACAATATGGATTATTTGGTCTCCTGATTGCGAGCAGTTCTTTTGTTGCACACGCGGCAGACAATGCAGACCTTGAAGTGGGTTTAGCACTAGACCAAGACTTGAGCGCAGTGATTGAAATAGATAACACTTACCGCGTGACCGTGGGTAATGATGGCGCAGCCTTCGATTACATGCTTAAACGTGGCAAGTTTGATTCAGAAACACCATTAGACTGGTATGTTGGCGTTGGCGCGTGGGCTGAGTGGGAAGATGACTTCGGTGTGCGAGTACCACTGGGTGTAAAAGTGAACTTCTATGACGGATGGAACGCTTACGCGCAAGTTCATCCTGAGTTGGATTTGTACGCAGGAGCAGAGTTACAACTTGGTGGTGCGGTAGGTGTGACTTACAAGTTTTAAGCTCACAAGACTGATATATAAACAGGCGCGGTTATATCCGCGCCTGTTTTTTTATTAGATAGCATTAATGCAGATGTGCAGCGCCCTTATGCACCTGGCGTTGTATCGCTAAAAAGTAAATGTCAGGCCGACATTGGCTTGAAACTGGTTCATCCAATCGGTTTCAAATCGGATCACACAGTTCTGCCCAGTAGAGGGTAAGTTACAGGCTCCGCTGGTATCGTTATCAACGACCGTACCTAGCCAACGCAATTGAGTAGTTAGTGCGAGGCTATCAGAGAGCTTGTATTCCACACCACCAAAAATAGATGCTGAGAATCCGTACTTATCTTTGGCCCAATCGACATCGACATAGGAAGCGCCCAGTCCCAAACCTAGGTAACCAGAAAACTGATTCGTGGCAGGGTAGTAGATACTGCTCTGGAAGTGTAGGTATTGAATTGAAGAGTCTAGTTTTAGGGATTCCAGTTCAGACTTTTGATTTGAGTAAAATAACCCAACTCGCCCCTTTTCGATTGGCGTCTCGATAGCAAGAGAGTAGCTGGCTGAATTTTCCATATCGTAGGTGTTGCCATCTTCATCCTCGACAGCACCACCGCCAGTGAAACCTATCATCGGGGTGATTTGAATCTCAGCTGATAGAGAAGCCCCTGAATAACTCAGAAGGGCGAAAAGCACGAGAGCATTTGTTTTGTTATTCATGGGCCTATCCTTATCCAAACACCTACTAATTGTGATGCTTACATCAATATTGTGCGACTAATTTCGACGAATCTTGAACATACTTCACACACCTGATATCACTTTAATAAGGCTAAACTAAATATAATAACCAGAGGTGTCTATGGAACATGATCTGAAAAACGCTCTACAAATTACCGCTTTTATCTTCATTGTGCTGCTAACGTTCGGTTTTATCGCAATAACTAACTAACCATAGCAGGAAAGCGAAATTACACAGTTCGCTTTAAGTAGCAATGAACAGTGGCGTAATTACTAATACCGATATCGCAATAGACTTGGCTTACTACGACAAGTTTATTGCTGGTAAAACAGCTTTGGTTGCTCAAGGTGGTGGCCAAAGAGGGGTATTTACATCTGGTGTATTAGACGCCTTTCTCCTCTCTAATTTTGACCCATTCGATGATTTCTTTGGTACCTCTGCTGGTGCTTTGAATCTATGTGCCTTTGCTTGTCGAGACAAAGGCCTGGGTAAGTCTTTTATTATGGATCTGACCACAGATCCTGAGTTTTTCAATCTATTCTCTTATATTCGCCACCGGAAAGGCTTGGGAATGGAGTGGGCGCTCGAAAAAATCCTGGCCTATCCTTACAAGCTCGACCTTGATTTAGGGCAGCAAGCCTTAGGTGGACGTAATATCTATGCGGCAGTGACGGGTGTAAAAGATCTTAAAGATCATTATTTCCCGCTATTTAGTGAAGATTGGTATAAGGTTATGCTTGCAACCTGTGCCATTCCTCGACTTTACAATGGAGAGGTTGAGATCGCTGGGGAGAATTATGTAGATGGTGGGGTATCGGCTTCAATTCCGGTTCAAGAGGCTTGGAGAAGGCAAGCGCGCTCAATAATTGTTATACGCACTGAGCCGGCTTCTGAATGGCGCCCTGAGAATGAATTGGAGCAACGGCCTAAGCCGCCGAAACCTATCTCGGCGGAAGAGCTGGAGTGGTTTCGTAGCTCTTTCAGCAGCGTGCAAGAGCATTGGCAACAGAAAGTCGAGCAATGGAAGGTCGATTGGAGTTCGTTCTTTCAGCAACAGATCACGCGCTCTAAGCAACAGAAACGTGACAGGCGGCATTTAGACTTGCTTAATGGCGGGCGTTGGCTGTTTGGTGCTGATGATATCTATCGTCTTAGTCACTTGGTTGGCGATAAGTTCGATTCAGGCTTGGCGGATATGTTAATGGTTCACTATCAAACCTACTCATTAACTGAAGATTTCTTACACTCTCCTCCGGACGATACTTTCGTGATTCAAATTGCGCCGAGTGAACCTCTCAAATCGAGCTCATTGATGAGTGATAAAGAAGATCTCTTATATGATTACCAGCTTGGGATGGAAGCTGGATTTAAATTTGTGGAGTTGTATTGTTCTATACAAAACGCCAAAGCATCTCACGTTATTCAGTTCGCATAGCGTCTAGCTTTTCTGCATCTAACATCTCTGCTTTTTACGTCTCTCAATTTACTAATACCGAGTGTTAAGCACAAAAATAGCTGTGAAGTTTAGCTCCACAGCCATAAGTATGAATGCTGTAATATCAGATGACTAGGTAACAGGAAGCACACGCATGCAGTTTGTTGAACCTGCGACATCCATGATGTCACCTTGCGTGATAATCACGAGATCGCCAAACTTGAGCATCCCTTTCTCTTTCAAACAGGTCAAGGTAGAGAGTGCGATATCAAAGCTGTCTTCTTTGTCTGTTTCAAAATAGATAGGCGTAACGCCTCGGTATAGAGTACAGCGGTTGAGGGTGCCTTCGTTGCGTGATAAAGCGAAGATTGGCATGTCGGCACTGAGGCGAGACATCATTAATGCTGTGCGACCAGACTCAGTGAGAGTGACAACGCCTTTAATACCTTCCATATGGTTTGCCGAGTAGATGGTCGCCATTGAGATGGTTTCTTCTGCCGTTACAAATGTGCGGTCGATGCGGTAGTTAGATTGGTTCACTCCAGCCATCTTCTCTGCACCGATACACACTTCAGCCATCGACTTAACGGTCTCCACGGGGTAGGCACCAGCTGCCGTTTCCCCAGATAGCATTACCGCATCGGTACCATCAAGAACGGCGTTGGCGACATCCATCACCTCAGCACGTGTTGGCATGGGTGCTGAGATCATCGATTCCATCATCTGGGTTGCGGTGATAATCGTACGGTTAAGTGCTCTAGCACGGCGTATAAGCTGTTTTTGTACACCAACGAGCTCTGGGTCACCAATCTCAACTCCGAGGTCTCCACGGGCTACCATGACCACATCTGACGCCATGATGATGTCATCCATATTCTCAATACTAGAAACCGTCTCGGCTCGTTCAACTTTGGCTACTAGGTGCGCCTCCAAGCCAGCGTCTCGAGCGAGTTGTCTGGCGTAGCTCATGTCTTCCCCGTTGCGAGGGAATGAAACAGCAAGGTAATCAACTTGGATCTCTGCGGCGGTAATGATGTCACGCTTGTCTTTCTCTGTCAGAGCTTCAGCTGAGAGGCCGCCGCCTTTCTTATTGATCCCCTTGTTGTTCGACAAAGGACCGCCGATGATGACTTCGGTATGCACTCGACAGCCTTCTACTGAAGTAACTTTTAGTTGAACACGGCCATCATCGAGTAGCAGGACATCGCCAGCATCTACATCATTGGGTAGTTCTTTGTAGTCCAGTCCAACCGATTCTTGATTACCTTCTCCCAGTCCTAGGCTGCTATCGAGTGTAAATTTGTCGCCGACGGCGAGTTGAATCTTTCCGTCTCTAAAGGTGGATACTCGAATCTTCGGCCCTTGAAGGTCTCCTAGAATGGCGATTTGGGTACCGAGTTTTTTGGCAATAGCACGAACGTTAGCCGCTCGTTGGATGTGATCTTCGCTACTACCATGAGAAAAGTTCATGCGAACAATGTTAGCGCCGGCTTTGATGATCTCTTCGAGAACGTTGCCTTTGTCTGTGGATGGGCCCAGTGTGGTAACGATTTTTGTTTTTCTTACCTGTGCTGTCATGAATGCTCCTACTGTGAGACCAAGTAATCTGTGTAAGATAAAATTAAGTATATGCATTAATTGATAATTTATTGGGAGCCAACGAGATATTTCTTCAATTACATAAAATAATTGGTGATCAGACTCAGGAGTGATGTTTTCTGGTGAAAATTAAGTCTCGCTGTAAAGGGAGATGTATGAATTTCTGTTAAAGTATTTGACTCGAAACACAAAGATTCATGTATATACGTGATGCTTGTCACGGCAATATACCAAGGGACTTCACAATTACTTCGCAAAGTAAAAAAATTACCCGGTTGATGATTTCTGGAGCGTAAAATGTACATGGCTCAACCGGGCCATATTGATCATATCAAACAGGTCAATGCTGGTCGTGTATATAAACTAATAGACCTTAAAGGTCCCATTTCTCGTATCGATCTGTCCAAACAAAGTGAGTTGGCTCCGGCGAGTATTACCAAAATTACTCGTGAACTCATGGAAGCTCACCTTATTCATGAAACTACGGTTCAGGAAGCGACCACGCGTGGGCGTCCAGCTGTTGGTTTACAAACCAATAATGAAGGCTGGCAGTTTCTTTCGATGCGACTGGGGCGTGGTTATCTCACTATCGCTCTGCACGAGCTGGGTGGTGATGTGCTTATCGATACTAAGATCGATATCCACGAACGTGACCAGGAAGATGTGCTGGCACGTCTACTCCATGAAATCGACGAATTCTTTCAAACGTATGCTGAGCAGCTTGATAGGGTAACCAGTATTGCAGTGACGCTACCGGGCCTAGTGAATTCGGAGCAGGGCATCGTTTTGCAGATGCCACACTACAATGTAGAGAACCTTGCTTTAGGACCAGAGATCTACAAAGAAACTGGGCTTCCCGTTTTTATTGCCAATGATACACGTGCTTGGGCATTGGCAGAGAAGCTGTTTGGTAACTCGCAAGACAACGACAACTCTGTACTTATCTCTATCCACCACGGTTTAGGGGCAGGTATTATTCTCGATGGTCGCGTTTTACAAGGTCGCCACGGAAATATCGGTGAACTCGGTCATATCCAGATCGATAAACAGGGCAAGCTTTGTCACTGCGGTAACCGAGGCTGTTTAGAAACTGTTGCCAGCTCTCAAGCGATTCGTGAGCAAGTAAAAGAGCGTATTGCTCAAGGTGAAAGTTCGTCTCTGGATGGTATCGAAGACGTTACCATCGAGCAGATTTGTGCAGCAGCAGCCGAAGGCGACCCGATGGCTGTGGAAGTCATTGAGCAGCTAGGCCATTACTTAGGCTCGGCCATCGCTATTGTAATCAACCTGTTCAACCCTGAAAAAATCTTGATTGGTGGCGTGGTTAACCAAGCGAAGAGCGTCCTCTATCCGGCAATTCAGAAATGCATAGAAGAGCAGAGCTTGAAGGTTTATCACCAAGATCTTGAATTGATGGAGTCTCGTTTCTATAAACAAGCCACTATGCCGGGTGCTGCACTGATCAAACAAGCATTGTACGATGGCCAATTACTTATGAAGGTGATCGAGGGTTAATTTATAAATCAACCTCGCCGTGACTCATATCTGAACACCGCCCATTTACTTCAATGGCATATTGCTTACAATGATGCCATTAGTTTAAGAACCTCCCTATGTAGTTTTGCGTTAGCCTATTGATTTAGGCTATTGTATCTGCAGTTATTGTTATCACTAAGGTGTTGTATGTCTGGCGTTTTGAACTCGGTTGATCAAAGAACCAAGTTAGTCGGTGAAAACCGTTTAGAGCTGTTGCTTTTCAGTTTGAATAGCCGCCAATTGTTTGCGATTAACGTATTCAAAGTAAAAGAGGTACTCAAAGTACCTGCGTTAACCAAACTACCGGGCTCGCATCATAATATTACTGGTGTTGCTTCCCTACGTGGTGAGTCAGTACCTGTGATTGATTTACGCAGTGCGATTGGTTTCCCGCCGTCTCGTCAAGAATCACAAGAAAGTAACCTTATCATTACCGAGTACAACCGTACCGTTCAAGGCTTCTTAGTTGGTCAGGTTCGTAATATCGTCAATACGATGTGGACTGAAATTCAACCGCCGCCGAAGACGACGGGAAGAGCTAACTACCTAACTGCAATTACGCACATTGAAGAAGATAAGCAGCAGAAGATCGTTGAGATCATTGATGTAGAAAAAGTGCTTGCTGAGATCATCGACTACGATGTTTCAATCTCTGAAGGCGTACTCGATGCAGAATTAGCCGCTCAATTGGTTGGACGTAATGTATTGATCGTCGATGACTCGTCAACGGCGCGTAATCAAATTAAAGGTACTTTATCTCAGCTTGGTTTAAACATTATTGAATGTCGTGATGGTCTTGAGGCTTTGAATTTACTTAAATCTTGGTGTGATGCAGGTAAAGACATTTATGAAGAGCTTCTATTGATGATCACCGATGCAGAGATGCCAGAGATGGATGGTTACAAGCTTACCCACGAAGTACGTAGCGACCCTCGTATGCAAGACCTGTTCATTACACTAAACACTTCACTCAGCGGTAGCTTTAACGAGGCCATGGTTGAGAAAGTTGGCTGTAACCGCTTCATTTCTAAATTCCAACCTGACTTGCTGGTGGAAGTAACTCAAGAAAGAATGCGCCAGATTTTATAATAAATGTCAGCGTACGGTTATTTTTAGATGATTTTATGGACAACGTTTGCTATATTCGTGGTGCATATTTGAGCATATCGAGTATGTATTAATGACTAACGTAACTTTTCATGAACAATCTAAGGTAGTCCCTCTTAATGATATGGTTAACGTCTAAAGTCGTTATGACTTTAAGCTTATTACTATATAGGGAATTTAAGAAAAGACGTACGGAAGCTGATGTTGAAGTTTAATTCAACGTATTAGAATTGAGGGAGGCTAATTGCCTCTCTTTTCTGTTTTTGGGGTTTTGTCACTTCTATGATAATGGCTTTGAAACAAACAGTTACCTCTCGACTCTCACCACATTAATGAAATTCCCGCGACTGAGTTTTTAAACCTGTTAACTCATCCGTTAGGTCAATAAGCTGGCCTGCTATCACATGAAGTACATCACCTTCTTTCTCTATGATTCCTTTCACCTTTAAAATTTTTGCGGTGAGATAGGCTTGTTGTTGGCAGCGAGCAGTTGCCTTCCATACCACGACATTAATATTGCCAGTATTGTCTTCTAGGGTAAAAAAGGTCACGCCTGCCGCTGTCCCCGGGGACTGTTTGCCTGTCACGACACCTACGACCGTGACCATGGATTTATCTCTTTGATGCTTAAGATCTTGCATGTGAGTAAAGCGCCCGAGCTTATTTGCTTGCTCAAGTAGGCTTATTGGGTGCTGATTGAGAGAGATACCTGTACTGGTAAAGTCTTCTAATAGATCTTGTGTCGCATTGGGTTGGCGTAGGGGCTGAGGAGGTTCGTGTATGTCTCTAAACAGTGGCAGCTCGGAAGCTGAATCCATTAAAGCCCAGCGAGTTTGAAAACGATCACCGGATACACTGTGCATTGCGTTCGCTGAAGCCAATAGCTCAATATCTCTACGGTTGATGGAGAGTTGAGTGACCTGATTTGGATGGCGGTAGCCTTGGTAAGGGCGATTAGCGACTAAACTCTCCATTGCTTGTTCACTTAAGCCTTTCACTTGCCTCAAACCAAGTCGAATAGCTAGCTTCTGCTCTTGATTAACGACGATATGGTCTCGTTGTGAGGCATTAACACACACCGGAAGTACTTTTACACCGTGTCTCTGTGCATCTTGCACTAGCTGTGATGGACTGTAGAAGCCCATGGGTTGACTATTTAACAATGACGCATAGAAGCATTCTGGGTAATAGAACTTTAACCACGCGGAGCAGTACGCCAGCACGGCAAAAGAAGCGGAGTGACTCTCGGGGAATCCATACTCACCAAAGCCACAAATCTGTTTAAAGATCTGCTCGGCAAAGGCGATATCGTAGCCGCGACTCTGCATCCCATCAATGAGCTTAGATTTAAACTTAAATACGTTACCGTTCTTTTTCCAGGCTGCCATTGCTCGTCGTAACTGGTCGGCTTCACCACCCGTAAAGCCAGCAGCAACCATGGCGAGCTTAATGACCTGTTCTTGAAAAATAGGGACGCCCAATGTGCGAGAGAGTACTGATTTAACCTCAGAGGAGGGGTAGTCGATGGGTTCTTGTCCATCTCTTCGCTTCAAAAAGGGGTGTACCATATCGCCTTGGATAGGCCCCGGCCGTACGATGGCGATTTGAATCACTAAGTCGTAATAGCTCCTTGGCTTTAGGCGCGGCAGCATACTCATTTGTGCACGAGATTCGATCTGGAAGATGCCCACTGTATCCGCTCTCTGAATCATGCCGTAGACATTTGGATCGTCTTGTAAACGAGTGATCTCTGCAATCGAGAGCGAACGCCCATGATGCTGCTGGATCATGGTGAAGCATTTACGGATTGCAGATAGCATACCAAGTGCTAATACATCGACCTTGAGTAGGCCAAGCGCTTCTAAGTCATCCTTATCCCATTGAATAATCGTGCGCTCTTGCATCGCCGCATTTTCTACAGGAACAAGCTCATAAAGCGGTCCTGAAGAGATCACAAAGCCGCCCACATGTTGAGATAAGTGGCGTGGGAATCCGATGATCTCATCGACCAAATGGATAAACTGTTTCCCTTTGAGAGAATCTGGCTGTAATCCAAGCAGTGTCAGTTGCGCCTGCCAACCTTGATGCTTATCTCGACGGTTGGTGTTTTTAATGAAGTAATCTAGCTGTGTCTCTTGCAGCCCTAGCACTTTTCCTACATCTCGTACTGCACTCTTAAAACGATAGGAGATCACGGTAGCCGCTAATGCTGCACGCTCTCGACCATATTTTTGATAGATATATTGGATAACTTCTTCGCGACGCTCATGCTCAAAATCCACATCGATATCAGGTGGCTCATTACGCTCTTTACTGATGAAGCGTTCAAAGAGTACTGATATCTGACGCGGGTCGACCGACGTTATCTCAAGGCAATAGCACACAACAGAGTTTGCTGCAGAGCCTCTGCCTTGGTAAAGAATGCCTTGTTGTTTGGCAAACATTACGATGTCGTGAATGGTTAAAAAGAAGAAGGGGTAATCGAGTTCTTCAATTAAGTTCAGCTCCTTCTCGATGATCTGTTCAATATCACGGGGTATCCCGTCAGGGAAGCGGCTTTTCTTGCCTTGTTCAACCAAGTTTCTGAGGTATTGGTTTGGCGTTTGCCCTGCAGGAATCAGTTCACTTGGGTACTCGTAACGCAGGCTATCAAGGTCAAACTGGCATAAACTCGCAATGTGGTTGCTCTCATCCAGCCAGGACTTTTGGAATATATGGCTGAGCTTATTAATGCTACGTAAACAGCGCTCTGCATTAGCCAGTAAGTGACTGCCAACTTCGGGCACGGAGCATTGATGCTTTATTGCCGTAAGAGAGTGTTGTAGTGGTAGGCGATTGGCATTATGCATCAGTACGCCACCACAGGCCGTGATAGGAAGTTGGAGGTGCCGAGCAAGTGTCGAGCAGTGAGCTACATACTCTTGATCACCCTGTTTAAGGTGACGCTGAACCCCTATCCAAAGTCGACCTGAGTGATGCTGATTGAGCCAGCTTCCCCAGTGATTATCTTGAGCAGTTTGTTGAGGGAGCCATATCACTAAACAGTGCTTGGCAGACATGATGTCCCACTCAGAGAGTTGGTAATGCCCTTTTTCACTGCGTCTACGAGCGTTGGTAATGATTCGGCATAGCTCTGCATAAGCTTGTCGATCCGGGCATAGTAATAGGAGTTGGCACTCTTCATTGAGCCAAAACATACTGCCGACAATCTGTTTGAGTGCTAACTGGTGCTGTTTTATTGCTGCATGTACTTTCACGATACCAGCAACAGAGCATTCATCGGTGACAGCTAAAGCGTGGTAACGCAAAAAATCCGCTTGAAGAACCAACTCTTCAGCATGGGACGCTCCTTCTAGGAAAGAGTAATTGCTTTGACAAAATAGTTCAGAATAGTGCTGTGCCATAGCGTATTAAGTCCTAATGAAAATGTGTAAGCGGCGGTTGGTCAGTTTTGATTGCTAATGGATAGGTGCGACCGAAAGCGACCCGCTTGTTGAATTCGCTTAACTAAATAATCCATGGATAAACCATGCTTTGCTTGGGGTGCGGAATACCCATAGCCACCGTCCGGTCTCGCAACGGGCGATGAAATAGTCTCGAATCACTTTCTCGCCATCCCACCAACCTGAAATAATACGCTCAGGGCCTTGAGACAACGTCACAGGCGTTGTTAAAGGCTCTGGGGTAGGTAACAAGATGCTTGGCCTTAAGCGCTTGTGTGATGATGAGGAAGTGCCATTAATCATTGAAGTTTCTGTCCCCTTAGCTTGAGGCGCTAAGTTAGGCAATGAGTATTGATTGGCTTTCTCTGGCCTTGGGTCCTGATGCGTGAAAGGCGAGTGAATGGCTGCTTGCCCCAGTTTAGCTTGCAGGAGTGAAAGCAAGTCTAGCGATGCTAGAGTGCCTGTGTTGCCATCAAATAGATCGTGATAAGCCGCCTGAGGCTCTCCATGGCGAACTAAGGTTAAGGTTAACCCCTGCACCGGAGCATTAATTGTGACAGACTCTAAGCTGAGGTGAGTAAGCTGTGCCCATTTAGTGGCAAGGTAGTCTCCCTGTGCAGAGAAAAAAGGCACGCAGTGATCCTCACAGTCTCTCAGGTGCAAAGTGAGTTTGATTTCAAAAGCGACACGGTCACGGAGTTTCAAAAAGGCTTCAAGCTGTGTGAGTAATTTGGTCAGTGGTTTCTCAATAAACTGCAGGTTCTCTATATCAAACAGCAACTCTAGATATTGTTCGAATTTTTCGGGTGGATGATAAAAATCAATAGGATGCTTAAATTGTCCGTTTAGACGTCCAACGTAGTTCACTAGATCAATATCAAATCGGCGCGCAACATCTTGGATCGATAGTTTCAATAAGTCTCCAACCGTATCCATACCAACACGCTGTAAACGCTCGACCTGTTTAAATGGTAGTTCGGTGCTGGTTAAGTACTGCTGTTGAACACGGTGCTTCATTGTCTCTATGTCACTCGTGATTAAGTTAAGTGACTTTTTTCCGAGCAAAATAGCTGCTAGTGGTGAGTAGCCAGTGGCGAAATGGAATTGGACATTTAATGTAGAAAGGTGCTGTTTTAATGTGCTCCAGTAGTTGTCGAGCCCATCATAGAGCGACAACATGTTTGAAGTCTTAATTAAAAGTCCATTTGGTGGCAAGAGAGCCATATCCGAGGTGACTAGATAGGCCCAATGTGCGATCTCCTTGAGGCGATTTTCTTCAAGCTCAGCGCGATGAGGCAGAACTTGGAGTTCATGATTGAGAGCGGCAGCCGAACCAAGCCCCATACCAAGCGTTATTCCTGAGTCCAAAGCTAAGTTATTGGCCTGAATCACCTTATGCGTTTTTTCATCAACGATAATCAACGGGTGTTCGTTTTGCTTGTCACCACTGAATAAGCTATCCAGCTGTAATGATGGAAAATGCAGATAGAGCCACAACATAGATCACCCTTGTTTCGCGATTGGGAAAGGGATGATGGTTGAATTGTCGTGCAGCTCTGCAGGTGCTTGCTCTGTTAAAAGTGGCCACTGTTGCTGCATGTTTATGACCAAGCTGCCGTACGACCAACTGCCTTTGCGCTTGATAACTTCCACTTTTAAACCAAGATGATGCGGTGATAATTTCATGCTCAGTGATACGGGCAAAGAGAGTTGATTATGGCTACCGCTCTTAAAGTGAAACTGCAGGCAACGACCCGTTTCGCTCGCTGCTTGTAAGCGCTTGGTTTGATGAATCTCAAGTTCCGTTCCCCATAAAAGCACAGAGTGACAGGCACCACTTTTTAGACACTGCTCAGCAGCCCATAACGCTTCGATATCACTACTTGGCGTGATCACAAGAATGTTATGAAGGGATAGCCCTTGAGCATCAAAGAACTCACCACATACATGACCTGGAGGATTAATAAATACAGCAAGGCGCTGGGCGTTTTGTTGCGCTAGGTAAGGCGTCAGTAAGCGTATCTCTCCTAAACCAGATTGGGATTCGACCTCTATGACACCGTGCGTAGGAAAGCCCCCATTAAGCTGATTGTCGAGCTCAGGGTATCCTGTAGAGTGAGTTTGCCCTTGTGTACTAGGCTGCAGACCTTTCCAGATAAGTTGGCGGTCTTGTAGATTTTTGATCAGTTCATGCATAGTTAAGTACCTGTATATATATACAGTATATTTGACTCTGAGAATTATGGGAAGAAAAATGAGATAAAGAAGTAAGGCTCGCTCTTAGTTGGTTGTTTTAAAGACAAAAAAAGCCGCATTTAATGCGACTTGATTCGAAAGAGGCTTGGTGGAGGAAACTCTAGTACCCAGGAGGTAGCACAGCGTACACCACACCGTCCTTGGGCTCACCATTGAAGATAAACCGGTTTCGAGCAATGGTCTCACGCTCTGCACCGCATGCTTCGATCAGGTGTTGGCTTGGTAAATTATCAAGATCACATACAACTTCTAGACGAGTGAGTTTGAGCTGAGCAAAACAGAATTCAAACAGCGCTAACATGGCCTCTTTTGCGATGCCGCGTCTTTGGTATTGATCTGCGACCCAATACCCTAAGCTTGCCATATTGAAGGTGTGATAAAGCTCGTTGATGGCCACCATCCCCATTAATTTGTCACTCTCTCGGTCAAATATTCCAAAACCGAACGCATCTGCTTTGACCCAGTTGAGTCGAGTGGCGAGGATGAACTTTTCTGCTTCTTGTTGTGAGTACTCGGTATGACACCAATCAATCCAACGCGATAGGCTCGGTGATTGCTGGATACATTGAGCAAACTCTGGTGCATCAGATGCTTCTATGATTCTGAGGACTAAGTTGCGGGTCACTATGTGAAAATCAGGACTCATATTGCCCTCCTAATAACAAAACGCCCTCACTAGGAGGGCGTATCGATAACATATTAAGTGTAGCTTATTGACAGTTTTGGCTACTGCGCGACGCGACGAACCTGAATGATCATGCCTAGCAGCGGGTGATCTAGGTAGTGGGTTTCGGTACTGCGCATACGACGTTTTTGGTCCATACGGTAGCTCTTTAGGAACTCTTCAACTTTTACTGTTGGAGAGATCTCAGTCAAATTGCCTACCTGGATAGTACTGTCGCCGCCACTGACTGGCGAGTCTAGTTCGATTTGCTGTTCTTGAAGTGTGACTTCACGAACACTTGGTGCTTTCAGATCTAGAGTTGTTTCTGCGTATAGATAGTGCTGAACGTAGATTTGCAGCTTACCATCCAGTTCATACAGAGGCTTATCGATAGTCTCTTCTTTAATGCCTTCCGCATTGGCTGCAACAACGGCACTCTTCTCTGAACCATCAGCGTTAAAAGATTGCGAGTAATCTTTGCCTGCTTGAATACGGAACACTGGCGCTGCATTACGACCTTCGTCACCTTGGCGCCAAGCGGTATGCATTAAGACTTCAAAGCCTGCGTGTTTACGCAGCTTTTCTTTCTCATCGTTTAGCTCATATGCTGAGTAAGGCAACATCTCTACGCCTTTTTGAGCACGAAACTGAGAGTTTTGGAAAGAGCCTGCACGCTCAAGAGAGATTTCAGGAAGGCTGTTTGGCCATGATTCATTGACCTGTTCAGCATCAACAGCACGCTTGAAAATGATCACTTCTATATCAAATTGTCTTTGTGCCAAGCTTGGCATAGAGACTAACAATAGTAGTAGTGGGATCAGTCGTTTCATTTTTACTCCGTATCCCAGCCGGAGATCCGGCTGGATAAATTAAATGCTCAGTGAAAAGAGTGGAATTAGCTTGCAGGTAGCAAGTTTTGTCTAAATTCGCCCAAAAGATCACCGACAAATTGAATTCGCTTCCGTCTGTCTACCAATGGTACCGTAAACTTGAACTTAGTTGGCCCTTCCATTGAAAACTTTTGCGGTTGAGATTGCAATAGTTTAACAAGGTACGCTGGGTTTATGTCAGCGTCTGGGTAGAATTCTAAGAAACCACCTTTATCGTGAGCTTCAATCTTCTTAGCTTTGATTGCCGCCGCCGCCAGTTTCAGTTCAGATACTGACAGTAAGTTCTTGGTCGCATCTGGTAGTGCACCAAAGCGATCGATAAGTTCGACTTTTAGTTCAGCCAATTCGTCATTGTTGGCCACACTAGCGATGCGTTTGTATGTCGACAGGCGAGTGTTGATGTCTGGGATGTAGTCGTCTGGCAGTAGCGCAGGTAGACGCATCTCAATCTCTGTTTGCTCGCGAAGAAGATCATCAAGTGACGGATCTTTACCTTCCTTAAGTGCTTCAACCGCTTGCTCTAACATCTCCATGTACAAACTAAAGCCGACCGATTGGATTTGACCACTCTGCTCATCACCAAGCAGTTCACCGGCACCACGGATCTCTAAATCATGAGTTGCTAGAGTGAAACCAGCGCCAAGATCTTCGAGTGAAGCAATGGCATCAAGTCGCTTAATCGCATCTTTGGTCATCGCTTTAGGATGCGGCGTTAGTAGGTATGCATACGCTTGGTGGTGTGAACGACCTACACGGCCACGTAACTGGTGTAGTTGCGCTAAGCCTAGATTGTCCGCTCTATCCATTAGAATGGTGTTAGCCGTTGGTACGTCGATACCGGTTTCAATGATGGTCGTACACACCAGTAGATTAAAGCGCTGGTGGTAGAAATCATTCATGATGCGCTCTAACTCGCGTTCACGCATTTGACCATGAGCGACCGTTACGCGGGCTTCTGGAATCAGTTTTTGTAGCGACTCTGCGGTCTTTTCTATGGTGTCGACTTGATTATGTAAGAAGTAGACCTGACCACCACGCATGATTTCACGCAGTACCGCTTCCCTTATCACTGCATCATCACTTTGACGGACAAAGGTTTTAATAGCCAATCGTCGAGCCGGTGGTGTCGCGATGATGGAAAGGTCACGCATGCCACTCATCGCCATATTCAATGTTCTTGGAATTGGCGTTGCAGTTAGGGTGAGGATATCTACATCAGCACGCATCGCTTTAACTTTTTCTTTTTGTCGAACGCCGAAACGGTGTTCTTCGTCGACAATCAGCAAGCCAAGGTCGTGGAATTTGATATCACTTGAAAGCAGTTTGTGCGTACCCACCACAATATCGACTTTGCCTTCAGCAACGTCGGCAAGGATCTGTTTCTGCTCTTTCGCTGACTTAAAGCGCGAAAGTACTTCGACACGAATCGGCAAATTAGCGAAGCGATCTCTGAAGTTCTCGAAATGCTGTTGTGCTAGCAGGGTAGTGGGTACCAGCACCGCAACTTGTTTTTCGTTATCGGTACAGACAAATGCTGCGCGCATTGCCACTTCTGTTTTACCGAAGCCCACATCACCACACACCAATCTATCCATAGCCTTTGGTTGACACATGTCAGACATAACAGCATTAATGGCCATCGATTGGTCATCGGTTTCTTCGAATGGGAAGCCCGCTTTAAAGGTGGCGTATTGGCCGCGGTCTAATACAAATTTATAGCCCGGCTTTAGCTCACGTTTGGCGTATACATCAAGAAGCTCTGCAGCAACGTCTCGTACTTTCTCTGCGGCACGCTTGCGCGCTTTCTGCCACGCTTCGCCACCGAGTTTGTGTAGAGGGGCTGTCTCTTCAGCGCCACCTGAGTAGCGACCAATAAGGTTTAGTGAAGCAACCGGAACGTAAAGCTTGGCATCGTTTTGATACTCAAGTGTGACGTATTCGGTTTTCATACCACCGGCTTCGAGAGTTTGTAAGCCAATATAACGGCCGATGCCATGGTCGATGTGAACCACAGGTTGCCCAGGTTTTAGCTCTGCGAGATGGCGAATAACCGTGTCGCTGTTAACGCTCTTTTTGTCTTTCTTGCGGCGCTGAATGACTCGGTCACCAAGGAGATCACTTTCACAGATGAAGGCAAGCTCACGTTGATTATCGATAAAGCCATGCTCAGCAGAACCCAGAACGAGGTTGAATTTGTCTTTCTCTGATAATGATTGCAGTAGTGTCTCGACTTCGACAGGGCGAATCTTGATGCCTTGCAATAGTTCACATAATGCTTCTCGTCGACCTTGAGACTCTACCGAGAATACGATCTTGCCAGAGAATGATTCTGTGAATTTGCGTAGGTTAGCAAGCGGCTCTTTGTTCTGATGTTGGACACTAAGATCTGGCAGTGCTGAAACGGGTAGGTTTGTACGTCCCGCTTTCTCCTCTAAGCTTTCAATGCTAAGCACCACTTGTGCTTTTTGCTTAAAGTGACTGAATAGCTCATCTTTTTTCAGCCAAAGCTGGTCAGGCGATAACAGTGGACGCAATGGATCGACACCGCGCTGCTCGTAGCGATGTTCTACGTCAGATAGGAAGGTATCGACAGCTTGTTCGATATCACCCAGTGCCAAGATTTGTGTGTCGTCGGCGACATAGTCAAACAAGGTTTCGGTTTGATCAAAGAAAAGCGGCTGCCAATATTCAATACCCGCAGGCCATGTACCTTTAGATACCTGCATATAAACAGATTCAGGCTCGCGACGCGCTTCGAATTGCTGGCGCCAGCGAATGCGAAAGTCTTCGATAGCCGAATCTGATGTTGGAAACTCATGAGCAGGAAGAAGGCGAATCTCATCGATATCGGCGATTGAGCGCTGATTTTCCGGGTCAAAGGTACGAATGGTATCGATCTCATCATCAAAAAAGTCGATACGATATGGGTCTTTACTGCCCATTGGGAACAGATCTAAGATCGAGCCTCGACTGGCGTATTCACCCGGACCAAATACCTGATCAACATAACGATAGCCAGATTTTTCAAGCTGTAGGCGCAGTTTTTCTAGTGAGTAAAGATCGCCTGTTTTTACCATCAGGGTGTGTTGAAGCAGGAACTCTCTTGGCGACTGGCGTTGCAATAGCGTGCTGATCGGTACAATCGTGATCCCGTTTTTTAGAGTCGGCAACGCATACAGGTGAGCAATACGGTCAGAAATGATCTCTTGGTGAGGAGAGAAGCTATCGTAGGGCAGAGTTTCCCAATCAGGAAATAGGTTTACTGAATGCTGGGTAAACTGCTCGATCTCGGACTGTAATTTGAGAGCAATTTGTGGGTCGGGTACCGCGAGCAATGTATGGCTGTTATGTTGTTCAGCTAGGCCAGCGATAGAGGCTGCCAGTGAAGAGCCAATTAGATTACCTAAATGTTTTTTGTCCCCTGCGCCGCTTGGCGTCGGTAACGTAAAAATCGATGTATCGGTCATGGGATTTACTTGTTATCTCGATCGAGTGAGCGTTGACGAAGCAGTTTCTGTTGTTGATGCAAGGCTGCTTTGATCAATAGATCTTGGTCTGTGTCGCGCAGGTGCGCATATTTAAATAGAACTTCAAATCCGCCGTCTCTTGGTACTGAACTGCTTACTTGAGCGTAGCAATATACAGCGGCGGCCGGATGTTCAAGGAACAACTTAGCTTTTACATAGCTTCCCTGAGCGATATCCGACTGAGTAAAGCAAGAAAACTGGCTCGCACCAAAACTGTATGTATGTGTACGATAATCGGCTTGGTCTTGTTGAGAGAGCATAAAACTGAGCAGTAAGTTGAGCTTAGAGTTTTGAGCATCAAGCAAGCTAATGACGTTTTTGAGATCGCTGTTTTTCAACTCTTTACGCGCACTGTCTGCCATTAGATCAAGTTGGCTGAATTCACTTGCCACCACAAACGGAGCTGGAATCTCAGATTCGAACTGGATTTGCGATGGGAGAACAAAATCTTCAGCCATCGGCTCGATGTTGGCGGTAAGGCTATGGTGGACGGTGAAAAATTCTTGCTCTGTCATGCTTTAGTTCCTTGAAGTGATCTATTGATTATCGCTATGTGGCTACAGTAATCAAGGTTGGTATTGGCAAAGTAGCAAATAGTTTGTTTTTGAAGCGAAAATGGTGCCTTACAGTGCGTCATCGCCCACTAATTCGGTGAATTCACTCTATATTTGCAGTTGACCCCTACACACCGAAAGTAATTCCCGTTACATTAACCCGCAACTCTACTCGATGGTTCAAAGTATGTTTCATCCTATTTCAATGTTTATCGGTCTGCGTTATCTAAAAGGCCGTTCAGGGGATCGCTTTAGCCGTTTTGTCTCTTATATGTCAACGGCAGGAATCACTATAGGTGTGTTGTCGTTAGTTACTGTTTTGTCAGTAATGAATGGATTCGAAGCGCAGCTCAAAGACCGTATCCTTGGTGTCTTACCTCAAGCGGTAGTCTATGAAAGTGATGCGAAAACACAGCTCACAGATACGCCTCCAGCCTTCGCTCAACAACTTTCGTTGAACGGGCATGTTGAACCTTTAGTCCGCAGCGAGGCAGTGATTCAAAGCCCTGCTCAATTGGCGGCGGGTTTGTTGATTGGTATTGAACCTGCTTCTGATGATCCATTGCAAAACCATCTTATTGCTGGGCGTTTGTCTTCATTGAAGGCAGGCGAGTATCAGTTATTCCTCGGCCATACATTAGCGCGAAACCTCAAAGTCTCGTTGGGTGACAAAGTGCGCCTAATGGTGACTTCAGCCAGCCAATATACGCCATTAGGTCGAATTCCAAGTCAGCGCAATTTTACCGTCGCTGGTATTTTTAATACGGGTTCGGATATCGATGCTCAATTAATGGTGACTCACATTGAAGATGCTGGCCGTTTAATGCGATTTAAGTCGGATACTATCTCGGGATGGAGACTGTTTTTTGAAGACCCATTTGTAGTCGCAGATTTGGCTGACCAGCCTCTACCTGAAGGTTGGGAATGGAGTGACTGGCGTGACCAACGTGGTGAGTTGTTTCAAGCCGTTCGCATGGAAAAAAACATGATGGGCCTGATGCTTGGCTTGATCATCGGAGTGGCCGCTTTCAATATTATCTCTGCCTTGATTATGGTGGTAATGGAGAAGCAATCTGAAGTGGCGATTCTTAAAACACAAGGTATGTCTGATGGACAAGTGATGGGGATATTCATGGTTCAAGGGGCGAGTAGTGGAGTGATTGGTGCTCTCTCTGGCGGTATCTTGGGCGTTGTATTGGCGATGAACCTCAATACTGTTCTAGAAGTTATGGGAGTCGCCCTGTTTTCGTTTGGTGGCAGTTTGCCAATCTTGATTAATCCTATTCAAATTGTCGTGGTCGTTGTTTTAGCGATCGCACTTAGTCTAATTGCGACGGTATTCCCATCTTATCGCGCATCTTCTGTTAAACCTGCTGAGGCTCTTCGTTATGAGTAATTTTCTTCAATGTCGCGACATCCGTAAAACATATCGCGAAGGCTCACTCGATACTGAAGTGCTTAAAGGCGTGAGCTTTGATATTGAGCAGGGTGAACTGGTGTCGATTATCGGAACGTCGGGCTCGGGCAAAAGTACCTTGCTACACATCTTGGGTGCACTGGATGATGCTTCAGCGGGAAGTGTGCACTTTCTAGAGCAGGATCTAGCGGCGCTTAGCTCGAACAAGCAAGCTAAGTTACGTAACAAACATTTAGGTTTCGTCTATCAATTTCATCACTTACTTGCGGACTTCTCTGCCCTAGAAAACGTTGCTATGCCGCTTCTTATTGGTGGCGTAAAACCGAGCCAAGCTAAAAAAGAGGCGGCTGCTTTGTTAGATAAGGTTGGGCTGAGTCATCGAGTCGATCATCGCCCATCGGAATTGTCTGGTGGTGAAAGACAGCGTGTAGCGATTGCTCGAGCTTTAGTGAACAAGCCTTCGCTAGTACTGGCAGATGAACCTACCGGTAACCTTGACCACGCGACGGCACTCTCTATTTACGATTTAATGCGAGAGCTAAATCGTGAATATAATACGGCCTTTTTAGTTGTCACTCATGATGGCGAACTAGCAGCTAAAATGGATCGCCAGCTACATATGCAAGATGGACTGCTGGTGGATGTGAATGAGGAGGTGAATTAGTGTTTGCCTCTTTATCTCTTTTGATTGGTGGACGATTTAGCCGTGCTAAACAGCGCGATAAAATGGTCTCCTTTATTTCACTCTCTTCAACCGTGGGTATCGCAGTGGGTGTTGCGGTGATCATTATTGGTTTATCGGCGATGAACGGCTTTGAGCGCGAGCTTGAATCTCGAGTGCTCTCGGTTATATCACACGGTGAATTTGAAGGCGTTAATGAACCGATTGAGCGCTGGCAGCATGTGATTGACGAATCCGTGAATCATGAAAAAGTATTGGCTGCGGCACCTTACGTAAAAATTACAGCTCTAGCGGAGCGCGGAAAAGAGCTAAAGGCGATTGAAGTTCGTGGTATTGATCCAGAGCTTGAATCACAGGTATCGAGCCTAGGCAACTTTATCGACAAGTCGGTTTGGCAATCATTTAACAGCGGTGAACAAAAAGTCATTCTTGGTTCGGGAGTAGCGGATACGATTGGGGCTAAAGTCGGAGACTACTTAACCTTGATGATTCCAACGGCGAACGGTTCTGTTAAGGTTCAAGCGCCAAAGCGTGTACGAGTAAAAGTAGCGGGGCTATTAACCCTTAATGGACAGATAGACCATAACTTAGCGCTTGTGCCGTTAAAGGATGCACAGAGCTACGCCAAGTTGGGCAATGCTGTAACTGGCGTTTCACTTAAGGTAAATGACGTTCTCAACGCGAATAACATTGTGCGCGAAGTCGGTAACCAATTGGATGTGTATGTATATCTAAGAAGTTGGCAGCAAAAGTATGGCTTCTTGTACCGAGATATTCAGTTAGTACGTACCATCATGTACTTGGTTATGGTCTTGGTTATTGGTGTGGCTTGTTTCAATATCGTATCAACACTGATGATGGCGGTGAAAGACCGAGCTTCAGAGATTGCCATTTTAAGAACCATGGGGGCTTCCGATGGGTTGGTGAAACGTATTTTTGTTTGGCAGGGTGCATTCTCAGGTGTGTTGGGTAGCTTAGTCGGTAGTGTTATTGGTGTATTAGTGGCACTCAATCTCACTCACTTGATAAAAGGCTTAGAGGCGCTTATTGACCACCAGTTTTTGTCTGGGAATATCTATTTTGTGGACTTCTTGCCTTCACAACTAGATATGGTGGATGTGTTAGTGGTGTCTGGCACAGCGATAGTCTTGAGTCTATTGGCGACCCTTTATCCCGCCTCTCGAGCTGCGAAGCTAAATCCAGCAGCAGTGCTAAGTTCAAAGTAATTACTTACTAACGGTATAAAAAAAGGATCCCAATTGGGATCCTTTTTCGTTTTCTTTACTTATTGCTAGCGCTATTACTGAAAAAGCATGCAACAGAGTTTTAATTCTTGCTTCACAGCTCTGCTTTCATTGTTTTATTAACACTGAAGCGAAGCTTATCGTGACAGTCTTATACCTATCTAACTTGTCTTTTCTTCCAGCTTCTAACAACGGAATATCGCCACAGCCCACGGATTCCGAAGTAGCCGATCATTGCGGAAACGATGCCACAGATTAGGCAGCCAAGCAGGAACGGAGGACCAATAGTACTCATTTGAGCAAGAATGAAGTCCCAAGAAAGTTCAAAGTGGAATGGTTGAGGTGGGACATGCATGACGAACGCACCGACCTTGTAAGCAAAATAAAACAGGACTGGCATGGTAACTGGGTTACTTACCCAAACCAAGGCAACTGCCAGTGGCAGGTTTACGCCACACATAACGGCAAGGCCTGCAGACATGATCATTTGGCTTGGTAGCGGAACAAACGCCATAAATAAACCCACTGCAAACGCCCCTGCGGCTGAACGTCGATTTAAGCACCATAAATTGGGGTTATATAGCACGTTGCCAAAAACTTTTAATGCTTTCTGACGCTTGATGAGCTCATGGTCAGGCATAAAACGCTTAATAAACTTTCTTGGCATATAGGAAGTAACTCTTTTGTTTAATACTTGGTTTTTATTGTCTTTTGCTTTGACATTAATGTCAGCAAGCCTATGGCCTGTCATGCCCCATTGGAACTGGGCTTGGGTGATATTGCTCGTTCTATTAGCATCAACCAAGTATAGCGTTTCCCAACCTTTAAGAGGTGTTCTCTGTGGGGTAATGGTGGTTTTAATGGTCAGTGATTTGGTAAAACAGCAAACAACTGTACTCTTTAAGTCCGGGCAGGATATTACCATAAATGCATCGGTTGTTAGCCTTTTTAGTGAAAATAGCCGAGGTTATGAAAGCGTAATTGTAGTTAGATCAATTAACGGTGATAAATTAGACAGGTGGCAATGGGTAAAGGTTAGGCTGTTTACCCCTTTTCGTGTCACTCAAGGCGAAACAATTGAACTGAGTGTCAGGATCAAACCTATTATAGGTAAGCTCAATGAGGCTGGCTTTGATTTAGAAACCTACTCTTTCAGTCAAAAAATAGTGGCTCATGCATCTTACCAGTCCGGCACGCGATATCGTATTCAATCTACTTCATCTTGGCGCGCGATTTGGTTTGATCAAATAACGCGAAACCTTGACTCATTATCGAACCGAGATTTAATCGTCGCGTTAACTTTTGGATATCGAGACTTTATTTCACAACAAAGGTGGTCAGAGCTTAAAAGCAGTGGCTTGATTCACTTAGTCGCGATTTCGGGCTTGCATATTGGTATGGCCTTTGGCATCGGCTATCAATTAGGGCGTGGTATACGATGCTTAACACCGATGATGACTTGGACTCCTTTTGTCGCAGGCTTAACGATAGCGCTTGCCTATAGTTGGTTTTCTGGCTTTACATTACCAACGGTAAGAGCGCTAGTGATGTGTTGTTTAGGAAGTTATTTTATTTGGCAGGGGAGAAGCATTAGCAGTCTCAACTTTATTCTGGTGAGTGTTTGTATTGTTCTCGTTATCTGGCCATATTCGGCACTGACTGGAAGCTTCTGGCTTTCTTTTGGCTCATTAGCGGCCGTTCTATATGCAATTTCAATGTCGAGTTCTGAACATTCTCACATTGGTTTTGTCAGCAAGCTAATCTTGGCTGTCAAAGTTCAGTGTGTGCTTACACTCTTGTTGTTACCCATGACTCTTTATTTTTACCAAGGCTTAAGTGTTGTTTCGATTTTCTATAACTTACTGATGCTGCCTTGGGTAACTTTTCTAGTTATGCCGATGCTTTTTCTAGCCTTATTTGTCCATATCTTTGTATCAGAGCATGTGCAGGTTCTATGGGAATTTATTGATGCTCTACTCGAAGTTATTTCTATTTCGTCTTCTTGGGCGATACCCTTTTGGTGGGAGCTTGATGTACAGATAGCTCAATGGTTGAGCTTGGCTGTAATCATCAGTTTGTTCATCTATCGTTATTTCAGACCTTGGGTGAGCATGTTGCTACTTGTACTGGTCAGTCTTCGAGAAACAGCACCGGAGATGGCGTCTAATGAGTGGAGGATTGATGTACTGGATGTGGGGCATGGATTAGCCGTTATTATCGAAAAAGGTGGGCGAACGCTTCTCTACGATTTAGGTAATCATTGGCAAGGTGGCTCAGTTGTCGCTTCAACATTATTGCCAATATTGCATCAAAGGTCTAATCCGCCTGTTGATGGTGTCATATTAAGTCATCTAGATTCAGATCATGCCGGAGGCTTGGATGACCTCATGGTGTCGAAGTCAGGTTTTTGGGTGCGAAGTAGCCAGGGATTGAGTGAGCAGGTTTCACCTCAAGTGTATACCTGCATAGCTGGTGATGTTTGGCATTGGCAAGGCTTGGAGTTTTATGCTCTTTGGCCGCCCAAGCTGACAAAGCGCGCATATAACCCGCATTCCTGTGTCATACGACTGTTCGACCCGCGTAGTCAATTTTCTATGCTGCTGACGGGTGATATCGAATTAGTCAGTGAGTGGATGTTGTCGAGAAAAGGTTCTGCCTTACAAAGTGACGTCATGCTTGTTCCTCATCATGGCAGCAAAACCTCATCGAGCCGCCGTTTCATTGAATCTGTTTCACCTACATTGGCGGTAGCATCGTTAGCAAAAGGTAATCGATGGGGAATGCCTAATGAAGAGGTTGTTAAAAGATATCAGTCGATTAATGCGAAATGGTTAGATACTGGTGAAAGTGGTCAAATTACCATCAGGGTTAGTGCTGAAGACTGGAATTATCATTCGATTAGACAAGATAGAGCACAGCCATGGTATAGGCAGATGCTCAGGAAGGGAGTAGAATAGATAGATTATTGTGAGAAAAATTAAGCGATTCCATGTCTATAGAAAAAGATGAAAATACTTGGGCTACCTTCAAGCGACTTTGGACTTATATTCGATTGTATAAATCAGGGCTGGCAGTCGCGGTTGTTGCTCTAATTATTAACGCGGTTTCTGACACATATATGATCTCATTATTGAAGCCTTTACTGGATGAAGGTTTCGGTAGCGCAGAATCAGACTTCTTACGAACTCTTCCACTTATTATTTTCGCCATGATGTTCATTCGTGGCGTCAGTGGCTTTGTATCTACCTACTGTTTGAGCTGGGTTTCTGGCAATGTGGTGATGCAAATCCGACGCAAGATATTCAATCACTTTATGCATATGCCGGTGTCGTTCTTTGATAAAGAGCAAACGGGCTCGCTGCTGTCTCGTATTACTTACGACTCTGAACAGGTATCTGCTGCAACAAGCAGAGCTCTAGTTAGTATCGTTCGTGAGGGCGCTAGTATTATTGGCTTATTGGTGCTGATGTTTTGGAACAGTTGGCAGCTTTCGTTGGTGTTATTTGCTGTAGCTCCTGTTGTTGCGTGGGCGATCAGTGTTGTCTCCAAACGATTTAGAAAAATATCAAAAAATATGCAGACCAGTATGGGACATGTTACATCTTCTTCTGAGCAAATGCTCAAAGGACATAGAGTCGTTCTTACATATGGTGGTCAAGGCGTTGAAAAAGAGCGTTTTGATAAAGTAAGTAATCACATGCGACAACAGACGATGAAATTAGTCACGGCACAAGCTGCAGCTAACCCAATTATTCAAATGATTGCGTCGGTAGCTATCGTTGTAGTCTTATTTTTAGCAAGTGTTGACTCAATTAAAGCAGAACTTACCCCGGGTACTTTTACCGTTGTATTCTCAGCAATGTTTGGTCTGATGCGTCCTTTAAAAGCTCTTACAGGAGTAACTGCACAGTTTCAGCGTGGTATGGCGGCAAGCCAAACTCTATTCAGCCTGATGGATTTGGAAACTGAGAAAAACACTGGAACACTGCAGCCTCAAACTGTGAAAGGGGACGTTGAAGTGAAAAGCGTTACTTTTACGTATGAAGGGGCAGAAAAGTCAGCACTTGAAAATGTCAGCTTTGCAATACCAAGAGGTAATACTGTTGCTCTCGTTGGTCGCTCTGGATCGGGCAAAAGTACCATTGCCAACCTTTTCACCCGTTTCTACGATGTTGACTCCGGTACTATCGAGCTTGATGGTCATGACATTCGTGACTACGAACTGAAAAACCTTCGTCAGCACTTTGCATTGGTTTCGCAAAATGTTCATTTGTTCAATGATACCGTGGCGAACAACATTGCCTATGCTGCAGAAGAAGAGTATACCCGTGAACAGATCGAACATGCGGCAAAACTGGCCCATGCAACTGAATTTATCGAGGACATGGAAAATGGTTTTGATACTGTTATTGGTGAAAACGGTGCAAGCTTGTCAGGTGGTCAGCGTCAACGTCTAGCTATTGCTCGAGCACTGTTGAGAGATGCCCCTGTACTCATCTTAGATGAGGCAACCTCGGCTCTAGATACCGAGTCTGAGCGTGCAATTCAATCTGCGTTAGATGAGCTACAGAAAGATAAGACTGTTCTAGTGATTGCGCACCGACTATCAACCATTGAGCAAGCAGATGAGATTCTGGTAGTAGACGGTGGTCATATCGTCGAGCGTGGTGCTCATGCTGAGCTAATTCAGCATGACGGAGCCTATGCTCAACTTCACCGTATTCAGTTTGGTGAATAGGGACGAGTTAACCGTGGTCGAAAAGATTTGGTTTGATAATCACCCTTTAAAGTATCTGCTTTGGCCACTGTTGTGGCCATTGAGTTTACTCTTTAGTTTGATCAGTAAAAGACGTCGCCAAGCGTATCAGCAAGGTACTAAAGCGAGTTATCGAGCACCTGTACCAGTGATAGTCGTAGGAAACATTACGGCGGGTGGCAACGGTAAAACGCCAGTGGTTGTTTGGCTAGTTGAGATGCTGCAATCTCAAGGATATAAGCCGGGTGTTGTTTCACGTGGTTATGGTGCAAAAGCGCCGAGTTATCCACTGGTGTTATCTGAAGATACACCTGCAGCTCACTGTGGTGATGAACCTCGTTTGATTATGAAAAGAACGGGCGCACCTGTCGCTGTAGATCCAGTTAGAGCCAATGCGGTTAAAGCTCTGTTAGATTCTAAAGTCGACGTTATTGTCACTGATGATGGCCTTCAGCATTATGCTTTAGAAAGAGATATTGAGTTTGTGGTGGTTGATGGTGTTCGCCGTTTTGGTAATGAACAAGCGATTCCGTTGGGGCCATTACGCGAGCCAGTATCACGTTTAAGTGAAGTCGATTTTATAGTGACGAACGGTGGACAACCAGAGTTTAATGAAATGGCGATGTCTTTGGTGCCCAGCCAAGTGGTTAACCTGAAGACTGGAGAAAGGACTTCTTTAGAAGCACTGATAAAATTGGTCGCATTTGCAGGAATTGGCCATCCACCACGCTTCTTCAAAACGCTGGAAGACCTTGGTGCTGATGTGGTTCATACTCAAGGTTTCGCTGATCATAAAGATTTTGACCAAGATGAGTTATTCGCTCTTGCTGAAAAGGGTGAGAACATCATAATGACAGAAAAAGATGCTGTGAAATGTGAAGGTTATGCGCAAGATAATTGGTGGTATCTGCCTGTTTCTGCGCAATTTGACCAAGCATCACAAAACAAAGTTATGCAAAAAATTAAAGAGGTTATGGAATACTATGGATCACCGTCTACTTGAAATCGTTGCTTGCCCTGTGTGTAAAGGTAAATTAACTTTTGATAAAGATAAGCAAGAACTGATTTGTAAACTTGATCGCCTTGCATACCCAATAAAAGAGGGTATTCCTGTGCTTCTTGAGCCAGAAGCACGCACAATCTCAATGGATGAGGGCAAATAATGTCATTTACGGTTGTCATCCCAGCTCGTTATCAATCGAGCCGCTTACCTGGAAAGCCTTTAGCTGATATTGGCGGCAAGCCAATGATTCAATGGGTTTATGAACAATCCGTGAAAGCTGGTGCAGATAAAGTCATTATCGCGACCGACGATGCTCGAGTTGAAAAGGCAGCAAAAGCATTTGGTGCAGACGTTTGCATGACATCGCCTAAGCATGAGTCTGGAACAGAGCGTCTTGCTGAAGTGATCGAAGTGATGAATATCCCAGATGATCATATCATTGTAAACGTGCAGGGTGACGAACCTCTTATCCCACCGAGCATCATAAACCAAGTGGCGAATAACCTCGCGGGTAGTGAAGCGCCAATGGCAACATTAGGGGTAGAAATCACTCATGTTGATGAAGTGTTTAACCCTAATGCTGTAAAAGTCGTGACGGATAAAGATGGCTATGCACTGTACTTTAGCCGTGCCACGATTCCTTGGGATCGCGATGCGTACGCTAATAATGGAACAAATGCAGAGTCTCCATTGTTAAGGCACATCGGAATTTACGCGTACCGCGCAGGCTTTATAAATACCTACATTAATTGGGAACCAAGTACACTTGAGCGTATAGAGTGTTTAGAACAGCTACGTGTGCTTTGGTATGGAGAAAAAATCCATGTTGATATTGCAGCAGAAGCGCCTGCTGCTGGTGTAGACACGCCCGAGGACCTCGAAGCGGTCAGAGCAATTATTGGATAATGTGTCCCCTTTAAAACGCAATTTTAAGCCTTATAAAAGCCTCGCAGATTCGCGAGGCTTTTTCATTAAAGCTGCTACAAACATACGAGTTAAACAGAGGGATTTATAAATACTTCGTTATATCAGGCTCACAGGGATTAATGTGAGATTTACCTCGCCCCGACACTGATTTTTCTCTATAATGTGCCGCCTGTTAACGCAGTTGTATTATGCGAGTGCGGAATAAAACTTACGAAGAAACGTGGAGTAAAACATGCCTTCTCAAAGCCCAGTGATTACGGTTGATGGCCCAAGTGGTGCAGGTAAAGGTACCCTATGTATGTTACTAGCTGAAAAGTTAGGTTTTCACTTACTAGACTCGGGTGCTATCTATCGCGTGCTTGCACTAGCTGCAATCCATCATGGTGTAGACACAGAGTCTGAAGATGCTTTAGTTCCTTTAGCAACGCATTTAGACGTTCAGTTTATTGCTGAGGGTGAATTGGTAAAAGTGATTCTTGAAGGCGAAGATGTCTCTGGCGAGCTTCGTAAAGAAGAGACAGGTATGGCGGCTTCAAAAGTTGCTGCACTGCCTCGCGTACGTGAAGCACTGCTGCGTCGTCAACGTGCCTTCAGCGCAGCGCCGGGACTTGTTGCAGACGGTCGTGACATGGGTACTGTCGTATTCACCAATGCTGAAGCGAAAATTTTCCTTGATGCGAGTGCTGAAGAGCGTGCGAATCGCCGCCTTAAACAGTTGCAAGGCAAGGGCTTAGATGTTAAATTTGACGACCTTTTGAGCGAGATCCAAGAGCGAGACGACCGAGATCGTAATCGCCCAGTAGCGCCACTGCGCCCTGCTGAGGATGCGCTTGTGCTGGATTCCACCTCAATGAATATTGAGCAGGTGGTAGAAAAAGCACTACACTATATTGAATCGAAACTGGCTGGGTAACTTTTACCGAGCTGGCAAGAACGTTGGTTGCAAGGATGATAACCGGCGAATTTATCAACCCCATGCGGTAGGATACCCATGGACGTTTAATTATTGAAGATTAAATAATGACTGAATCTTTTGCTCAACTCTTTGAAGAGTTTCTAAACGAAACAGAATTCCAACAAGGCAGCATCGTTAAAGGTACTGTAGTAGCTATCGAGAACGGTTTCGTTCTTGTTGACGCTGGTCTTAAGTCTGAATCTGCTATCCCTGCTGAACAGTTCAAGAACGCTGCTGGCGAACTTGAAGTTGAAGTTGGCGCTGAAGTAGACGTAGCTCTAGACGCTGTTGAAGACGGTTTCGGTGAGACTCAACTTTCTCGTGAGAAAGCTAAGCGTCACGAAGCTTGGATCGTTCTTGAGAAAGCTTGCGAAGAAGCTGAAACTGTTGTTGGTATCATCAACGGTAAAGTTAAAGGCGGTTTCACTGTTGAACTAAACGGTATCCGTGCTTTCCTTCCAGGTTCTCTAGTAGACGTACGTCCTATCCGTGACACTGCTCACCTAGAAAACAAAGAGCTAGAGTTCAAAGTAATCAAGCTAGACCAGAAGCGTAACAACGTTGTTGTTTCTCGTCGTGCTGTTATCGAATCTGAGAACAGCGTTGAGCGTGACGAACTTCTTGAAACTCTACAAGAAGGTACTGAAGTTAAAGGTATCGTTAAGAACCTTACTGACTACGGTGCATTCGTTGACCTTGGTGGTGTTGACGGTCTTCTACATATCACAGATATGGCTTGGAAGCGCGTTAAGCACCCATCTGAGATCGTTAACGTTGGTGACGAAATCCTAGTTAAAGTTCTTAAGTTCGACCGTGAGCGTACTCGCGTATCACTAGGTCTTAAGCAACTAGGCGAAGATCCATGGGTAGCAATCGCTAAGCGTTACCCAGAAGGTCACAAGCTTTCTGGTCGTGTTACTAACCTAACTGACTACGGCTGCTTCGTTGAAATCGAAGAAGGCGTTGAAGGTCTAGTACACGTTTCTGAAATGGATTGGACTAACAAGAACATCCACCCATCTAAAGTTGTTAATGTTGGCGACGAAGTTGAGGTTATGGTTCTTGATATCGACGAAGAACGTCGTCGTATCTCTCTAGGTCTGAAACAGTGTAAAGCTAACCCATGGCAGTCATTTGCAGAAATGCAAGCTAAGGGCGACAAAGTTACTGGTAAGATCAAGTCTATCACTGACTTTGGTATCTTCATCGGTCTTGAAGGCGGTATCGACGGTCTAGTACACCTATCTGACATTTCTTGGAATGTTGCTGGTGAAGAAGCTGTACGTGAGTACAAGAAAGGCGACGAAATCTCAGCAGTTGTTCTTGCAGTAGATGCAGAGCGTGAGCGTATTTCTCTTGGCGTTAAGCAAATGGAAAACGACCCGTTCAACGCATACGTTGCTGACAACAAGAAAGGCGTTCTAGTAAACGGTACTGTAACTGCAGTAGACGCGAAAGGTGCAACTATCGAGCTTGTTGAAGGCGTAGAAGGTTACATCCGTGCTTCTGAAGTTTCTCGTGACCGCGTTGAAGATGCGTCTCTAATCCTAAGCGTTGGTGACAGCGTTGAAGCGAAGTTCACAGGTGTTGACCGTAAGAACCGCGTAATCAACCTATCTATCAAAGCTAAAGATGAAGCTGAAGAGCAAGAAGCAATGGCTTCACTGAACAAGTCTGACGAAGGCGCGTTCGGTAACGCAATGGCAGATGCATTCAAAGCTGCTAAAGGCGAATAATTTAATTTTTCGCTAAGAAAGGGACCTTTGGGTCCCTTTTTTTTTGCTTATTTTTCCGATAGGTCTATAATTTCTAAAAAGAAAACCAACGAGGGTAACTATGACTAAGTCTGAATTAATTGAAAGACTATGCGCTGAGCAAACGCATCTTTCTGCAAAAGAAATTGAAGACGCTGTAAAAGACATTTTAGAGCACATGGCTTCAACATTGGAAAGTGGTGATCGAATCGAAATCCGTGGTTTTGGTAGCTTCTCGCTCCACTACCGTGAGCCTCGCGTTGGCCGTAATCCAAAAACCGGTGACAAAGTAGAGCTGGATGGTAAATACGTTCCTCACTTTAAACCAGGTAAAGAGCTACGCGAACGAGTAAATACAGGAATGTAGATTACTTATCGGAATTTTGAAAAGCGGCATACTACAATGTATGCCGCTTTTTTATGACCATAATATGGTGGTCTGATAAGTAATTTTCCTGCATAATCGTACTGCTAATTAACCAATGAGTGATGAATATGAAAATTATAAAAATAGTCGCTGTTATTGCACTTTTCCTAATTGCACTGGCTTTAGGCTCTCAAAACCAAACTATCGTGAACTTCAATTACCTGCTTGCCCAAGGTGACTTCCACCTATCTACATTACTTGGTGTAGTGTTTGTATCGGGTTTTGTTCTAGCATGGATTGTGTTTGGTAGTATGCACATGAAATCTCAGCTACAGATCCACCGTTTAAAGAAAAAGCTAAACAAGCAATCAAAGCAAGTCGCTGTCGAATCAAAAGCTTGATAGCTGAGAAAGGCTAATACTGAATGTTAGAGTTACTGTTCTTACTTTTACCCATTGCTGCTGCTTACGGCTGGTATATGGGTAATCGTAATGCTCAGCAAGAAAAGCAAAAGCAATCTCATCAGATATCTCGTCAGTATGTGACAGGTCTGAACCTACTTTTGTCAGATCAGTCGGATAAAGCGGTTGACCACTTTATTGAACTGCTTCAAGTTGATAACGAAACGATAGATACACACCTCGCGTTAGGTAACCTATTTCGTTCTCGAGGAGAGGTTGATCGCGCTATTCGTATCCACCAAAATCTTATTTCCCGTTCTGGTCTTACGATTGACCAAAAAAACCTCGCACTGCAGCAACTCGCAAAAGACTATATGGCATCGGGCTTTTTAGACCGAGCAGAGAAAATCTTTGAACAACTCGTCGATGAGCCAGACCATAAAGAGAGTGCACTTCAACAACTGGTTTCTATCTATCAACAGACCCGCGAATGGAACAAAGCCATTCAGTACGGTAATGTGCTAATCAAAATCAGTAAGAAGAAGCTTAAGATGCGTGCCACGGTTGCTCATTTCTGGTGTGAAATGGCAATGCAGGAGCAAGCCGAAGGTAACAAGTCCAAAGCGATACAACACTTTAAGAAAGCACTCAGTGAAGATCCTAAGTGCGTCAGAGCCAGCATAGCATTGTCCAAAATTCATCTGGCAAATGAAGAGTACAAGAAGGCGATAGAGTACCTTGAATCTGTTGTTGATCAAGACATCGACTTTATTAGTGAAGTACTTCCAACTTTAGCTGACTGTTATCACCACTTGGGACAGGAAGCTCAGCTTGTCGAATTCCTTAAAGTTTGTATTCAGAAAAAAGCAGGCGTATCTGCTGAGTTAATGTTGGCCCAGCTAGTTGCACAGCATGAAGATATCGGCTCTGCTCAGGAACTTTTGACCAAACAACTTTTGAAAAACCCAACGATGAAAGGCTTTTATCGATTGATTGATTATCATATTGCAGAAGCTGAAGAGGGGCGAGCTAAGAACAGCTTAACCACGTTACAATCTATGGTTGGTGAACAACTGAAAATGAAGCCTCACTACCGTTGTAGGAAGTGTGGTTTCTCGACCCACTCGCTATATTGGCACTGTCCTTCGTGTAAGGGGTGGGGGACGATCAAGCCGATCCGTGGCCTTGATGGTGAATAAATTTATGGTCAATGTTAGACCAAATTAAATAGTGCAGCTTTCGGGCTGCATTTTTATGAGTAAAATTTAAGACAATAAACTGCGTTAGGAGATGAAATGAACGATCAAAAAATCATTGTAGCCCTGGATTACGACAACCAAGCAGATGCTTTGGCCTTTGTCGATCGAATCGATCCAGCATCTTGTCGCCTAAAAGTAGGTAAAGAGATGTTTACTTTATTCGGACCAGAGTTTGTACGTGAGCTACACAAGCGTGGTTTCTCGGTTTTCTTAGATTTGAAATTCCACGACATTCCAAACACATGTTCTAAAGCAGTTCGTGCAGCAGCGGAAATGGGTGTTTGGATGGTGAACGTTCATGCTGGTGGTGGTGAGCGTATGATGACGGCATCACGCGAGATTCTTGAACCTTACGGTAAAGATCGTCCATTGCTGATTGGTGTGACTGTACTGACAAGCATGGAGCAACAAGATCTTGCTGGTATTGGTCTTGATATTGAGCCACAGAAGCAGGTGATGCGTCTCGCTAACCTAACTAAAAATGCAGGCTTAGATGGTGTTGTTTGCTCTGCGCAAGAAGCGTCATTACTAAAAGGTGAGTTGGGCCAAGAGTTCAAATTGGTGACTCCGGGCATTCGCCCTGTAGGTGCCGATGTTGGTGACCAGAAGCGTATCATGACGCCTTCTAAAGCGATTGAATCAGGTTCTGACTACTTAGTTATTGGCCGCCCAATAACTCAGGCTGCTGATCCAGCTGAAGTGTTAAAGAATATTAACAATGAATTGTTACATATGAATAACAACTAATTATTCTGTAGGTGCATGGTTTATCTCGTTTAATAAAATTAGCAAACGATTAAACTGTGCACCTTGTAGTGATATTCACTATATAACTCCCTTTCTATAACTTTCCTTTCTAAAATATATACTTATCAACATATTCCTTCGATTTTATATTTACTTATTCTAATTATGGTCTAAATAAACCGACACATATTGTGGTTTTACATAACGATTTTCTCAAATTAACTATAATAATATGACTTGAGTCGATTATTTTTAATGTTAATTGGATGTAATTGTTTAATTCAATATTCTTATGAACTAGAGTTTACGAACTAAAATCTCATCGGACCAGTGTACGGGTTGGTGATTGTCCACAGGATGTGGTTTAAATGTAATTAATTGGTATGGAGTACTTCCAATTGTTAGCTTATATATTGAGGCGTTTATTGCTTGTCATTCCAACATTTATAGGAATAACAATCTTGATTTTTGCCATTACTCGATTCGTCCCGGGTGGTCCGGTAGAAAGAATGCTGTCAAAAATGCATTCAGGAACTGACAGTGCGGCAGTAAGCGTTGTGGGTAATAATTCATCACTATCAGATGATCAGATTGCAGAACTCAATGCCTTCTATGGATTAGATAAACCTATATTAGAATCTTATGTTAATTGGCTGTCTAAGATTGTCGTATTAGATTTTGGTGAATCAACTCGTTATTACGAACCAGTGAGTGACATGATTGCTGAACGTTTACCAATCTCGTTGTTTTATGGAGGCATGACGTTCTTTATTAGTTACTTTATATCAATTCCACTTGGATATTATAAAGCGATCAAACATGGTTCAGTATTTGATTCTACGTCTTCAATTTTAATATTTATTGGTTACGCGTTACCCGGATATGTTGTTGGCGTTTTTCTAATCACATTGTTTGCCTATAACCTTGATTGGTTTCCTATGGGAGGATTCGTCGGGGATGATTTTGAGGACTATGAAAATTGGGTAGACCAAGTCAAGGACATCATGTGGCATGCCGTGCTTCCTCTCATTTGTTATTTGATTGGTGATTTTGCGACGCTCACGATGACAATGAAAAATAACCTTATGGAGAACCTCTCTGCTGATTATATTAGAACAGCCATAGCGAAGGGGTTACCGTTCAAGCAAGCGGTTAAAAAACATGCATTACAAAATAGCCTAATTCCGATAGCGAGTCATTTTGGTAACTCATTATTATTCTTTATGTCCGGTTCTTTCTTGATTGAAGTTATCTTTAATATCGATGGTATTGGCTTATTAGGTTATGAATCAATAATGGAGCGAGATTATCCGGTTGTTATGGGAATTGTCGCTATTAACGCTGCGATGTTGATGCTTGGTAATATTGTCTCTGATCTATGTGTTGCTGCTGTCGACCCAAGGGTGAGGTTTGGCGCATGATAAGACTAACCCCACTAACACAGAAAAAGATTAAACACTTTAAAGAGATAAAACGTGGATATTGGTCACTTTTGATCCTGAGTTTCCTACTTATTTTTTCAATCTTCGCTGAGTTTTTTATTAACAGTAAAGCACTACTCGTTAGCTACAAAGGCGAATGGTCATTTCCTGTTGTCTCAGACGTAAGGCCAGGGACGGACTTCGGGCTAAGCTATGCGAGTGAGGCTGATTATAGATATTTGAAACAGATTTTTGAGGATGAAGGCGAGGGTAACTTTGTTATCATGCCCATCGTGCCTTGGAACCCTTATGAGCAGGACTTTTCTGGCGATTTCCCACCACTAGCACCGAGTATTGAGAGTAAACATTATTTAGGCACCGACGCGATCGGGCGAGATATTTTAGCGCGTTTAGTTTATGGCTTTCGTATAGCGATGGGGTTTGCCTTAATGACCATGGCCATCTCTTATGCGATTGGTACTGTGGTCGGGTGTTGTATGGGCTTCTTTGGTGGCAAGTTTGATTTGTTTGTTCAGAGGCTAATAGAGATTTGGTCGATGGTGCCGTTTCTGTACGTGATTATGATCTTAGTATCGATAACCCAGCCAACATTTACCTTGTTTGTCGCAATTAATGTTTTGTTCGGCTGGATGGGAATCACTTGGTATATGAGGACTATGACATATAAAGAGTCTGCTCGCGAATATGTGATGGCAGCCCGAGCGTTAGGTGCTTCGACAACGCGTATTCTAGTGCATCATATCTTGCCCAATACTATGGTTATGATAGTGACTTTAGCGCCATTTACGATTGCCGCTAACATTACCGCACTGACGGCACTCGATTATCTAGGGCTTGGCCTCATGCCTCCTACGCCTAGTTGGGGTGAATTACTACAGCAAGGGAAATCGAATCTAGATGCTCCTTGGATTGTGATCTCAGTTGTCGGAGCCATCGTTGCAGTTTTAGTCATGGTGACATTTATAGGTGAAGCGATACGCTCGGCATTTGATCCCAAAAAGTTCACACGTTACGTATAAGCCTACATTCAGACATTTACAGGAAGTATCCAATTACAGGATGTAATTATGAATAGAACACTCTCAATATGTATTTCAGCGTTGATGGCTGGTTTATCCACATCAGCTTTCTCGCAAACCACTGCTTTACCACAGGGCGTGGAATGGTTGTCTAACAACAATGAACCACTTTTTGCTTCACAAGACGCGATACGCGGCGGCACCTTACGTACATTCATGGCCAGCTTCCCTCAGACCTTGCGTAGCGTTGGGCCAGACGCAAATTCAGGGCTACGTCATTACTTTATGGATGGTGCACCAAAGCTTGCTCAGCGACACCCTAATACGGGTAAGTGGATTCCACAGTTAGCGACTGATTGGGCGTTCTCTGAAGACAACAAAACGGTCTACTTTAAGCTTGATCCCAATGCGACATGGTCTGATGGAGAGAAAATAACGGCAGATGACTATCTGTTTATGCTCACTTATTATCGCTCTAAAGATATCGTTGACCCTTGGTATAACGATTTCTTTTCAACGTCCATTATTGATGTGATTAAAGTAGATGAATACACCATTGCCGTAGAAACCGCTGTTGAGCAGAGCCAAGACGCTCTAATGGTGTTGATCAATATGCCAAGTAACGGCTTTCAACCAAGGCCAAAACACTATTTTGCGGATGAGAAAGATGCAAATAATGACGGTATGGTCGATAACTTTGTCCGTAAATATAACTTCAAGAGTGAACCCACAGCAGGCCCGTATTACTTAGATAAAGTTAAAAAAGGCAAGAGTGTTACCTTCAAACATGTCGGTGAAAAGTGGTGGGGCTATTCAAATCGATATTATCAGAATCGCTACAATGTCGATAAGGTGCGTATTACGGTTATTCGTGACTTTGATATCGCTCTAAAGCACTTTGAAAAAGGTAAATTGGATTATTTCGATTTCGTACTCCCTGAATATTGGCATGGGAAATCTGACTCCCAAGGCTTTAAAGATGGTTACATCCAGAAGTTTTGGGGGTTCAATCAAACACCGCAAGGTGCCGGTGGTTTATGGATGAATACTGCGCAACCATTGCTCGATGATATCAATGTTCGTAAGGGCATAATGCACGCTACCGACTATGACGGAATGATTAAAAACATCATGCGTGGTGACTATTCTCGTAAGCCACATGGGCTCGGGTTTGGACATGGACAGTACGATAACCCAACAAATAAAGCGCCAGAATTTGACCCTCAGGTAGCGGCTGAGCACTTTGCAAAAGCTGGCTTTGACACCATTGGATCTGATGGTATCCGTATCAATAAACAAGGTCAGAGGCTTTCGTTTGCTATCACCTACGGTTACAACGCATGGACGCCAAGAATTGCCTTTCTCCGAGAGCAAGCAAAGTTAGCGGGTCTCGACTTTACTCTTAACTTGGTCGATGGGTCATCGGCGTTTAAATACATTCTAGAGAAAAAGCATCAATTGGCTTTTCTCAATATGGGCTCGGGTGAAATCCCTTCTTACTGGGAGTATTTGCACTCAGACAACGCCAATAAACCGCAAACCAATGCACACACTAACTACAGTAGTCCTGAACTGGATAAATTGATAGAAGCGTATGATGCTGAGTTTGACCAAGCTAAGCGTTATCAACTCTCGTATCAGATTCAAGATTACGTTACACAGGCTAATATCATCGTTCCAGGCTATATGGTGCCGTATTCACGCGCTGCGCATTGGCGCTGGGTCCAGTATCCAGAGAATCCAATGACTAAGCAGACAGAGTCTATCTTCCACCCGATGGATATTGGTAGTTTCTGGATAGATCCTTCACTGAAGAAAGAGACGCAAGCATCGATGAAGTCAGAGAAAACCTATACTCCGGTTTCATTTGTTGATGACCGTTTTAAGTTGTGACGGATGCTTGTATGACTATGGAATATAAACAAGATCCTAATTGCGATGTGGTGTTGGAAGTAAAAGATCTAGAAGTTACTTTTGATACTGACTCGGAAGTCGTTCAGGTACTGCATGGCGTCAGCTTCAAAGTTAAAAAAGGCAAAACTCTAGGTCTGGTTGGAGAGTCTGGTTGTGGTAAAAGCGTCACATCCATGTCGATTATGGGTCTGCTACCTAAGCCTTATGGTCAGATTGTCGGTGGGGAGATTCTTTATAACAATCAGGATCTCGTTACCTTGCCACCCGATTCTATGTATGAAATGCGAGGTAACTCGATCTCTATCATCTTCCAAGATCCAATGACGGCACTTAACCCGGTACATAGTATCGGTAAGCAGCTAATGGAGGTGCTAGCGCTTCATCGACCTGAGTTGAAGAAAGCTGATAGAAGACAATATGCGATCAAGATGTTGGAAAAGGTCAAAATTCCAATGCCAGAGAAACGTATCGACGAATATCCGCATAACCTATCTGGTGGGATGAGACAGCGCGTAATGATAGCTATGGCTCTTGCATGCAAACCAGACGTGTTGATTTGTGACGAACCAACCACGGCTCTAGATGTTACGGTTCAAGCCTCTATTTTAGAGCTGATGAGAGATCTACAACAAGAGACCGGCATGGCGATGTTGTTTATTACTCACGATTTAGGTGTTGTTGCAGAGGTGTGTGATGACGTAGCTGTCATGTATGGAGGGCGAATTGTTGAGTATGCAGATGTATTCGAGCTGTTCGATTACCCGAAACACCCTTATACAAAGCGTTTACTGGGTTTAATGCCAAGTTTGGATCATCCGCCAAAGCAACAAATAGAGATAAAACCTATTGATACTTCATTGTTCCCAGAGTTTAAGGGGTAGCTTAATGTCAGAAGTATTAAGAATCGAAAACGTAACTCAGCATTTTGTCTCTGGAAAAAGGTTGTTCTCAAAAGGGTATGTGATTAAGGCCGTTGACGGCGTCTCTTTTTCTCTGCACCAAGGGCAAACCTTGGGGCTAGTTGGGGAATCAGGGTGTGGAAAGAGCACATTGGGACGAACAATATTGAAGTTGTTTGAACCAACATCTGGACGAATTTTCTTTGAAGGAAAAGACATCACTCATTGGAAAGCTCGGGAGATGAGACCACTTCGTAAAGAGATGCAGATTGTCTTTCAAGATCCGATGGAGTCTCTCAATCAACGACATACCATCGGTATGATTTTGGAAGAGCCCTACATTATCCATAATGTCGGTACCAATAAAGAGCGCAAGCAGTGGGTATTAGAGTTGTTGGATAAGGTGGGTTTGGCCAGAGAGTCGGTTGATCGTTACCCTCATGAGTTTTCTGGTGGACAACGTCAACGTATCGGAATCGCTCGGGCCATCGCTCTAAAACCTAAATTGCTTATTTGTGATGAGTCCGTCTCAGCGTTAGACGTGTCGGTACAAGCACAGATTATTAACTTGCTATTAAATTTACAGAAGGAGATGAATCTAGCAATTATTTTTATTTCTCACGATCTTTCTGTTGTTAAACAGGTTTCGGATGACGTCGCTGTAATGTATTTTGGTAAGATTGTGGAATATAGCTCTGCAATGGAGATATATAATAACCCTAAAAATGAATATACAAAGAAACTACTTTCAGCAATACCAATAACACACCCTAATCGTAGGAAGCGTACAAAGAGAAAATAGCATTAATACAATTCTGTACAAAATAATACAAAGAAAATTTGTAATTCAATTGTAAAGTAATTTGGCAGCAAGGTTCTGTTGCTAAAAAGTCTATCGATATTTAGTGATAAATATTGAGGTGTTTGTTCACTCAAAATTTGATGGATTATTTAAATAAGTTCAATGACTGAACTTAACATTCATGGAAGTTAAAAAGCATGCATAACACAATAAAGTGGAAGGTGAAGCCGATCGCAATATTGTTAAGCACTATGTTTACTTTTTCTGTTTACGCAGAAGGCGATAATAGTGTTGATAATATTAACGATAAAGCTGAATCAACACAAAATGAAAACGATGCATCTTGTATAACTTGTAATATCAGCGGATCCGTTACTGCTGGTTATTCGACAAATATATACAACAAAGATGACTATCGAGCAGATCGAAGCTTCTCATGGGATGGCACACTGAAATATAAACTCTCCGAAAACATGAAGGCATATATATCTTCGGGTGGATATCGAGCACTAGACGATGAAGTAGGGACATACGCTACTGATTCGGTTATAGGGCTAAGCCACTCTAAGTTATATGAGTTTGGGGAGAGTGGAAAAATAGGTGCAAGTGGGCAATTTACTATTCCCACCTCTGAAGCGTCTCGTAACGATAAGTTACAAACCGCATTCAGATTAGCTGTTCCAATCAGTTTCGAACACTGGGGAGTGAATTTTAATATATCGCCCCGACTTAGAAAGAATTTTCATAAATATAAAACTTATGGTGGTAAGTCTCTGACTGAATGGACGTACTCGCTATTTACTGGTGCGAGTTACAGCTGGGACAAATTAACTTTGGGAATTGATGCCTTAGGCGGAAATACCATTAGTTACAAAGGAACTAGACGTGATTCGGTCGACTATGGCGGTTCTATCTATGGAGCGTATGACTTTAACGACAATTGGTCATTTACGCTAGCTGCCGCAACGTCAGGCGCATATGCAGATGCAGAACGAGGCACACTGGGCAATATCGATCTATTCGATGCAGACAAAGCCTCTTACTCAGCAGATATAACATTCTCATTTTAGGGAAATAAAAATAATAAAAGGATTCAATATGGACTTTAAAAAGATTGCATTAAGCTCCGCAATTACGGCTATTTTGGCTGGGTGTGGTGCTGATGACCAAGCATACGAGCTTCAAGAGCGAGATTCTAAGGAAGTTGCAGTACAAGACCTTAAAGACGGTCGTTGGTTTTATGTTCCAACGACAGGTGCTGCTCCGAGATTTGCACTCAACCAATTTCCATTCCTACAAGGTATGGGACGTTATGTAGAACTCTGTTATACCGAACACGGTCTAGAGGTTCGTGCGTTTGACAAGGACTACCCTGAGACTTCGTTACCAAAAGACGAAAACAACTATTGTGAAAACGTAAACGAAGATAATATTGCCAGTGATGATCCTCTCAACTTCGCACAAGTGTTACAAATTCCGGGTGACTTTGCCGCTTACCGCTGTAAGGAAGATGCATACGACGACTGTACTAATACCGAAGAGATAAATGACGATAAAAGCTTAGACTATCGCAAGAAGACTCACTTCACACCTAAACCAGAAGAGCTGATCGTATCTGAGTTTAACTGGGAAGATCTTTATGGCTTGAAGGATGGGATTACTGAGCAAGGTACTGCACAAGTTATATCCTGGGATTTTGACCCTGAAAACGGCATTCTCAATTTCGAGTTAGAGCGCACTTTCCAAGTCGATTTAGATAACCTTTCGGACTACATTAATTTTTCAACTAAGTCTGGCTTAGAAGAAGCATTGGTTGATGGTGCCTTTAAGGCGCGTTTCTACTACTCATTGGTTCATGAAAGCGTGGTTGCTTCTGACAACTACCAACCTGTGATGTATCCGGTCGGTGATGAAAACGATATAGGCTTCTTCACTACACAAACGAAAAAGCTTAACCCGATCACCAACAAGTATGATCGTGATGTTGTTTATCTGAATCGATTTAACCCAGACAACGGTACGATCAAATACTATCTGACGGACAACTTCTTCGAAGATAAGAATAAGCTTTTCTTAGACTCGACTATTCAAACCATCGACAAAATGAACAAAGCGCTGTCTTTGTTTGGTAATGATGCCGGTAAACCAGCGATTGAAATCGTCAACTCATCGGCACCTGCAGGCATCCATCCAGGCGATCTGCGCTATAACATTATTAACTTGGTTGATGAGCCACTAGCGAATGGCCTGCTAGGTTATGGCCCTTCAGTGGCTAACCCGGTGACAGGTGAAATCATAAAAGCACATGTTAACCAATATGCAGGTGTGGCCAGAACAGGTGTGCCTTATTATTGGGATAACCTAGCACGTTTTTACAACCGAAGTGAGTTGTCGCTGAATGGTTTACCAGCACTGCCGACTGAAGATGATTCAGCTCCTGCCGTTGCTGAAGTAGAAAGCCGTATTCAACAGCTATCGACTATGGCAGCAATGTCTAAGTTACCTAAAGTTGATGACGTAGCGCCAGCCTTGACTAAAAAAGAGCTCACGGGTGACCGAACACCTTCGCAAGCTCCGACTATTCTTACCAAAAACTTCAGTGACGATATGGACTTTGAAGATGTCGTAGCGGCTGAAGAGAACCGTCTGGCATTCTGGTCTGAAAACAATGCATACCCAATTGAAGCGTCGTGGGTCTCTTCAACCAGTAAAGCGATGCTTGATAACCTTAAGTTCGATGACGACCGCTACTTTAACATCAAGGTTGATGATAATGGCGTTGAAACATCACGAGAACTACGACGTTGGAAGTACTTACCAAAAGATCTTCAACAAGAGGCTGCTGATGCGATAACCGTTGCAACATACAGCAATACACTTGTTCATGAATTGGGTCATAACGTTGGTTTACGTCATAACTTCAAAGGTTCGAACGACAAGGAAAATTACTACACCCTAGAACAGGCTCATGCTCTTGGTCTAAATAATATTCCAGCTTACAGCTCAACCATGGACTATGCACCAAGCATGTTGGATGAAACGCCAACATGGGGTCTATATGATATTGCAGCGTTTAAGTTTGGTTATGGGCGTAAAGTAGAAACCATTCAAGACTCTTCATCTGCCATGCCAACGGCGGTTGCAAATCCAGGTGATGAAGGTACTGACGAAGAGAAAGCAGCTTATCAACAATACCTTGCGGATCTACAGGCGTATCAGCAAAGCTTTGCCAACCGTTTTGGCAACAATGTGGACAATGACTCATTGATGGTATGTAGCGAAATCATGGCGTTATCGGGCGATCAAGCTGGCAAGTCTCTTTATAACTGTGACTTCAGTCGTTTCGATATTGCCGCGTTAAGTGATGATCCTGAAGATTATGCAAAAACGCGATATGGTGTACTTTACTACTTAGATAATGTACACAATATCGAACGTAAGAGTTACGGTTTCTGTACCGATGGTAACGTTTCTCTTAACAGTGATTGTAACCGTTTTGATGAAGGTACAAGTCTTAACGAGATCGTTGCATATGAATGGCAGAGCTACTTAGACAGCTATGATCGCCGTAACCTTGCAGAATACAGCACCAATGGTTTGTATTCTTCGGATTACCCTGGCTACATTGTTCGTCGTTATCGTGAGATGACATCAATCCGTGACAAGATGGAAGATCTAGAACGCATTGATGATCTATACAATAACCTTGGTTACACATCTTCCACGGATAAGCCGGGTGATTTCTTACTGCGATTAGCTTCTAACGAGACTTACTGTACAACACCAGGCGCTGAAGCAAACTATTGGTTCTGTGACTATGCAGATGGCGCTAAGAACGCAGCAGCATACTTCTTGGATGTGTTAGCGACGCCAGAACATCAGTGTGTGATTCAAAATGCCAGCGGTGATCAAAAAGTAATTTCATTTGGTCAGCTTCTTAACAACAACTCTCACTTGTTACCTGCAAACTACGATTTGATTGATGCGAACTGTTTTGATGAGCAAGCCGCTAAATTCATCGAAGATGCAGATAGTGGTTATGTTGCTGTAGCAGAGACGAAAAATGGTCGCTTCTTGACTTCGATTGGTAGCTTTGATCCTGATTACCCTTGGTCAAATGCAGTATCTGTACTAGGTAGCTGGCCAGACAAAGCGTTAGCAAGCTATTTCCTAGCTCGTCGTTACTCAAATCGTTATACCGATGAAGTGAGTTTCGCATCGCTATTAGATCTTCCTGGAGTGCAAGAGCAATACGAAGATATCATCTCAAACATGATCTCAAACGAAGGTTTAAATACACCGGTAGAGTTGGTTGATGCTGAGGGTAAAGCCTACAACAACCTAAATGGCGTTGATGTAAACCTGCACATTACGGAGAAGATGGAATCACTCCCTCCAATGCCGCGAGGTATTGAGCGATTCTTTGGAATCTCTGGTCGAGACCGTCAACGTATTGGTGACTTGATTTTGAGCATGGGTGTCGATGAAATGCAATCGAATGACTACACGGTGAAATCTTTAGGTAAGGCTCAGTTGGATGCATTCACTAAACAACAAGACCGTTACGGCTTGATTGCTGGAGAAAAAGTTGAGTTTGTGATTGATGGTGAAACTTACGTGGCGACCAAGGCAAACAAGCTGGCTTATGAATATGCCAACCAGCTAGTCAGCTCTGATGGCTACGCTTTGAAAGTCTACCTAGATAACTATGATTCTACGGAACTTGCAACGATTGTGACCAATGTTGAAACAGCATGGGGTCCTTTCAGAACCGATATCCTGCCTCAATATCATGATGCCGTTTTGTTACTTGATGCACCGATGGTGAATGCTATGAAGACGAACATTGATGTTGATATCGCAGCAGGAGTCTTAAGCTTTGCAACGTCGTTTAACAACTTTGTCGACGCAGGTATTGCTTCGGGCGACGTTGTCTACGACGCATCAGCAGGTACTGTTCAGTATAAAGGTGGTGAAGCTCAGCCGGTTTCAAAAGCATATGCTGCATACTCTGATGCGATGATTCTAATCTTTAATGACTTAGGTGATTCTATGATGTCGGCTGTAGATAACCTATATGCGGGCTATGTTGCGGCTTCAGATGCAGACAAAGACCTGTGGGCGAAAGATCTTAATATGATCAAAGCCTACCAGAGTGGTGACATTGCGAGCGTTGCAGGTAAGTATTACGAATTGCTTGATCGCTTGCCAAATGCTGAAGATTTTTAACGGGTAAATTTCCATTAGAAATAACAAAAGGCTCGCATTTGCGAGCCTTTTCTTTTGTACGTTAATATTCCAGTTGAACGTCACTAAGCAGCGATAACTGGAGCGCCACTATGGAATTTAAAGTCGCAGTCTTCTGATGTAATGAGCTCCGCTTCTACACGTGCGAAGTGAGCGACACGCTCGGAAATATCTTTACCTGCAATTTGTTCGGCAAGATCTAGATAATCTTGGTAGTGACGAGCCTCTGAACGAAGAAGAGAAACATAGAATTTTTCCATATCTTCTTCTAAGAAAGGTGCGAGCTTGGCAAATCGCTCACACGAGCGCGCTTCAATAAACGCACCGATAATCAATTTGTCCACTAAGGTGTCTGGCTCATACGTCTTCACATGTTTGATTAGCCCTTTGGCATAGCGACCCGCTTCGATAGGTTGATATGTGACACCTTTCTTTTCCATTAGCTCCATCACTTGGTAAAAGTGGTGCAGTTCTTCTTTGATCAGCAGTACCATTTTGTCGATGAGATCGTCGCCATAAGCACAACCTTCTTTGGCTGTGATCTGCTTTGATGCGTTGCTCTTACCACGCAGCGATTCCAAATCTCCCTTGCGACGGTAGGCGAACTCTTCGTATGGCTTAATCCACTCATTTAGCTGAATTGCACTTTCTTTATCAACCGCATATTTGCGAATCAGAAATAGGGCACTCTGAGCAGCTTTTAGCTCACACAACATGTGATCGCGCAAAATAATATGCAGGTTTTCTGGCTTTTTGGCTTCGTCGATCCAAGAGTCTGGCGTCTCGGCTTTAAGGAAGGAGTGAATAGGAGCTAATAGTTCTTGATACATGCTAGAGCTTGAGTAGTTTTGGAAAAACGAGATATTACCACAGGAACATTAAGGTTAGGAGGGGCTTTCTTGGTGTAAAAAAGGCCGCCAGTGAGGCAGCCTTAGGGAGTTGTATTAGATGAGAGGGATTACCACTTCTTCTTCTGACCAAATAGCGCATCCATATCGTCTTCGCGTTCTTTGGACTCCATTTGTTGAAGCTCTTGTGCGTTGCGATCTTGGCGCTTTTGATCAAGTTCGTTCAGCATCTCTTGTAACTTCTCACGAGCCTGGTTCGAATATGGGTCATTTTTCGTGGTCAGTGCGTCAATACCCTTACGAAGCAGTTGAATAGCTGTACCGGGTTGGCCGCGAGCAATTGAGTCGTTAGCACGTTTAATTACGTTCTCAATGTTGATTCGAATCTGGATAGTCTCTAGGCGAGCATTCTCTGCAACGTAAGCTTGAGTTTCAAAACGACCCTTATTGTGTTCACTGCGAATGGTATCACGTAGGCGTTTAACCAACTTCAACATCATAATGGCTTGCTTGTCACTACTAGGGACGCGGAAAGCAGTGCTTTCACCACCTTGATAGTTCTCTTTTAGCTGAGTGATCTGTTGTTTCACACTCTCAATGCGTTGGGCAAGTTGTTTGTTTTTGGGATCCAACTCATACATGTTTTCAAGCGAATCGAGGATACGTGTGTTTAAGCACACCAGCAGGTCTTGGCTAAACGGCATGTGATGCGCGTTACCAATCAGCTCTTCCGTTCCATCGATAATGGTCAAATAACGAGAAGATTCCTGTTTCTTCGCTGTTTCCACCTTAACTTTGTACTGAAGCATGATGTTGTAGCCCAATACCAACACCAAAAGAATGGCTACTAAGGCAATAATTAAACCAATATTCATATAATTGCGTCTGCTTGTTGTGTTCTATCGCTAACTTCAGAGGATACACGATTCCATAGAGTATCTACACCCGTAAATCGCTTATCTGCCTTGTAAATTTTGATTTGCTATTATCTCTTGTTCATGTTGCTACGTAATCAAAAAGTGAAAACTATTTACTGATAATGAGGGATTGATTACAAAGGAGTGGCGACGGTTTCATATCAGGCTCTATAAAAACTCAATTTTCCTATCATTTTTGCCAGTAAGGCGTTATAACTATTTATTATATTCACTAAGTTTAACTCGCTTACTTTCTTAATAAGTTAGCACTGAAATGAGTAAAGGATTACGAGGTCACCGATGAAGTTACAACAGCTGAAGTACATTGTTGAAGTAGTCAACCATAACCTGAATGTCTCTGCGACAGCTGAGAGTCTTTATACGTCTCAGCCGGGCATCAGTAAGCAAGTTCGTTTGCTTGAAGACGAATTAGGCATTCAGATCTTCGAGCGTAGTGGCAAGCACTTGACTCAAGTGACGCAAGCGGGTGAAGACATTGTTCGAATCTCGCAGGAAATTCTTGCTCGCGTTGAGAGTATCAAAGCGGTAGCTGGCGAACATACTCACCCAGAAATGGGTACTTTGAACATTTCAACTACTCATACTCAAGCTCGCTATGCGTTGCCTGACGTGATTAAAGGCTTCACCGCTCGTTATCCAAAAGTATCACTTCACATGCACCAAGGCACGCCAAGCCAGATGTCTGAAGCTGTGGCGAAGGGTACTGCGAACTTTGCAATTGCAACAGAAGCTCTTCATCTCTATCAAGACGCGATCATGTTGCCGTGTTATCACTGGAATCGTTCAATAGTAGTGACGAAAGACCATCCGTTGGCGCAAAAACAGAACGTAACCATCGAAGACTTAGCCGCATACTCGCTAGTGACCTATGTATTCGGTTTTACTGGTCGTTCAGAACTCGACACTGCGTTTAACAAAGTCGGATTAACACCACGTGTTGTGTTTACTGCAACCGATGCCGATGTAATTAAAACTTACGTGCGTATGGGGATTGGTGTGGGTGTTATTGCGAGTATGGCGATTGATGCGGAGCAAGATACAGACCTAGTGGCGATTGATGCGAGCCACCTATTTGGTGCGAGCACGACCAGTATCGGCTTCCGTCGTGGTACCTTCTTACGTTCGTACATGTTCGATTTTATGGAGCGTTTTGCACCACACTTAACGCGCCCTGTCGTTGAACAAGCGATTTCGTTGAAATCAAATGAAGAAATTGAAGAGATGTTTAAAGACATCGAACTTCCGGTAAGATAGATACTATGACATTCAGGCCTGCTTTTTGAGTGGGCCTGATTACTTCAGATGTCCACCAGTACTTTCTATTTGCATGGCTTCCACCTACAATCCCTCCATTATAGGGGGCCGCATGCAATCCAAATTCCAAATTCTTGATTCCTTTCTTCATCAACACCAGGTTTATTGGCGTTCTGAGCCGTTCCATCTCTGCCAGCAAGATGAGCTTCCTTGGCGTAGCCACAATGAACCTCTGTTTACTTGGTTACAATCGCTTAGTAATGACCAGGTCTTGGCTTTCAAAGAGCAGCCAGCATCTTTAATAGAAGAGTTGAACGCATTTTTCCCAAAATTATCTCAAGTTGTTGAAGCTGTTGAGCTATCGACATTGGAGAGAAAAGGGCTAGATCTCCCTAAAGGGACGGACACTGGAATCCCTGGGCGTAAACTCGATCAGATCATGTCGATGAGTGAAGCAGTATTGGACCATCATAAAGGAACCGAGTGGCTTGAATGGTGCTCTGGTAAAGGGTTTCTTGGAAGAATCTTATCGCAGCAATCACAGCAACAAGTGACCAGCTTTGAATGGCAGCAATCGCTGTGTGACAGTGGTCAAGCGATTGCTGATGCGCAGAAGCTGCCGATGCAATTCGTGCAAGGGGACGCTTTTTCTGAGGACTCCGATAAGGTGTTTAACCACAATCAACATGCGGTCGCACTTCACGCTTGTGGTGATTTGCACGTCACCTTGCTTAATAAGGCGGTGAGCCACTCGCTTCCTGCGGTTACGGTCTCACCATGTTGTTACCACTTGATTCAGTCCGAACGCTATCAAGCCATGTCAAAATTGGCGCAGTCTGCACAACTTTCTCTTTCGAAATCTGACCTGCGAATTCCATTGCAGGAAACTGTCACTGGAGGAGAGCGTGTTAAGAGGCATCGTCAATTGGAGATGAGCTTTCGATTGGGCTTTGGTCAACTGATTAAGCGTGAGCTTGGAGTTGTAGAGTATTTACCAGTTCCGAGCATCAAAAAGTCAGAATTGTCTCAGGGGTTTGAAGCATTTTGCTGGTGGGCAGTGAATCAGAAAGAGATCGTTTTACCTAGCGAGCTAGATTTCGAGTTATATGAAAGGTTAGGTGAGCAGCTTTTCTGGGATATGGAGCGACTGAGTTTGGTACAGCAAGTGTTTAGAAGACCATTAGAGATATGGCTAACTTTGGATAGGGCGCTCTACCTAGAGGAGCAGGGCTACCAAACGTCGATTGAGCAGTTTTGCGAAAGACACATCACGCCACGTAATATTCTGATTCGAGGCTGGAAGTCGGATAGCTAAAGTAGACGCCAACTAGTGTTGCCAGCTATAAGATATAAAAAAGCCAGCTTGAAAAGAATCAAGCTGGCTTTTACATTTCTAGTCAGTCAAAACTGTCTAGCAATCTTCTTAGTTGAACATTGCGATAGCTTCAGCTGGATCTACGTATTCTAGGTCAAAGCTCTCTGCAACTTCTTTGCAAGTTACTTTACCGTGGATAACGTTTAGACCTTCTAGGAAACCTTTGTCTTCTAGAAGTGCTTCACGGTAGCCTTTGTTCGCTAGTTTAACAATGTAAGGAAGTGTTGCATTGTTTAGTGCGAATGTTGAAGTGCGAGCAACGGCACCTGGCATGTTAGCAACACAGTAGTGAACTACGTCGTCAACGATGTAAGTTGGTTCTGCGTGTGTTGTTGCGTGAGAAGTCTCGAAACAACCGCCTTGGTCGATTGCAACGTCAACTACTGCTGCGCCTGGCTTCATCTTAGCGATGTGCTCTTTAGTCACTAGTTTAGGAGCAGCTGCGCCTGGGATTAGTACAGCGCCGATAACTAGGTCAGCCTCAAGAACGTGCTTCTCGATAGCGTCTTCAGTCGAGTAAACCACTTTAGCGCGGCCTTGGAACTCTTCATCTAGGCGACGAAGTGTATCAACGTTACGGTCTAGGATAGTTACGTCTGCACGTAGGCCAACAGCCATACGAGCTGCGTTAGCACCTACTACGCCGCCGCCGACAACAACAACTTTTGCTGGCTCAACACCTGGAACGCCGCCAAGTAGAAGACCACGACCGCCGTGAGATTTCTCAAGAGTTTGTGCACCCGCTTGAATAGACATGCGACCTGCAACTTCAGACATTGGCGCTAATAGTGGCAAGCGACCCATATTATCTGTTACAGTCTCATAGGCTACGCAGACAGCTTTGCTCTTGATAAGCTCTTCAGTTTGTGGAAAATCTGGTGCAAGGTGTAAATAAGTAAATAATATTTGCCCTTCACGAAGCATAGCTCGCTCGACAGCTTGAGGTTCTTTAACCTTTACAATCATATCTGCTTTCGCGAATACGTCAGCAGCAGTAGGAAGAATGGATGCGCCTACAGCGATGTAATCATCGTCTGAAAAGCCGATACCGTTGCCGGCATTGGTTTCAACAAAAACTTGGTGACCATGTGAGATTAGTTCTCTCACGCTAGCTGGGATCATACCAACACGGTACTCGTGGTTTTTGATTTCCTTAGGTACGCCAATAATCATCCTGAATCCTCATTTTATTTTGGTTGTATAATCTATAGTAGTTGTATTAACTGTGTGTAGGGTAATTCTGTCGAATTAATATCTAGTATAGATATGTTGAGATAAAATTTGATACTGAATATTAAAAAGTTGTAGTATATTTTTTTGCAAGGAAGTAATAAGGTGGAATAAAAAATGGCAGACAACTATAAGAAGCCGTCCAAGGAACTAGACCGTATCGACCGCAACATTCTTAATGAGTTGCAAAAAGACGGTCGTATTTCGAACGTTGAACTCTCAAAACGTGTGGGTCTTTCTCCGACTCCGTGTCTTGAACGTGTTCGTCGTTTGGAGCGTCAAGGGTACATTACAGGGTATACAGCGCTGCTTAATCCTCAGTACTTAGATGCATCACTATTGGTGTTTGTTGAAATCACATTGAACCGCGGTGCGCCAGATGTGTTTGAACAATTTAACACTGCCGTTCAAAAACTAGACGACATCCAAGAGTGTCATTTAGTGTCGGGTGACTTTGACTATCTTTTAAAAACACGTGTATCGGATATGGGTGCTTACCGTAAACTTCTAGGTGATACGCTATTGCGTCTACCTGGTGTTAACGACACTCGTACTTACGTGGTAATGGAAGAAGTGAAACAAACCAACCAGCTGGTGATTAAAACTCGTTAATCATCAATGGTCGAACAGCAAGAAAGCGGAACTTAGTTTCCGCTTTCTTGCTTTCTGGAATTGGGTTTTTCCGTTTGATATGGTTAAATCAACAGTAGTTTTTATCAAACACATTTATAAAGCTGGTTTATGTTCAAAGAGAGCGGCAACAAAGTCGAAACAATCATCAAAACGAGTGAAGAGCCTCAGTCTTCTCGTTTGACGGGTACGCAACGCTTAAAAGAGTGCAGCCTGATTCTAGGCGTACTGTTTTCAATTCTTCTTGCCGTCGCACTGCTGACTTTTAATCCAGCAGATCCATCTTGGTCTCAAACGGCTTGGGGTGGCGACATTCAAAACGCAGGTGGCTATGTTGGTGCTTGGTTAGCGGATACCCTGTTTTTTGTCTTTGGTTCTCTAGCTTACCCTCTCCCTATTCTTATTACGTTGGCGGCATGGGTTCTTTTCCGCAAGCGCGACGAAGATGAAACCATCGATTTCATGTTATGGGGTACTCGCTTACTTGGCCTCACGATTCTTCTATTAACTAGTTGTGGTTTGGCAGATATCAACTTTGACGATATCTGGTACTTCTCATCAGGTGGTGTGATTGGTGACGTTCTAACAAGCTTAGCGTTGCCAACGTTAAACATCTTAGGCTCTACATTAGTACTGCTCTTTTTGTGGGGAGCGGGCTTCACTCTGTTAACGGGCATCTCTTGGTTAAGTATAGTTGAGTGGTTAGGTGATTCTGCAATCCGCCTATTTACCGCGCTTGTGAATAAAGTGCGTGGCCACGACCAAGAGGTTATGGAGCCGGAACTGAGAGAAACAGAGCAGCACGACGAGTTACAACTTGAGGCGTCGAATCCGCCAATTGAGGGTGTTGCTGAAGAGATTGAAGAAGCAAATGACCCACTGACGAGCGATCCTAGCCTACACTTCTCGGCAACCGCTGAACCAGAAGTTGAAATGCCTGTGGCAGAAGAGCCTAAGCGCCACTTCAATATTCATATGCCTGAAAAAGCGCCTGAAGCTGCAGTTAAAACATCTCCTACAGAATCAGCTGCGTTTATGCAAGAGATCGTTGAGCCGCAACCAATAGAAGCACCTAAGCCAGTTGAAAGACCTGAGCCAGTTTATCATGCACCGGAAGAGCCATTGGAAGAAAGTGTAGAGCGCTCTAAGCAGCTGAATGCAACAATAGAGCAGCTAGAGCATGCTGCGATGGATGAGGATGACTTAGCCGAGCAGGCGCAAGCAGAAGCTCATCATTCGCAAACAGCTTATCAAGAATATATGCAAGAGCAGCCTGCGGAGCCTCAGGTTACGCCAGAGCCTGTTGTTGAACAAGAACCTGAGCATAGTGTAGATCCGGCACAGAATCTTGAATCAGTAGAACAAGTCTCGTTTACCTCGGACCCAGAGCCAGAAGTTGTTCCAGAACCTATGTTCATTGAGCAACCTGCTGTTGAAAATGAGATTGTTGAAGAAACGGCTTTTGAAGAGACACCTCGTCAAGAATCTGGTATTGACGAAAGTCATTGGAACGAAACGGATACTGAAGTAGATAAAGTTGAAGAGCAGGCGATTGACTTGCCTTGGGAAGATGTAACGGAAGAAGAACCAGCACACCCAGACCAAGATGTTGCAGCGTTCCAGAATATTGTTTCTGAAGCTCAGGCGAATATGGCGGCGGCGCAAAATCCGTTCTTGGTTCAAAAAGAGCCTAATCTGCCTAAGCCGACGTCTCCGATGCCGACTTTAGAGCTACTCTATCACCCTGAGAAGCGTGACAACTTTATTGACCGCGATGCTCTAGAAGATATCGCTCGTCTGGTTGAGTCAAAGCTCGCTGACTACAAGATTAAAGCTGAGGTGGTGGATATTTTCCCTGGTCCAGTTATTACTCGATTTGAACTTGATCTTGCACCGGGTGTGAAAGTGAGTCGAATCTCAAGCCTATCTATGGACTTAGCACGTTCATTGTCTGCGATGGCAGTCCGTGTTGTAGAGGTTATTCCGGGTAAACCATACGTAGGTTTAGAGCTGCCCAACATGAGTCGACAAACAGTCTTCTTCTCTGATGTGGTAGGTAGTCAGCAGTTTATTGATGCTAAATCACCAACAACTGTCGTGATGGGGCAAGACATCGCGGGTGAAGCGGTTATTGCTGATATCGCAAAAATGCCTCACGTGCTGGTGGCAGGTACCACGGGTTCGGGTAAATCGGTGGGTGTGAACGTAATGATTCTGAGTATGTTGTATAAAGCAACGCCTGAAGATCTGCGCTTCATTATGATCGACCCGAAAATGCTTGAGCTATCTATCTATGAAGGTATCCCACATCTGTTGTCAGAAGTGGTTACCGATATGAAAGATGCTTCTAACGCGCTGCGCTGGTGTGTGGGCGAAATGGAGCGACGTTATAAGCTAATGTCAGCGTTGGGCGTACGTAACATTAAAGGTTACAACGATAAGCTGAAAATGGCGGCGGAAGCGGGACATCCAATTCATGATCCATTATGGCAAGCAGGCGACAGTATGGATCCTGAGCCGCCATTGCTTGAAAAACTGCCTTATATCGTTGTGGTTGTCGACGAATTTGCCGACTTAATGATGGTGGTGGGTAAGAAAGTTGAAGAACTCATTGCTCGTTTAGCTCAGAAAGCACGTGCAGCAGGTATTCACTTGATTCTTGCTACGCAGCGCCCATCGGTTGATGTTATCACTGGTTTGATCAAAGCAAACATTCCGACTCGTGTGGCGTTTACTGTATCGACGAAAACTGACTCTCGTACTATCTTGGATCAAGGTGGTGCTGAATCACTACTCGGTATGGGTGACATGCTGTATCTACCACCGGGTTCAAGTCATACCATTCGTGTTCACGGTGCATTCGCATCAGATGATGATGTACATGCTGTCGTTAACGATTGGAAAGCACGTGGTAAGCCGAACTACATCGATGAAATCACCAACGGTGAACAGACTCCAGAAACTCTGCTTCCGGGAGAGAAGATGGAAGGCGATGAAGACGTGGATCCATTGTTTGATCAGGTTGTTGAGCATGTAGTTCAGTCACGTCGCGGTTCCGTGTCGGGTGTTCAGCGTCGATTTAAGATCGGTTATAACCGTGCAGCTCGTATTGTGGAGCAGTTAGAAGCTCAAGGTATTGTGAGCCCACCGGGGCACAATGGTAACCGTGAGGTATTAGCGCCAGCACCGCCGAAAGAGTAATCGCTTAATTGCGTAGATAGGAACTCAACTCTTAATAATCGGTCATAGCTTTATGACCGATTTACCTTGTAACAGGATAATTAATGAAAAAAGCACTCGCACTTCTATTTATGAGTTTTTCCGTTTTCGCTTCACCGAAGGAAGAACTGAGCAACCGACTGGCGCTAAACGCAGGTTTTAGTGCTGATTTCAAACAGGTTGTCACAAGCCCTGATGGCGATGTTGTCATGGAAGGAGAGGGTACAGTAGAAATTGCACGTCCAAGCTTATTCCGCTGGGAAACAACGTTCCCAGATGAAAATCTATTGGTCTCTGATGGTCAAAGTCTCTGGTACTACAGCCCATTCATTGAGCAAGTCAGTATCTACTGGCAAGAACAAGCAACGGCGCAAACTCCATTTGTATTGCTTACTCGCAACCAACAGAGTGATTGGGATAACTACGATGTAACCCAATCGGGTAACCAATTTACACTCAAGCCAACGGCTGTTGATTCGAATCAAGGAGATTTCCAAATTCAGATCAACGACAAAGGCATCGTTCAAGGCTTTAATGTCATTGAGCAGGACGGTCAAAAAGGTGAGTTCACATTCAGTAATGTTGAACTGGGCAAGCCAAGCAGCGATCGTTTTACTTTCGTCGCCCCAGAGGGTGTCGAAGTTGACGACCAAAGAAACTGATTCTTTAGTGTTGTCCAATTTAATAGCGAATCAAGAGATAGCCATTGAGTAACTACAGTTTAGACTTTTCGGGGGACGAAGATTTTCGTCCCCTTGCTGCTCGTATGAGACCAGAAACGGTTGAGCAATACATCGGTCAACAGCATATTTTGGGACCGGGTAAACCACTGCGTCGAGCGCTCGAAGCTGGGCATATTCACTCCATGATCTTATGGGGGCCACCGGGTACCGGAAAGACGACTTTAGCTGAGGTGGCTGCGAATTATGCTAATGCTGAAGTCGAGCGCGTGTCAGCGGTTACTTCGGGTGTGAAAGACATTCGCGTAGCGATTGATAAAGCTCGTGAGAACAAGCAAGCGGGCCGTCGAACTATTTTGTTTGTGGATGAGGTGCACAGGTTCAACAAAAGCCAACAAGATGCGTTTTTACCACATATCGAAGATGGCACCGTTACCTTTATTGGAGCGACAACCGAAAACCCGTCTTTCGAACTCAATAACGCTTTGCTCTCGAGAGCGCGTGTCTACAAACTGACTTCTCTCAACACTGATGATATCTCTCTAGTGATCCGCCAAGCCATTGAAGATAAAAAGCGTGGCCTAGGTGATGTGAGTGCCCACTTTGCAGACAATGTATTAGATCGTTTAGCTGAGTTAGTGAATGGCGATGCTCGCATGTCACTGAACTATCTTGAGCTACTTTACGATATGGCTGAGGATGACGAGCAGGGCCGCAAGTCAATTACGCTTCAATTGCTAGCAGAAGTCGCTGGTGAGAAAGTGGCTCGTTTTGATAACAAAGGCGATATTTGGTACGACTTGATTTCAGCAGTACATAAGTCCATTCGTGGTTCAAACCCAGATGCTGCGTTGTATTGGTCGGCACGTATGATTGCTGCTGGCTGTGATCCCTTGTATATCGTGAGACGTCTGTTGGCGATTGCATCAGAAGATATCGGTAACGCAGACCCAAGAGCTATGCAAGTTGCGATTTCCGCATGGGATTGCTTTACTCGTGTTGGCCCTGCAGAAGGTGAACGCGCAATTGCACAAGCGGTTGTCTACTTGGCCTGTGCACCAAAGAGTAATGCTGTTTACACTGCTTGGAAGCAGGCGCTTACCGATGCACATAACTTACCTGAGTACGAAGTGCCTCATCATTTAAGAAATGCGCCAACAAGTTTGATGAAGGACATGGGCTATGGGCAAGAATACCGTTATGCTCATGACGAACCTGGGGCTTACGCGGCAGGGGAAAAGTATCTGCCACCAGAAATGGGTGAGCGTCAGTACTATTTCCCAACAAAACGAGGCTTAGAGACCAAGATTGGCGAGAAGCTAGATTATCTGGCGGATTTGGACGCAAAAAGCCCACAAAAACGCTATGAAAACTAGCCTTTTTTGGATATCTTAACCTAGTCATAAAATTCAGATTAAATCGTTAAAAAATGGTGAAATAATCATCAATTTTGGCGGTTTAGTGGTGTTTCAGTGGTCAAGCTACTGAATATTCAAATAACTAAAGCATAGGATTAGCAATGCTGGATTCTAAATTACTTCGAGCTGAGCTGGATGAAACAGCGGCAAAATTAGCACGTCGAGGCTTTGACCTTGATGTAGAGACAATTCGTGAACTTGAAGAAAAACGTAAGTCCCTTCAAATGAAAACTGAAGAACTGCAAGCGTTACGTAACTCTCGCTCGAAGTCCATTGGCCAAGCAAAAGCGAAAGGCGATCACGAAGAAGCTGAGCGCATCCTTGCAGAAGTAGGTAACCTAGGTTCTGAACTAGACGCAGCTAAAGTTGCACTAGCAGATCTTCAAGGTGAGCTTGAAGCGATCACAATGGCAATCCCTAACCTGCCAGACGAGTCAGTACCAGCAGGTAAAGACGAAGACGACAACGTAGAGATCTCTCGTTGGGGCGAGCCAAAGACTTACGACTTTGAAGTAAAAGATCACGTTGATCTTGGTGAGCTTTCTGGTGGTCTTGATTTCGCAAGCGCGGTTAAGATTTCTGGCTCTCGCTTCATCGTAATGAAGGGTAAATTCGCGCGTCTACACCGTGCAATTGCTCAGTTCATGCTAGATCTTCACACTGATGAGCACGGTTACACAGAGATGTACGTACCGTACCTAGTGAACCACGACAGCCTATACGGCACTGGTCAACTACCTAAGTTCGGTGAAGACCTGTTCCATACAAGTCCACTAACAGAGCAAGTAAGTGACGTTCCTCTTAAGAAACTATCGCTTATCCCTACTGCAGAAGTTCCAGTAACGAACTTAGTGCGCGATACCATTACGGAAGAAGCGGAACTGCCACTTAAGATGACAGCTCACACGCCTTGTTTCCGTTCTGAAGCAGGTTCTTACGGTCGTGATACTCGTGGTCTTATTCGTATGCACCAGTTCGACAAAGTTGAACTTGTACAGATCACTAAGCCTGAAGATTCAATGGCTGCACTAGAAGAACTAACGGGTCACGCTGAGAAAGTTCTACAACTTCTAGAGCTTCCTTACCGTAAAGTGGTTCTATGTACAGGTGACATGGGCTTCGGCGCTGCGAAAACTTACGACTTAGAAGTTTGGGTTCCAGCTCAAGAGACTTACCGTGAAATCTCATCTTGTTCAAACATGTGGGACTTCCAAGCTCGTCGTATGCAAGCGCGTTTCCGTCGTAAAGGTGAGAAGAAACCTGAGCTTGTACACACACTAAACGGTTCTGGTCTTGCTGTAGGTCGCACCATGGTAGCGATTCTAGAGAACAACCAAGAAGCAGATGGCCGTATCGCAATCCCAACAGTACTTCAGAAGTACATGGGCGGCGTAACGCACATCGGTTAATGAGTTAACCTTTGATATTGAAACCCAGCCACTGCGCTGGGTTTTTTATTGCCTGAATTTGGCTATTGTTACAAAGAGGTAATAGTTATTTGCTCATACACTAGATTATATCCATTAGATGTTGCTCGTATAATGGTCGCCTACCGCGGTAGGAATTGATTTTCTCATAACGATATTGAGGAGGGCATATGGCTGTAGGATGGGCTGGCGACGACAGTGTTAGCCAGCAAATTCAAGATACCATTTCCGATGAGATCTCTCGTGTGAGAGGTAACATCAAGACTGGAGAAAGTGCTCATTATTGCGATGAGTGTGGTGACGAGATCCCAGAGAAAAGACGATTGGCGATGCAGGGGATACGCTTGTGTATTGAGTGTCAGTCAATGTTGGAGCATACCTCTCACCAACACGCCTTGTTTAATCGCCGAGCGAGTAAAGATAGCCAGTTGCGATGAATTGTTTCGAAAAAACAATGAGCTAACAGAAACGAGTTAGCAGTTGATATGAACGGTTGTTTTGACGGACAACCGTTCATACTTTAATGCATGAGTGCATTGCTCGCTTATTGAAAACACTCTGGTCGTTGAAGTGCACTATCTATGGCGGAGACCAATTTCTCGATATGATGCGATTCACTGATAAATGGAGGCATCATATAAATCAGCTTTCCGAAAGGTCGGATCCATACCCCTTGTTCAACAAAGTGAGCTTGTATTGCTTCCATATCAACGGGCGTGTGAGTTTCCACTACACCAATCGCGCCCAACCAACGAACGTCTTTGACCAACTCATGTTGTTTGAGCTTTGGAAGCAGGTCTGAGAAAAGCGATTCGATTTGTTTTGTCTGTAACTGCCAATCACCTTGTTCGATTAATCCAAGACTTGCTGCACCAACGGCACATGCGAGTGGGTTGCCCATGAAGGTAGGACCGTGCATAAAACATCCGGCTTCACCGCCACACACAGTATCAGCAACATCTTTGCTTGCTAGCGTCGCCGAAAGGGTCATATACCCCCCAGTCAATGCTTTACCGACACATAGAATGTCCGGTTGAATATCTGCGTGCTCACAGGCAAACAGCTTACCCGTGCGGCCAAAGCCTGTGGCAATTTCGTCAAGAATTAACAGCACATTAAATTCATCACACAGTGCTCTCACCTGTTTTAGATACTCTGGATGATAGATACGCATTCCGCCGGCACCCTGTACGATGGGCTCTAAGATCACTGCTGCAATTTCTTGATGATGGATGCTGAGTTTTTCTCTGAAGCTGTTGATGTCGCCCGGGTTCCATTTATCCCAGAAACCAGTTTTTGGAGAAGCTGCAAAGATATGTTCCGGCAGGAATCCTTTGTACAGACTATGCATTGAGTTCTCTGGGTCTGTCACTGACATCGCAGCGAAGGTATCGCCATGATAGCCATCTCTTAGCGTTAAAAACTTGGAGCGCGGTTGCCCTTTTGCATGCCAGTACTGCAAGGCCATCTTTAAACTCACCTCAACAGCGACTGAGCCCGAGTCAGCCAAAAATACATGTTCCAAATTATTAGGTGCGAGCTTCAGCAGCTTCTTACATAGGTCGATTGCAGGCTGGTGAGTAATACCACCGAACATAACATGTGAAACCTTATCAATTTGACTGTGCGCAGCTTCATTTAGCACCGGGTGGTTGTATCCATGGATGGTGGACCACCAAGAAGACATACCATCAATTACTCGCTTCCCATCTTCCATTTCTAGTAAAACCCCTTTGGCTCCAACAACCGGATAGCAGGTCAGAGGTGTGAGGGTCGAAGTGTAGGGATGCCAGATGTGCTGGCGATCAAAGGCGAGATCCATAGCGATTTCCATGTTTGATTTGGTTGAAAATTAACCGGTTGTAAACTTTTGTTTTTATCAATGTGTTGACAGTCTAAAGCTTGTCGGTAGACTAGCCAAGCATAAATGCAAAACCTCAAAGTGGATTTGCGCAAAATAAGATAAAAGAAAAGGATCGACACGTGGAAGTTCGTCATAACTGGACAGTAGCTGAAGTAAAGGCTCTGCTTGAAAAACCGTTTATGGATTTGATGTTTGAAGCTCAACTCGTTCATAGACAGTACCAACTGCACAACCACGTGCAGGTGAGTACACTTCTTTCTATTAAAACCGGTGCTTGTCCAGAAGATTGTAAATACTGTCCACAAAGTGCTCACTACCGCACTGATGTTGATAAAGAGCGTTTGATGGAAGTTGAACGCGTGCTCGACGCAGCTCAAAAAGCAAAAAACGCAGGCTCTACGCGTTTCTGTATGGGTGCTGCATGGAAGAACCCGAAAGAGCGTGATATGCCTCATCTAACAGAGATGATCAAAGGCGTGAAAGGCATGGGTCTAGAGACTTGTATGACGCTGGGCATGTTGACGCCGGAGCAGGCGGGTGAATTGGCTGATGCAGGTTTGGATTACTACAACCACAACCTGGATACCTCTCCTGAGTTCTACGGCAGCATCATTACGACTCGTACTTACCAAGACCGTCTAGATACCTTATCTCACGTTCGTGATGCAGGTATGAAGATCTGCTCTGGCGGTATCATTGGTATGGGTGAGAGCACCAATGACCGTGCTGGCTTACTTGTTGAGCTTGCTAACCTCCCTGTTCACCCTGAGAGTGTGCCAATCAACATGCTAGTAAAAGTGAAAGGTACACCGATGGAAAACGTTGATGACGTTGAATCTTTCGACTTCATCAAGCTTATCGCAATTGCTCGTATCATGATGCCGAAATCGGCGGTTCGCCTGTCTGCAGGTCGTGAAAACATGAATGAACAGATGCAAGCGATGTGCTTTATGGCGGGTGCGAACTCTATCTTCTACGGTTGCAAACTGCTGACAACACCAAACCCAGACGAAGATACAGATATGCAGCTATTCAAAAAGCTGGGTATCAATAGCCAAGAAGTGGCTCAAAAGCCAGACGAAATCCAAGAAAACGAACTGTTAGATCAAGTGGTTGAGCGCGTTGCGGCTCGTCCGACGAAAGATGACATGTTCTACGATGCCAGCGTTTAACTCTCGTATTCAAAAAGCCCTTACTGACCGTGTTCAGCAAGGGCTTAACCGCCAGCTAAACGTTCTTAAATCGGTAAGTCGTTCTGAAATTGAGTTCGACTCTAAGATTTACAGCAATTTTTCTAGCAACGATTATTTAGGCTTAGCGAATGATCCGGAGCTGGTTTCTGCTTGGCAAGATGGGTTAAGTCAATATGGGGCTGGTAGTGGTGCTTCACCATTGGTGACAGGCTTTAGCGCTGCACACCAAAATCTAGAGTCCCAGCTATGCGAATGGTTAGGCTATGAGCGTGCAATTCTGTTCAGCTCAGGCTTCAGCGCAAATCAAGCGTTGTTGTTCTCCCTTCTCGACAAAAATGACACTCTCATTCAAGACCGCTTAAATCACGCTTCGCTTATGGAAGCGGGGGCGTTGTCTCCTGCGAAAATGAAGCGCTTCAAGCACAATGATGTTGCTCATTTGGCTTCGCAGCTTTCTGTTTCAGAAAATGCATTAGTGGTCACTGAAGGTGTCTTTAGTATGGATGGTGACCAAGCGCCATTGAATGAAGTCGCTAGAGTGACTGAGCAGGGCGATGCTTGGTTAGCCGTCGATGATGCTCATGGTATTGGCATATTGGGCGAATACGGAGCAGGGAGCTGTGTGGCTGCAGGAGTAAAACCGGAGTTACTCGTAGTGACATTTGGTAAGGCTTTTGGCTTGTCTGGAGCAGCGATTCTTTGTAGCAAAGAGGTCGGGGACTACTTAACTCAGTTCGCAAGGCATCACGTTTACTCAACGGCGATTCCACCGGCTCAAGCTTTCGCGTTAAGTACCGCGTGTCAAATGATACAGACCCAGCAATGGCGCAGAGATAAATTGAATGAGCTACAGGCGATTTATCATGAAGGTGTAAAAGGGCTAACGGGCTACATCGAAACCAATACGCCGATAAAGCCAATTATGGTTGGCCAGTCAGAGCATGCCATTAACATTGCAAACCGAATGAAAGAGAGCGGTATCTGGATGACCGCAATTCGTCCACCGACAGTGCCAGTAGGGACTGCTCGTCTCAGAATTACATTGACGGCCAATCATAGCCCAGAGCAAGTGTCCCAGCTGACTCATTCGTTAAAAAGTGCGTTAGAAACGCAACGTGAGGTAGAGTAAATGTCACAGCAAGCCGTCGTAGATAATTACACTGTCCAAGATAAAAAGGCGATTGCAGATGCCTTCGGAAAAGCTGCTAAAAATTACGACAAACATGCTGAGTTCCAGCGTGACGTAGGTCAGCGCCTTCTCGATAAGTTGCCTAACGATCTAACTGGTTACCAGGCATTAGATCTAGGGTGTGGGACAGGCTATTTCTCCAAACGACTTATTGAGCGAGGAGCTACGGTTGTCTGCGCCGATTTGTCATTAGGTATGTTAGAACAAGCCAAACAGAGATGTGGAGATGGCGTAGCTGTTTATCAGCAAGCGGATGCTGAAGCCTTACCATTTGAGGATGACCGTTTTGATTTGGTGTTCTCTAGCTTGGCTCTACAGTGGTGTGATGATCTCTCCATGCCATTGCGAGAAATGAAGAGAGTGACGCGCCAAGGTGGCTCTATTGCTTTTTCCACCTTGCTAGATGGTTCTCTGATTGAGCTGAAAAAGGCATGGAGTAAAATTGACTCACATCAACACGTCAACCACTTTATTACCGCCAATCAGGTAAAAATTGCGTTAGCGCAATCTAGCTGTGTCCACCATCTACTAGACTTGCCCTCCATCACAGTATGGTACGATTCAGCGTTTGAATTAATGCGCGACCTTAAGGGGATTGGTGCCAACCACGTAAGTGGGCGCTCACAAGGTCTGACCAGTAGAAGAATGCTGCAGCTTGTCGAGCAAGAGTATCGAACATTTCAAAACCATCAAGGTTTCTTACCAGCAACATATCAAGTTTGTTTAGGGGTTATTCAATTATGATTGATGCATTATTTATTGCAGGTACGGATACCGAAGTGGGCAAAACCGTGGTTTCAAAAGCGATCCTACAAGCTTTTGCCGCGAAAGAACTTTCAACGATTGGCTACAAACCAGTCGCTGCGGGTTGTGAGCAATACCCAGAAGGCGCGCGTAATAGCGACGCTCTTCATCTTCAAGAAGCGGCAACTCAAGACATCGAGTACGATGATGTTAATCCATACGCATTGATGCTTCCGGCTTCTCCTCACATCGCAGCTAAGCGTGATGGTGTTGTAATTGATGAAGCGGTGCTTTCTGAAAAACTAGAGCAACATAAGCAGAACTCTGACTTTGTGCTAGTTGAAGGCGCTGGTGGCTGGCGCGTACCGGTATCTGATGACGTGTGCTTGTCTAATTGGGTTAAGAAAGAGCAGCTTCCAGTTGTATTGACTGTGGGTATTAAGCTGGGATGTCTAAGCCATGCTCTATTAACCGCAGAAGCCATTCGTGCAGATGGCCTGAACCTAGTTGGTTGGGTTGCAAACCGAATTAACCCAGGTACTGAGCATTACGCTGACATCATCGCAATGTTAGAAGATAAGTTAGGTGCTCCGAAATTGGGTGAGATCCCATATGTACCAAAAGCGAAATCGAAGAACATTGGTAAATACATTGATGTTCAGCCTCTAATGGCTCTATAAGTCATTCGCTGAAGACTAAAAATTGAAAAGGGCTGCACAATTGCAGCCCTTTCGTTTATCTGTCGATCTCTTAAGCCAGAAGATCGCTAAGCGGTATTAGTGGTCTTTAGTTAGACCCATCAACGCTTGTTGTGTCTCTGTAACATTATTTTGCGCAGCCTCTGGCGTCACGATACCAATCTGTTTCTTTGCTTCTTCTTCAGTGATACCTAAGTGACAACACAGTAAATCAATAGCCATTTGAGTGTTAGTACCTTCAACCATGATCCTTTCCTTTTGTTACTCGGACTAGCCAATAAATCATCTAGGCACACTGTAAACGGATCAGTCGATGTTCTCTATACGACTTAGGTCTAATACCCAAGTCTAAATCGAATACGGTCTAGTAATTAAATGTTGCAATTTAATGCTTAACCTTGTTTTCTAATTCTTAGACTATATGTATAAGTAAATAGAAGTGTTCAAAGCGCGACATTCATCCTGTTGGCTTTGTCTATAATGATAAGTTTTTATAAAACAGCTTTCATGCGGAGATAAGTAATGAAGCGAGTAATGTTGTTCCTTGCAACCAACTTAGCGGTTGTATTGGTACTAAGTGTTGTTCTTAATATTGTATACGCTGTAACGGGGATGCAGCCTGGCAGCCTTTCAGGATTGCTCGTGATGGCTGCCGTATTCGGTTTCGGTGGTTCTTTTATTTCTTTGATGATGTCAAAAGGAATGGCTCTACGTTCTGTTGGCGGTATGGTGATTGAGAGCCCTCGCAATGAAACAGAACATTGGCTGATGGAAACAGTAAGCCGCCAAGCTCAACAAGTAGGTATCGGCATGCCAACCGTCGCTATCTATGATTCACCAGACATCAACGCATTTGCTACAGGCGCTAAACGCGATGATTCACTGGTTGCGGTATCAACAGGTCTACTGCACAGCATGACTCGTGACGAAGCTGAAGCGGTACTTGCTCACGAAGTTAGCCACATCGCAAACGGTGATATGGTGACAATGACTTTAATGCAAGGTGTTGTGAACACGTTCGTTATCTTCCTGTCTCGCTTCATCGCGAACATCGTTGCTTCTAATGACAACGAAGAAGAGGGTGGCAGCAACATGATGGTGTACTTCGGCGTATCTATGGTTCTTGAGCTAATCTTTGGCTTCCTAGCGAGCTTCATCACAATGTGGTACAGCCGTCACCGTGAGTTCCACGCCGATGCAGGTGCAGCGCGCCTAGTGGGTAAAGAGAAGATGATTGCTGCTCTAGAGCGTCTAAAGGTAAGTCACGAGCCACAGCTTGAAGGTTCGATGATGGCATTTGGTATCAATGGCAAGAAGTCTCTGAGTGAGCTGCTAATGAGCCACCCACCACTAGACAAGCGTATTGCATCTCTACGTAACATGTAATCTTAAAGAGATTTGTGATTGAAAGGCTTCCTTCGGGAGGCCTTTTTTATTACTGAAATAAGGAGTTTATTTATTGGTGAATGCACTGCTTTAACGCGCCCGGTTGGTGGTTGTTTAGGCTTACGTCTGTATTAATAGATTAATTCAGTTTAGGTTTGCCACTCACGTCGTTAGCAACTGCTAACAGATACAAAAAAGGCTTCCACAAGGGAAGCCTTCTCATATCATTGTATTCGAATCTTGAATTACAGCTTGTCAGTCAGCTCGATTGCTTGACCGATGTAGTTAGCTGGCGTCATTTCTTTCAGACGTGCTTTCTCGTGCTCTGGAAGCTCAAGACCGTCGATGAAGTTACGCATTGCTTCGCCATCTACACGCTTACCGCGAGTTAGCTCTTTTAGCTTCTCGTATGGTTTTTCGATACCGTAGCGACGCATTACTGTTTGTACTGGTTCTGCAAGAACTTCCCAGTTTTGGTCTAGCTCTGCAAGCAGTGCTTCACGGTTAACTTCTAGCTTGCTGATACCTTTCAGAGTAGAAGTGTATGCGATGATCGCGTAGCCAACACCAACACCTAGGTTACGAAGAACCGTAGAGTCAGTTAGGTCACGCTGCCAGCGAGAGATAGGCAGTTTTTGTGCTAGGTGGCCGAATACAGCATTAGCTAGACCTAGGTTACCTTCAGAGTTCTCAAAGTCGATTGGGTTAACTTTGTGAGGCATAGTTGAAGAACCGATCTCACCAGCAATAGTCTTCTGCTTGAAGTGACCTAGAGCGATGTAGCCCCAAACGTCACGGTCGAAGTCGATTAGGATTGTGTTGAAACGTGCAACTGCATCGAATAGTTCAGCGATGTAATCGTGTGGTTCGATTTGAGTTGTGTACGGGTTCCAAGTTACGCCTAGAGACTCAGTGATGAACTCTTCAGAGAACTGGTGCCAATCAACTTCTGGGTAAGCAGAAAGGTGCGCGTTGTAGTTACCTACAGCACCGTTGATCTTACCAAGGATTTCAACGTTCGCGATTTGCTTGTATTGACGCTCCATACGGTACGCCACGTTTGCCATCTCTTTACCCATTGTTGATGGAGAAGCAGGCTGACCGTGTGTACGAGATAGAAGAGGGATGTCGCGGTACTCAACAGCAAGTGCTTTGATAGCATCGATGATGTTTTGGATTTCAGGAAGAATCACTTCGTCACGAGCTTCTTTTAGCATTAGAGCGTGAGAGGTGTTGTTGATGTCTTCTGAAGTACATGCGAAGTGGATGAACTCGTTTACAGCGTGAAGCTCAGGAACACCAGCTACTTTCTCTTTTAGGAAGTACTCAACCGCTTTAACGTCGTGGTTAGTCGTACGCTCGATCTCTTTGATGCGTGCTGCATCTTCTTCAGAGAAGTTTGCTGCCAGTTCATCTAGAAACTTGTTTGCTTCTGCACTGAATGCCGGTACTTCTGCGATTGCGTCTGTTGCCGCAAGCTTTTGTAGCCAACGAATTTCAACGATAGAGCGGTACTTTAGTAGACCAAACTCACTAAAGATGCTGCGAAGTGCAGTTGTCTTGCTTCCGTAACGGCCGTCTACTGGTGAAACAGCAGTCAATGCTGACAGTTCCATGGTGTTCTCCTGAATTGAGTTTCTAAATTTTGTGAGCTTTATACCAGTAACTTTGCAGTTTGTCACGCATATTGCGCAAACGTTTGCGTGAGGATTGTTTTGGTACAAAGAATAAGCTCGCGACAGTGCGCGAGCTGGTGTATTACATTCTTGCTAAGAGGATTTGAGCTTGCTCAACCATCTTCTTGCGTCCGAAGATTAGGTGGCGACGTTTGCCTCCTACTTGACGCCAAAGAACGGCACTGCGGATCCCAGAAAGAAGCAGGGCACGTACTTTGTGTTGATTTGATGTCTGTTGAAGAACTGAAGGTGTACCTGAGACCTGAATACGTGGGCCAATCGGGCTTACCACGTCAAGATAGATACTCGCTAGGTTGCTTACCATCTGCTCATCAAAAAGATCAAAGTGCTCAGCTTGGCGCTCTGCGGTTTGGATGCGGTCGCCTAGCTGAGACATTGCATCATTGCGACCTGACAGCTTACGCTCAAGTGCCATCAAACTAATGATGTAACGCGTGATGTCGCTGCCTGCAGGAGTACTATCGATACCTTTTACTAGGCACTCTAAACCAAGCTTTAAGTTGGATTCGCGACCAAATACGCCAACAGTATTCGCTGGGTTGGTATTTAAAATCGCACTGAGTGAAGCTTCAAAGGCATCTTTATCACAATAGCCGTCTTTTGCTACCTGTTGAACCAAAGCGACTGCTTGGCAGATTCCAGCGAAAGCGATTGTACGGTCATAAAGTGTGTTGGCCACGTAGTAACTCCTAGTTCTTTTTATTAGATGCGTTTTTCGATGATGCCGCCACCAAGACAAACTTCGCCTTGGTAGAATACTGCTGACTGACCTGGAGTCACTGCAATTTGAGGCTCGTCAAAGATAACCTTGATGTTCTCATCGTCAATTGGAATGATTGTACAAGGAATATCTGTTTGGCGGTAACGAGTTTTTACTGTGCACTTCAAAACATCAGTAATTGGTGCGCGGTCTACCCAGTGCAGTTGCGACGCAACTAAACCCTCAGATTTTAGAAGAGGGTGGTCTTTACCTTGTACCGCAATCAATACGTTACGCTTAAGATCTTTTTCGCCAACGAACCATGGTGCTTCGTTGCCACCGCCGCCTTTAGTGCCACCGATATGCAGGCCTTTACGTTGACCTAGTGTGTGGTACATCAGACCGTTGTGCTTACCAATCACTTTGCCTTCTGGTGTTTCAATATCACCTGGTTGTGCTGGTAGGTACTTGCCTAAGAATTCTGTAAATTTACGTTCACCGATGAAACAGATACCTGTTGAATCTTTCTTCTTTGCAGTGATCAGATCTTGCTCTTCAGCGATCTTACGTACTTCTGGCTTCTCTAACTCACCTACTGGGAATAGGCTGCGCGCAACTTGGTCTGAGCTCAGCGTGTATAGGAAGTAGCTTTGGTCTTTATTGCTATCTAGACCACGAAGCATTTCTGGCTTTTTACCTGCATCTAGCTCTTCTTGAGTTGGGAAAGTACGACGAACATAGTGACCCATTGCAATGTAGTCTGCGTCTAGTACTTCATCCGCAAATTCAAGGAAGGCTTTGAATTTGATTTCTTTGTTACAAAGAATGTCTGGGTTTGGCGTACGACCTGCTTTGTATTCTGCAAGGAAGTATTCGAATACGTTGTCCCAGTACTCTGCTGCAAAGTTAATGGTGTGAAGGTGGATACCTAGCTTGTCACAAACCGCTTGTGCATCCGCAAGATCTTCAGCTGCCGTACAGTACTCTTCGTTATCGTCTTCTTCCCAGTTTTTCATGAAAAGGCCTTCTACCTGATAGCCTTGTTGCTGGAGAAGATACGCCGAAACTGACGAATCTACACCGCCGGACATACCGACAATTACTTTCTTTTGGCTGTTTCCAGAGCTGATATCTGACATGTCTAAACACCGTTACTATTACTTGGTCGCAGATTCTAACAGAAAGAGAAACAACGTGACAGATCCGAGACCGGAATCACAGTTTCTTTTGCACAAGAAGTGCGCTGTATTTCATTAGGAATCTGATGAAAGCGAAGCGAGTCGCTAGGATGTCAGACCTATATGTGGCATAGTCGCTGAAAATCCAAGACCTGAGATGAAAAAATGTCTGAACAAGATGAATTTATGCAAGAAGAGCAGTTGATTGAGATTATTGAGAATCAGCTAGAAGACGGGCAACCGATTAAGGTCAAAGAGACTTTAATGCGTTTGATGATGACCGGGCACTCTCGTGAAGATGCGATTGCAGCGATGGCATGTGCACTTGCTATCGAAGTATTTGATGTCATGAAGAACAACGCTGAATTCAACCAGAAGCGTTACGCAGAACATCTGGATATGCTGCCAGATCTAAGCTTTATGGAAGGCGAATAAAAAAATACCCATGCAAACGTTTGCTATAGTTTGAGTGATTGCCGCGCTAAATATAGCGCGGTAGAATCCGCCCCCTATTTCCCCTTGACTTAGACTAGCCTTATGAAATTTCCTGGACAACGTAAATCAAAGCACTATTTTCCGGTTCATGCTCGTGACCCATTAGTGAGCCAATCTCAGAACAGCAAGAAGATGTCTCGCACTCATATTATTGGTATTGACCAAACTTTGGTGGATATTGAAGCGAAAGTGAGTTCAGAATTAATTGAAAAGTACGGTTTAAGTAAAGGTCATTCTCTAGTTATCAATGACGAAGCAGCAGAGTCTTTATACCAAGAGTTAAAAGAGCAGTGTCTGATTACTAATGAATACGCTGGTGGCACCATTGGTAACACGCTACACAACTACTCAGTGTTAGCGGATGATCGCTCAACATTATTAGGTGTAATGAGCCAAGATATCAAAATCGGCAGCTACGGTTACCGTTACCTATGTAACACATCAAGCAGAATGGATCTGAATCATTTACAAGGGGTAGATGGCGCAATCGGTCGTTGCTTTGCTTTGATCACTGAAGATGGTGAACGCACCTTTGCAATCAGCGAAGGTCAAATGAACCAGCTAAATCCAGACAGCATTCCAGAGAAAATCTTCAAGAGTGCATCTGCTTTAGTTCTAACTGCATACCTTGTTCGTTGTAAGCCGGGCGATCCGATGCCTGAAGCGACAATGAAAGCGATTGAGTACGCAAAGAAATACGATGTACCAGTGGTACTGACTCTAGGTACTAAGTTTGTTATTCAAGACGATCCTGAATTCTGGAAAGACTTCTTAAAGCAGCACGTGACTGTGGTCGCGATGAATGAAGATGAAGCAGAAGCACTAACTGGTGAAAGCGATCCTCTAGCTGCATCAGATAAGACTCTGGATTGGGTAGATTTGGTTCTATGTACAGCAGGTCCAGTAGGTCTATTTATGGCGGGTTACACTGAAGAGGCTGCGAAGCGCGAAACAACACTGCCGTTGCTACCGGGTTCTATTGCCGAGTTCAACCGTTTTGAATTTAGCCGCCCAGCGCATAAAGCGTTGTGTGAATCTCCTATCAAAGTTTACTCGCATATTGCACCTTACATGGGCGGCCCTGAGAAAATTAAGAACACCAACGGTGCGGGTGATGCCGCGTTATCTGCGTTGCTACATGATATGGCTGCAAATAAGTACCATAAAGAGAATGTGCCGAATTCAAGCAAGCATCAGCACTCATTTTTAACTTACTCTTCGTTCTCACAAGTATGTAAATATTCAAACCGTGCAAGTTACGAAGTATTAGTTCAGCACTCTCCACGTTTATCTCGCGGTCTTCCGGAACGCGAAGACAGCTTAGAAGAAGCATACTGGGAACGTTAATCTCTCACTATTGAAAAGCTGATTGTCTAAAAACCTCAAACCTAGTTTGAGGTTTTTTTATTTCTATTAATACTAGATTCGCACATTCAGATTTCGAATAGTCGGTAGTCAAGTAAGTAATAGTAAGGGAGTTTCATCGTAATTTATTTACGTAACACCTTGCCAAAAGGCGCTTGATAAGAGTGTCTCATTATATGGCATGTATAATGTCTCGATGATTATCATGTGCGTGTATATACATAATAATAATGAGACAATTACGCAATAGCGTGGGTTATTGACGCGCTTATTATTCAATATGTTCCCAAATGGAACAGCCTTCACAGGTATATATACTTTAGTATAACGATCGACAAGTTTTAGAGTTTGAGATAATTAGTCGGGTTATCGTGAGTCTGCGGATTTTCCGCTTAGCACTACCACAAAATGTCGTGGTTATCTTTCTATTGAACGGCGTGGCATTACAATATCGTAAAGCGTTAAGGGCGTTGATTTGACTGAAGTACCTGATAACTACAATAGGTGGATGTTATCTATTAAGGAAGGGGAACGTGAAGGAAAGGCCGAAGTGTAACTGCTTAGTTCAAGATTGGTAAGACACAAATAGTTTTGCTCAGATAAAAATAAAGGCCTATCGAAATAGGCCTTTATTATATGAATTTGATTGCTAACTATTAGATAGCGAAATCTTCTAGAGATTTACCAGCGTCAAGCTGTTGTTGGATTGCTGAAGGTGTACGACCTTGACCAGTCCAAGTTTTCTCTTCGCCGTTTGCATCAACGTATTTGTATTTAGCAGGACGTGGTGCACGCTTAGACTTAGTGCCTTTTGCTTTTGACTCACCAGAAAGAGCAGCAATTAGATCAGCAACATCGATGCCGTCTTTAGCAATTTGATCTGCGATTGCAGCTAGTTTTGCTTCTTGTTCTGCACGAGCAGCACGTTCTTCAGCTTCAGCTTCTTGACGCTCTTGTACAACAATAGTCAGTTTATCTAGTGCTTCTTCTAGTTGCTCAAGAGTTAATTCACGTGAGAATGCACGAAGGCTACGGATATTTAATAGAGTTTTTGTTAATTCAGACATGATATTTCCCATCAAGATAAATTAATTAATCCTCCTAATAATAAACAGAGGTATTAAAGAAAACAAACAGTATTTTTTATTAGAACTTAGTTAAATATTGAAAAAGAGGGGAACTTTCAGAAAAACCGATGGAGTCCCAAGTTTAAGATATAATAATTCTAATACTACTCTATAAATGTGATATGTGACTGATGGAGTAGGTGTGGCGATGTTGTGAGCACCTTGATTACTTTACTAACAAAAAAGTTAGTTTTCTCGGAATGATATGTTGCATTGTTGCTTTTGTTGAGTACAATTGCGGCTACCTGATGCGGTACGCTGGTTAAATTGTTGTTAAAACAAACTAACAATAGTTAAAAGTGTTATCGCACGTAGAGGTGCAATTGCAAAGAGTAACTCTCATTGGGGTGATGCCAATGAATGGGAGCAAAAGGTGTAATTGCCGAAGTAAATTGTATATCTAAGCAATTTGCTGGGGTTGTGCTAAATAGGTACAACACTGCCATAGTCTTAATTTTAAACTATGGAGCGCTACTGTAGGGTTGGGTGAAGTGTTCACTTCCCTTTCGCTTAGTTCAACATGAACTTGGTCGTCTGTACCGAGTTTGTCTGCAGTAGATCTCTAGCCAAATAAAAATAAACTGGTTTTTGAAGATCATGAATTTAATAGATTTTGCAACATCGCCTTTATCATTGCTCCCGCCACTGGTGGCATTGAGCCTTGCTATTGTGACTCGTCGTGTTTTAGTTTCTCTTGGTGTCGGTATTGTAATGGGCGCTATTCTACTGGCTGATTATTCAGTTGGTAATGCCGCGAGCTATGTTGCTACTAAGGTATCGGGTGTTTTCATTGAAGACGGCGGTATTAACACTTGGAACATGAGTATTGTCGGGTTCCTTCTTCTTTTGGGTATGATGACGGCGTTGCTAACGCTATCTGGCGGTACTCGTGCGTTTGCTGAATGGGCACAGTCTCGTGTTAAGAGCAAACGTGGTTCTAAACTATTAGCTGCATTCTTGGGTGTATTCATCTTTGTTGATGATTACTTCAACAGCCTAGCCGTTGGTGCGATCTCTCGTCCTGTAACAGACCGTTTCTATGTATCTCGCGCTAAGCTTGCTTATATCCTAGATTCAACTGCTGCTCCAATGTGTGTGATCATGCCAGCATCAAGCTGGGGTGCGTACATCATGACTATCATCGGTGGCATTCTTGTGACTCATGGTATGACAGAGTACTCGGCACTAGGCGCATACATCCGTCTTATCCCAATGAACTTCTACGCAGTGTTTGCACTACTAATGGTATTTGCAGTGGCGTGGTTTGGTCTTGATGTAGGCAAAATGCGTGACCACGAAATTGAAGCATCTCAAGGTCGTGGTTTTGAAGGCGACAATGACAGCCAACAAGCTCACGACCTAAATGAAGAGCTAGACATTGAAGAGAGCCAAAATGGTTCAGTGTCTGATCTAATTATGCCTATCGTATCGCTTATCGTGGCGACAGTAGCAGCGATGCTATACACCGGCGGCGCGGCACTGGCTGCTGACGGCCAAGCGTTCAACTTACTGGGTGCGTTTGAAAACACAGATGTAGGTAAGTCTCTTGTTTACGGTGGTATCTTAGGTCTACTTGTTGCTCTAGCAACCGTGTTTAAGCAAAAACTGCCTATGGCGGAAATCGTTCGTACTATGTGGATCGGTGCTCGCTCAATGTTTGGCGCAATCCTGATCCTTGTATTCGCATGGACAATCGGTTCAGTTATTGGCGACATGAAAACAGGTACCTACCTATCTTCGCTAGCAACGGGCAACATTGATTACCACTGGCTACCAGTGATTCTATTCCTACTTGCTGGTCTGATGGCATTCTCTACTGGTACATCATGGGGTACCTTCGGCATCATGCTACCAATCGCTGGTGACATGGCTGGCGCGACAGACCTTGCACTTATGCTGCCAATGTTGAGTGCGGTACTAGCAGGCTCTGTATTTGGTGACCACTGTTCTCCAATCTCAGATACAACCATTCTGTCTTCAACCGGTGCACGTTGTAACCACATCGACCACGTAGCTACGCAGCTTCCTTACGCGCTGTCTGTGGCTCTAGTATCATGTGTAGGCTTCATCGTTCTGGGTATGACAGCTTCTGTAGCGCTTTCGTTCTCAGCAGCAGCGCTAACATTCGTTGGTGTGTGTTTCGCACTGGGTTACTTCTCGCGTTGCAAAATGGCAACTTGCAAGAGCTAATCAGTGAAATAACCACACTAAAGAGGGAGGCTACGGCTTCCCTTTTTTATTGGCGTTAAATTAATTTTAAAAATCGTGAAAAAAGTTCGAATAAATGGTTGAAAAAGACCACCACCTTAGTTAGTGTGGAGATAAGACAGCAAACAACATAAGAGCTGATAAGTATGCGTAAATTAGTAATGAACATTCATCACCATCATCACCCTATCTAGTCTTTCGGGGAGATATACGCGTACCCGGGAGCAAGATTACTCCCGGAGGTTAAGTCAAAAGAATTTAGATTTAAACCCTCGGGATGACAGAGTCTTCCGAGGGTTTTTTAGTTTTAGCGCTTTAAATTAATTAATAAATTCAAATATTTGCACAGGGATACAGCAATGCAGACACAACGCCTAAGAATCGCAATTCAAAAGAAAGGTCGCCTAAGTAAAGAGTGCCAAGACCTACTAAAAAAATGTGGTGTTAAATTCAACATCATGGGTGAGCGCCTAGTTGTACATTCACTAAATATGCCAATCGACCTATTACTGGTTCGTGATGATGACATCCCAGGTTTGATCATGGACGGTGTCGTTGACCTTGGTTTCATTGGTGAAAATGAACTGGAAGAAGTTCGCCTAGATCGCCTTGCTCTTAAAGAGCCTGCAGAGTTCCAAACACTACGTCGTCTAGATTTCGGTGGTTGCCGTTTATCTATCGCAATCAATAAAGACGAAGAGTACAACGGACCGCAAGACCTAGCGGGCAAGCGTATCGCAACCACTTACCCTCAACTTCTAAAAGCTTACATGGACGAGCAAGGTGTTGATTTCAGCACTTGTATGTTAACTGGCTCTGTAGAAGTGGCTCCTCGTGCTGGACTTGCAGATGCGATTGCTGATTTAGTTTCTACAGGCGCAACACTGGAAGCAAATGGTCTAAAAGAAGCTGAAATCATCTTCCAATCTAAAGCGACACTGATTCAACGTACTGGCGAATTTGACGCAGATAAGACAGCACTGATTGAAAAGCTACTGACGCGTATGCAAGGCGTACAACAGGCGAAAGAGTCTAAGTACATCATGTTACACGCTCCAACTGCTCAGCTTGAACAGATCAAAGCGTTGCTACCAGGTGCTGAAGATCCAACGGTTCTTCCTCTTTCAACGGACAAAGACAAAGTTGCAGTTCACCTAGTAAGTACAGAGAACTTGTTCTGGGAAACGATGGAACAACTGAAAGAGCTAGGTGCGAGTTCAATCCTAGTATTACCAATCGAAAAAATGATGGGGTAATCCGCATGAGAACCGTTGTTTGGCAATCTTTAAGTGAATCTCAGCAAGATTCTGTACTAGAGCGTCCCGCGATTAGTGAGGGCGCAAACATCACCGCGGCTGTTTCTGAGGTTATCGTCAAAGTGCGAAGTGAGGGCGACGCTGCACTGACTGAACTGACCGAAAAGTTTGACCGAGTAACGCCAAAGTCTATCCGCGTTTCGGCGGATGAGATTGAAGAAGCAAGTGCTCGTCTAACAGCAGAAATGAAGCAAGCACTAGAGCAAGCTTACAGTAACATTGCTAAGTTTCACGAAGCGCAAAAACCGCAACCTATTAAGGTCGAGACTCAACCTGGCGTCGTATGTGAGCAGGTGACTCGCGCTATCAATACGGTTGGTCTTTACATTCCGGGTGGTAGTGCTCCGCTTCCTTCAACGGTTCTAATGCTTGGTGTTCCGGCTCAGATTGCCGGTTGTCGTAAAGTGGTGCTTTGTTCACCACCACCGATTGCAGACGAGATTCTATACGTCGCTAAGCTTTGTAAAATTGATGAAGTATACAATGTAGGTGGCGGTCAGGCTGTTGCTGCTATGGCTTACGGCACTGAGACGGTATCAAAGGTAGATAAGATCTTTGGCCCTGGAAACGCTTACGTTACCGAGGCAAAGCGTCAAGTGAGCAACGATTTCCGTGGCGCGGCGATTGATATGCCTGCGGGTCCTTCTGAAGTACTTGTTATCGCAGACGAAACAGCAGATGCCGACTTCATTGCTGCGGACTTGTTGAGCCAAGCTGAACACGGCCCTGACTCTCAAGTGGTATTAGTAACGCCATCACCAGTGATTGCAGACCAAGTAACGGAAGCGGTTCAGAAGCAACTCAAAGAATTGTCTCGTGCAGATATCGCGCAACAAGCGTTGGCGTCGAGCTTAATCATCATTGCAGAATCGATTACGCAAGCGGTCGCTATCTCTAACTTCTATGGCCCTGAGCACTTGATCGTACAAACTAAGAGCGCACGCGAACTTCTACCTCTACTTGATAATGCAGGTTCAATCTTCTTAGGTGACTGGTCACCCGAGTCAGCAGGTGATTACGCATCGGGTACCAACCACGTTCTTCCAACTTATGGTTATACCAAAACCTACTCTAGCTTAGGTTTGGCGGATTTCTCTAAGAGAATGACAGTTCAAGAGCTATCAGCAGATGGCTTGAAAGGTCTCGCGCCAACGGTTGTTACCATGGCAGAAGCCGAAGGTCTTGATGCACACAAACGTGCTGTAACCATCCGAGTTGAAAAACTCAATCGCGCCGAAGTATAGAATTAAAGAGAGTAAGTTGTTCATGGAAAAGCTAGCAAGAAAACAAGTTCAAGCCTTAACTCCTTATTTGTCGGCAAGACGAATCGGTGGCTCTGGTGACGTATGGCTTAATGCCAATGAATCTCCATTTGATAACGAATACACGCTGAATCTTGCGCGTCTAAATCGTTATAGTGAGTGTCAGCCAAAAGAGATGATTGAGGCGTACGCTCAATACGCGGGTGTTAAAGCTGAACAGACCATCACAACTCGTGGTGCGGACGAAGGTATTGAGCTATTGATTCGCGCTTTCTGTGAGCCGGGTGAAGATGCAATCCTGTATTGTCCACCGACCTATGGAATGTACGCGATTAGCGCGGAAACGATCGGTGTTGAGCGAAAGGTTGTTCCATTAACCGCCGATTGGCAACTCGATCTCCCTGCGATCGAAGCGCAGCTTGATAACGTTAAAGTTGTATTTGTATGTAGCCCAAACAATCCGACGGGTAACCTGGTTGAGCGCAAAGACATCATTAAGTTGTTGGAAATGACGCAAGACAAAGCGATTGTAGTGATGGATGAAGCGTACATCGACTTCTGCCCAGAGGCCTCGACGGTGGATCTTTTGGATCAGTACCCAAACCTTGCGATCTTAAGAACGCTTTCTAAGGCGTTTGCTTTGGCTGGTTTGCGCTGCGGCTTCACGTTGGCGAACAAAGAGTTGATTGATGTGCTTCTTAAAGTTATCGCACCTTACCCAGTACCAGTTCCAGTAGCGGAGATCGCCACTCAAGCGCTGTCTCAAGAAGGGCTAGCTCGTGCGAAGTTCCAAGTGCTTGACCTTAACGCAAACCGTGCTTATCTACAGGCAGGTTTAATGGGGATGCCACAACTGACGGTGTTCGATGGTTGGGGTAACTACTTGCTCGTTAAATTCCCTGATGGTGATGCACTGTTTAAAGCTGCGTGGGACAACGGCATCATTTTACGCAATTCGCCGATCGAAGATTGTGTTCGTATCAGTGTTGGTAATCGAGAAGAGTGCGAAAAGACACTTGGTTTTATTCGAAACTTTTACCAATAGAAACAGCGATTGATTACGCGAAGTAAACAGATTGATTTGGCTTAGATGCTATTGTCTGAGCCACAAGATTTAAAATTAAAAGGAAGTTCCAGTGAGTAAACAACAGAAAATTCTATTTATTGACCGTGACGGTACTCTGATCGTTGAGCCGCCTGTCGATTTTCAAGTTGACCGCCTAGACAAGCTTAAGTTTGAGCCGTTAGTGATTCCTAGTTTGCTTGCGCTGCAAGATGCTGGTTATCGTCTAGTGATGGTTACTAACCAAGATGGGCTTGGCACGGATAGCTACCCTCAAGAAGACTTCGATGCGCCACACAACATGATGATGGAGTTTTTCGAATCTCAAGGTGTGAAGTTTGACGATGTACTGATTTGTCCTCACTTTGACGAAGACAACTGCTCTTGCCGCAAACCAAAACTGGGTTTGGTGAAAGAGTACCTGCAAGCGGGTAAAGTCGATTTCCAGAATTCTGTTGTGATTGGCGACCGTGTTACTGACCTGCAGTTGGCCGAGAACATGGCTATTCGTGGCATTCAGTACAACCCAGATCCAAATGCAGAAGGCATGATGAACTGGCCGCAAATCCTAAAAGATTTAACTGTAAAAGCCCGCGTTGCAGAAGTGGTTCGTACTACCAAAGAGACTGACATCAAGGTTGCTGTAAATCTTGATGAAACAGGCGGTAATAAGATTGATACAGGGATGGGTTTCTTCGACCACATGCTGGATCAAATTGCGACACACGGCGGCTTCCAAATGAATCTGTCGGTAAAAGGCGACCTGCACATTGATGATCACCACACGGTAGAAGACACAGCACTGGCTCTTGGCCAAGCACTAAAAGATGCGCTGGGTGACAAGCGTGGCATTGGTCGATTTGGCTTTAGCTTGCCAATGGATGAGTGTCTGGCACAGTGTGCATTAGACCTATCTGGTCGTCCGTACCTAAAGTTCGATGCGAAGTTCAGCCGTGAGCAAGTAGGCGATCTTTCTACTGAGATGGTGGTTCACTTTTTCCGCTCACTAACCGATACGTTAGCGTGTACGCTGCACCTATCTTCAGCAGGTGATAACGATCACCACATCATCGAGAGTTTGTTTAAAGCATTCGGTCGTACTCTACGCCAAGCTATTAAAGTTGAAGGCAACGAGTTACCAAGTAGCAAAGGCGTACTGTAAGGAATGAGCATGAAAGAGCAGAAAGTCGTCATCATCGATACGGGCTGTGCCAATGTTTCGTCGGTAAAGTTTGCCATTGAACGCCTTGGTTATGCCGTTGAGATCTCGAAAGATCCTGCTGTCGTTCTGGCGGCAGATAAACTGTTTTTACCGGGCGTGGGTACCGCAAGTGAAGCGATGAAAAACCTTGCTGAGCGTGATCTAATTTCACTGGTTAAACAGGTTGAGAAACCACTGCTTGGTATCTGTTTGGGTATGCAGTTGCTAGGTAAACTTTCGCAAGAGAAAGGCCAAAAAGCCGATGAGCTAGTCGAATGTTTGGGTCTATGTGACGGTGAAGTTCGCCTAATGGATACTGGTGATTTGCCGCTTCCTCACATGGGTTGGAATACCGTGAAATCAACGCCGGAACACCCACTGTTTAAAGACATCGAAGAGGGGGAGTACTTCTACTTCGTACACAGTTTTGCAATGCCGGTTGGTGATTACACTATCGCACAGTGTGAATATGGAAATCCATTTACCGCAGCGGTTCAAAGCGGTAACTACTTCGGTGTTCAGTTCCACCCAGAGCGTTCTTCTAAAGCAGGTTCTAAACTGATTCAGAATTTCTTGGAATTGTAATAAAGGATTAGGCAGTGGCTAACACTGCCATAAAAGGAATGTAAATGATTATTCCCGCATTAGATTTAATTGAAGGCCAAGTTGTTCGCTTATTCCAAGGCGACTACGGCCAAGTAACAGAATACAAAGTTGACCCAGCTGAACAGTTCAATCTGTATCACCAAGCGGGTGCTAACTGGCTCCACCTTGTTGATCTTACCGGCGCTAAAGACACAACAGCGCGCCAACTTGACCTGATTGCTAAGTTGCTGGCTAGCACACCGGCCAACATCCAGATTGGCGGTGGTGTTCGCAATGAGCAAGATGTTGTCGACCTACTGGATGCTGGTGCTCAACGCGTTGTTGTTGGTTCAACGGCAGTAAAACAGCCTGAACTTGTTAAAGGCTGGATGGAAAAGTATGGTGCCGAAAAAATCGTACTTGCATTGGATATCAACATTGATGAAAACGGCACTCGTAAAGTAGCGATTTCAGGTTGGCAAGAAGACTCAGGTGTGACAATTGAAGCACTGATTGAAGACTACCTGACGGTCGGCCTAAAACACGTTCTATGTACTGACATCTCACGTGACGGTACGTTAGAAGGATCAAACGTAGAACTTTACGTTGATCTTTGTAAGCAGTACCCACAGGTTCAGTTCCAATCATCAGGTGGCATTGGCAGCCTAGCTGATATCGAAGCTCTTAAGGGAAGTGGTGTAGCCGGCGTCATTGTTGGCCGCGCACTTCTTGATGGCAAGTTCACCGCAGAGGAGGCGTTTGCATGCTGGCAAAGCGAATAATCCCTTGTTTAGACGTTCGTGATGGACAAGTAGTAAAAGGCGTTCAGTTCCGTAACCACGAGATCATTGGTGACATTGTCCCTCTAGCACAACGTTATGCGGAAGAAGGCGCAGATGAACTGGTTTTTTACGATATCACCGCATCGAGTGATGGACGTGTAGTTGATAAAAGTTGGGTAAAGCGTGTTGCAGAAGTGATTGATATTCCTTTCTGTGTTGCTGGTGGTATTAAATCGGCTGAAGATGCAGCACGTATTCTTGAGTTTGGCGCAGACAAAGTATCGATTAACTCACCTGCACTGGCTAACCCACAACTCATCACTGATTTAGCGGATAAATTTGGTGTTCAATGTATCGTTGTAGGCATCGACTCTTACTACGATAAAGAGACGGGTAAGTACCAGGTTTATCAATTCACAGGCGACGAAGCACGTACTAAGGCGACTCAATGGGAAACCAAAGATTGGGTTCAGGAAGTGCAGAAGCGTGGCGCAGGTGAAATCGTACTAAACATGATGAACCAAGATGGTGTGCGCAACGGTTACGACCTAGAGCAGCTGAATATGGTTCGTGAAGTGTGTAAGGTACCGCTGATTGCGTCTGGTGGCGCAGGTGCTATGGAGCACTTTGCAGAAGCGTACAACAAAACAAACGTGGATGGAGCTCTTGCAGCTTCTGTATTCCATAAACAAGTCATCAATATTGGTGAACTGAAGCAATATCTAAAACAACAAGGTGTAGAGGTGCGTCTATGAGTTTCGCAGCGACAGAAGTAAATACGCTGGCTGAACGTATCAATTGGGATAAGGTGGACGGTCTCGTTCCTGCAATCGTGCAAGATTTTCAGTCAAGCCAAGTACTAATGATGGGCTACATGAACCAAGACGCCCTGGCTAAAACGGGTGAAACGGGTCAAGTTACCTTCTTCTCACGCACTAAAGAGCGTCTGTGGACTAAAGGCGAGACGTCAGGCAATGTTCTGCAACTGGTGAACATGTCATTGGATTGTGACAACGATACCTTGCTGGTAAAAGTGAACCCAATCGGTCCAACTTGTCACCTTGGGAACACCACCTGCTGGGATGTGGATCCGCAAGAAGAGACACAGATGGTGTGGCTTCATCAACTTGAGCAGCTACTGGCTGCCCGCAAGGACGCGGACCCTGACTCTTCTTACACTGCCAGCCTATATGCCCGTGGCACCAAGCGTATTTCGCAAAAAGTGGGCGAAGAAGGCGTTGAAGTCGCGCTTGCGGCGACGTCGGGCGATAAGGCGGAGCTAGTTTGTGAATCAGCAGACCTTATCTATCACCTAATGGTTCTATTGCAAGACCAAGGTCTATCAATGAACGATGTGGTGAATAAGCTAAAAGAGCGCCACAAGTAAGCTCTTATTAGATTTATTCAACCCAATAAAAGATAGTAAAAAGCCCCGTAAGCAACTATGTTTACGGGGCTTTTTTAGCGTTCTATCCTGTGTATCTCTCTCACCTTTAGGCCTCGTCATTCCGAGGAGCCTAAGTGACATCAGGAATCTCTTCTTCTAATCTGACTTCCTATACGTACGAGTTAGCCACAGCACTTCTTGTATTTCTTCCCACTTCCACAGATACACGGATCATTACGACCGATCTTAAAGCTTTCTACGGTTTGGTTGAGACGAGGGTCGAGCGCCGGCTCAGGTTGGCTCTGTTCTGGAAACTCACCATCGATATAAAACCAAAGGCCATTTTCTCGTACGAAGCGCGAGCGTTCTTGCATGCAATACTGCGCGCCTTCTTCATTGAAATAGGCTTTGAACTCAACGAAACCTTCATCGATATTAGTTCCAGGTTGCGCACTAACCACTTCAAGTCCTGCCCAATCACTGTCAATGGATTCGGCAATACCTTCACGCTGCGCCTCAGCATTGCAGCTAGGGTGATAGGTATTCACTACATAATCCACTAGGCCGAGTACATGAGCGCTGTATCGCGAACGCATTAGCTGTTCTGGAGTTGTAACGTTATGATGGTCTTTATGCGCAACTTCACAGCACATAGCGTAGCTCTGTTTGCTACCGCAAGGGCATTGAGACATTTATCTTATCCTATAAAAATGGCCTCAATTATGAGGCCATTAATCTTGTCTGAATGAACATTGTCGTAAGTCTAACAAAACTCAAGGTGGTGATACACACTTATGTCGTTACTGGCGAAAGTAGCTCTTGTGCCCAGTTGGTTGCTTCGTCATAGGTTTGACCTAATTGAGCTTCGGTTAGCTTCAATAGGTTTCGGATACGTGTTGCTTCATCCCAGCGAGCTTGTTCATAGGCAACAACCATAGCGAGTACCGCGCCAAGCACGCCTTTGCGGTTTACTAAGGCCTGCTTGATCTCTTCGTCGATTGGGACTGCGTTCAGTACTTCTTGTAGCGGTTGATCAAGTAGGGAGTCTAGAAGCGAGAACATGCCTGTTAGGAAGGCTTGTCCGGGTTCCTCTTTAACACGCATTTTTTCGATCAGCAGCTCGCATTGTCGAGCTCGAATTACGGCTAGACCGTATAGGGAATCAGGCTTATCTTCTTTAGCTGATGCAATCGCGACTAATGAGACGAACTTACGCAGTTTTTGTTCACCCAAATACACTAACGCTTGTCGGAAGGAGCGAATGGTCGTGGTCGCACCGCCAGCAGAGTTTACGTAGGTCAATAACTTATAAGATAAGGTCACATCCAAGGTGATCAGTCGCTCGACCTCATTGAAGTCGATCGGCTCGTTGGCGATCTCTTTGCACAATTGAATCGTGGTCAAAAATGCAGGGTTCAACGCGCGCGTTTGAATCATTTCAGGCTTGCTAAAAAAATAACCTTGGAAGTAACTGAAGCCAGCCGCTTTTGCTTGCTCATACTCTTCGTGTGTTTCGACTTTTTCAGCAAGGAATTTAATGTCGAGATCTCGCATCGTGCTCATGAACATTGAAGCCTTGGCGATCGGCACAAGTCGGATATCAAACTTGATGATCGAGACGTAAGGAAGGAAGCGTTTCCAAGCTTTACTTGGTACAAAGTCATCCAGAGCGATGGTGTAGCCCGCGTCGTAGATGGTCTTGATAGCCTCTAGCAGCTCATCAGTCGGCTCACAGTCTTCAAGTATCTCAACAACCAAGCTCTCTTTCGGGAAAAGCGTTGGTACAAGGTTAATTAAGCTGGCATATGGGAAATTAACAAAACCGAGCTTGTCTCCTAACGTATTGTAGTGAGTCGACAAGAAATGGTCTGACAGTAAGCGACTGGTAGCAAGCTCAGGTTCGACTTCTGGAAACGTATTCTTAGGACCGTCTCTAAAAAGTAACTCGTAACCTAAGGTTTTTTTATCAATATCAAGTATTGGCTGGCGTGCTACGTATGAATATTTCACTTAGTATTGCGTTCGGTTTAGTTTTAATAGACTGATGATAGCTAATTCTGAGGAAATTACCATATACAATCATAGAAAGTCTGACGCATCATAATAATCCGTATGAAACGACGGATTTAGTTATGAAATCGGTTGCTAAACTTTCTCGATTGCAGCTCAACCCCGTCTGGTGTCACGACCAAAACAGATCCTTGAGTATACCAATCACCAAGCACTACTCGAGTTTGTTCTTGGTTTTCGGCATTGGTAAAACGATGAACATTTGGTCGATGAGTGTGACCGTGAATCATCAGATCGACCTGATTATCTTTCATCACTTTCTCGACTTCAGATTGGGTGACATCCATGATGTCGAGTGACTTTGTTTGTTTATCGTCTTTAATATCAGACTGCACTTTGGAAACAATCTTCTTCTTAATGAAGAAAGGAATTCGATTGAATACCCACTGTAGCCATGGCTGGTGGACTTTTTCTCTGAATGCAAGGTACTTAACATCCTCAGTGCAAAGTGTATCTCCATGGAGAACCACCGCCTTCTGCCCATAGATGTCGATCACTTCCACTTCGTCGAGAAGCTTTACACCCGTTTGCTTGGCGAATCGCTTGCCAACCAAGAAATCGCGATTACCTTGGGTAAAGTAGCAAGGAACACCTTGAGCAACTAAGTCGATAAATGTCTGGCGAATTGATTTTGCAAAGTCGCTAGTGTCATCATCTCCAATCCAAAACTCAAAAAGGTCACCTAATACATAGAGTGCATCGGCTTCGACGGCTTCATTCTTCATGAATGTAAAAAAGCACTCGGTAATGTCTGGTCGAGAAGGGGTGAGGTGCAGGTCTGAGATAAAATATGTTTTCATACAGTTTTAAAAAAAGGGAGCGAGTGCTCCCTTGTCCTAATTATTGATGTATCAATGGTGAATACGAATCGAAGGCTAGATTAAGCTTCGATTGTTGTACCAGTGATGATCACTTCTTCTAGTGGTACGTCTTGGTGCATACCCATAGAGCCAGTGCTAACACCTTTAATTTGGTTTACTACGTCCATGCCTTCAACTACTTCAGCGAATACACAGTAACCCCAACCGTCTAGGCTTTCGCTACGGAAATCTAGGAATTTGTTGTCATTAACGTTGATGAAGAACTGAGAGCTTGCAGAGTGCGGTTCCATCGTACGAGCCATTGCTAGCGTGCCTACTTTGTTGCTTAGGCCGTTGTTTGCTTCGTTTTTGATAGTCGCGCGAGTTGCTTTTTCTTTAAGGCCAGAAGTCATGCCGCCGCCTTGAATCATGAAACCATCGATAACACGGTGGAATAGTGTGTTGTCGTAGAAACCGTCACGGCAATACTGTAGGAAGTTTGCGCTTGTTTCTGGTGCTTTTTCTTCGTTTAGTTGAACTTTGATGTCACCAAAATTTGTGTGAAGGATGATCATGATTGTTACCTTACTGTCTTTTTTAATATGAAAGGCGATTCTAGCCTAGTTTGATTGAGTTTCAAAATACGAAATCGTCAATAGATAACAAGGAGTTTAGCCGATTTGGCGGTGAAAGGTATTACCTAATAACTAATGACTTGTTATACTGCGAGTCTTATTTCGATTCATCCACAATATAGATAGAGATCATGTTGAAGATATATAACACACTCACAAGACAGAAAGAGGAATTCAAACCAATTACAGCTGGCAAAGTCGGCATGTATGTCTGTGGGGTAACCATTTACGATCTCTGTCACATCGGTCATGGCCGTACCTTCGTCTCTTTTGACGTTGTGTCTCGTTACTTACGTTACCTTGGCTATGACCTAACATTTGTTCGTAACATCACAGACATCGATGACAAAATCATCAAGCGTGCAAACGAAAATGGCGAATCTTGTGACTCGTTAACAGAACGTCTAATCGGCGAAATGCACGCAGACTTTGATGCGCTAAACATGAAGCGTCCAGATGTTGAGCCTCGCGCGACAGAATTCATCACTGAAATCATCGAGTTGGTTGAAACCTTGATTGCTCGTGGTTTCGCGTACGTAGCAAGCAACGGCGACGTAATGTTTGAGGTTAAGAAGTTTGACGAATACGGCAAGCTTTCTAAGCAAGACCTTGATCAGCTGCAAGCGGGTGCTCGTGTTGATGTTGAGTCAGCGAAACGCAGCCCACTAGACTTTGTTCTTTGGAAGATGTCTAAGCCGGGCGAACCAACATGGGAATCTCCATGGGGTCCAGGCCGTCCAGGTTGGCACATTGAGTGTTCAGCAATGAACTCTTCAATCCTAGGCAACCACTTTGACATTCACGGTGGCGGTTCTGACCTTCAGTTCCCACACCATGAGAACGAAATTGCGCAATCTTGTTGTGCACATGGTACAGACTATGTAAACACATGGATGCACAGTGGCATGGTAATGGTCGACAAAGAGAAGATGTCTAAATCTCTAGGTAACTTCTTTACGATTCGTGACGTACTGGGTCACTACGATGCCGAAACGGTTCGTTACTTCCTAATGTCTGGTCACTACCGTAGCCAGTTAAACTACAGTGAAGATAACCTGAACCAAGCACGCTCTGCACTTGAGCGTCTATACACGTCTCTGCGTGGTCTTGACCTAACTGTTGCACCAGCTGGTGGCGAAGAGTACGTTTCACGCTTTACCGCAGCGATGAATGACGACTTCAACACACCAGAAGCTTACTCTGTACTGTTTGATATGGCGCGTGAAGTGAACCGCTTGAAGACAGAAAGCCTTGAGAAAGCAAGCGAGCTTGGTGCTCTAATGCGTGAACTGGCTGATGTTATTGGTATTCTTCACCAAGAGCCTGAAGCTTTCCTTCAAGGTGGTGCGGGCGATGACGATGAAGTGGCTGAAATCGAAGCGCTGATCAAACTGCGTAACGATTCTCGCGCTTCTAAAGATTGGGCTAATGCCGACCTTGCTCGTGATAAGCTGAATGAGCTAGGTATTATCTTAGAAGACGGCCCTGAAGGCACAACTTGGCGTCGTAAGTAATCTTATAAAAAGGGCTGATTTTCAGCCCTTTTTTCTAGCATAAATTCTAGTTTCACCCTTATTTTTATACTCAATTTATATTTAACAGGAATATTTCTGTGGCTCAGATGTATTTTTATTACTCTGCGATGAACGCGGGTAAATCAACAACGCTCTTACAGTCTTCTTTTAATTACCAAGAGCGTGGGATGACTCCCGTAATCTTCACTGCGGCGTTAGATGATCGCTACGGCGTTGGTAAAGTAAGTTCACGTATCGGTCTTCAATCGGAAGCACAGTTGTTCAAAGCGGATACGAACCTATTTCAAGCTATTGCTGCATTGAACGAAGAGGAAAAGCGCCACTGTGTTCTAATTGACGAGTGTCAGTTCCTATCGAAAGAGCAGGTTTATCAACTAACTGAAGTAGTCGATAAGCTGAACATTCCTGTACTGTGTTATGGTTTGAGAACCGACTTCCTTGGTGAGCTATTTGAAGGTAGCAAATACCTGTTGTCGTGGGCAGATAAATTGGTTGAGCTTAAAACTATTTGTCACTGTGGCCGCAAAGCGAACATGGTGATTCGTACCGATGAACATGGTGTGGCGATTGCAGAAGGGGATCAGGTTGCGATTGGTGGCAACGATAAATATGTCTCTGTATGCCGACTGCACTACAAAGAAGCATTGGGCAAATAATCCCGGTTGAACAAATAAAAACGGTGGCTATCGAAAGCCACCGTTTTTTATATCCGAAGGATATTAATCCTATAACGTAATTAGAATGTCTACTTAGGCCTTGAACCCAACGTCTTAAGCTTCAAATCCAACACTCTTAAGCTGTTGATAGGCTGATTCCACATCTTCTGGGACGGGAAGGGCAATCTGGAACCCTAATCTTGGGTACTCTTTGATACGCTCGAAATCCGCTATTAATGCACTTAACACCATCTCCAAGGGCAACTCTTCATTGTAGTAATCAACCCAGTGTTGCCATTGAGAAGTAACCGTAATCTGTGCGTCTTTATCCGGCCACTGTTGTTTGAAGGTGGCGTAGGTTCGCTTCTCCATAAATGGCTTTTGAACTAGGGTCAGTCGCTGAGGGATATCACCTCTATTTTTCAGCAAGTCATAGGTAAAACGTACATTTTCACCGGTATTACTTGCTTGCGTCTCGAGAACAATTGCTGAATCGGGAACACCACAGTCACGGGCTATCGCGGCAAATGTCTCGGCTTCGCTGCGACTGAATTGACCTTCTGTAAATCGCCCAACGCCACCAGAAAAAACGATGTAGGGAGCGATCCCTTGCTTGTACAGTTGTGCAGCGTATTCAGCCACACGAGTGTCGTTGCTACACAAAACAAAGATACAATCGGAGGGTGCTGGTGTATCGCCGACCCTCATATAATCCCACAGAGTGTCAATAGCTCGGTGTAATTTAGTCATCGAGGGCATCCAAGGTAGAGTTGTATTTGAATGAGAAACCTAAGCTAATGATCTTTTCTGAAGAGACTCGTTTATCTGGCGTATCGACAATTGGCGGAAGAGGTTCTTTGCTGTTCGCGCTCTTTAACGCAGCGGCATAGAATTCGGCTTTGCTCACCGTGTTAGGCGTTGTGACATTGACAACTTGGTTGTGGAGTTGTGTGATGGCGAAATCAACACTGCGAATCGCGTCATCTAGGTGCAGCATATTGGCCGGTGCTTGAGAGCTCACTTGTTTTAGCTTGCTTGCAAAACGAGAAGGGTGGCGATTAGGGCCAATCAGTCCACTAAAACGCAGCACAGTGTAATCAATGCCAGAGTCGATAACAGATTGCTCAGCTGTAAGCATGATCTTGGCGTTGTCAGAAAACGAATAAGTTGATGATGTATTTGCGACCGCTAGCGATGCGTCACTTTCATCAATGGTTCCGGGCTTTTCTGGATACACAGTAGTAGAGCTCACCATAATCAGTTTTTTGATATTCGCTTTTTGGCTCGCTTCTACTAACTGCTGCCATTGCTGTGCATACGCTTTCCCTGAGCCCTTTCTAAATCCAGGTGGGAAGCTGCCAATCACGATCTCAATGTTGTTCTCAAGTAACAGTGAATAGAGTTGAGAAACGGTATCTGCATTTTCACTAAAACAAAATTCCAATCCGTGTATTTGTTGCTGTTTAAGTTCTTCCACACCTTGCGAGCTTGTTTTCGTTGCGACAACGTTGTGTCCGTGGCGGGCTAAATGGTCCGCTAAAGGTGCGCCAACCCAACCAGCCCCTAGGACTAATATAGATGCCATAATTTCCTCACTTACTTACTGTAGTTGGTCTTAGCAATATTGATTGGTGATTTGACCTTACAGGAAGTCAAAATCTTTCTTTTAAGCCTAACAAACCTTTGTAAAAAAATGAAAAGTCCATAAACGAAAAAACTCCATTGCCGAAGCGAATGGAGTCTGAATCTGGAAATGTGAACTTATTTTAAAATGCGTAATAGTTTGTCGGCACGCTCTGCGGTTTCAATACCTTCGTCAGTGAGATAACCGCCGTCTGGTTGAGTACAAAGGCCCTTGTCGAACAAACGTTGTACCGCTTCTTTCATTTCAGAAGAAGCTTCTTGATGCACCTTAATGCCGGTCGCGGCACTGCTTACATCAAACTGAAGAAGAAGGTTTAAATCTGCAATGTGTTCAGTGGTGTACTTCATAATTGACCTATTAATTTTAATGTCTTCTGGTTTCACAATAGTGCGCAATGATATTGCAGGCAATAGGAAATCAAGAGAATTGATAACTGATACCAAATTGGGTGTTTAATCAACGAATAGCTTGGTGTCTCTAATTAAATTGGCTGAATTATATTCATTTGGGTAATGGGTGATGTTCATTTTGAGACGCTTGTAATATATTGGACTGACAAAAATCTAATGACACCGAGATGGTGCGAATTATATAAAAAGGAAAAGGTCAGTGAGAGCCAAGAAGATAGCTTTAGTGGTGGGTATGCTATTGGGTGTTGCTGGGTGTCAAAGTACGCCAGCAGATCAAAGTGGTACGAGCCAAGCAACGAATAAGGATGTTCAAGCGTCCAGTGAAGTACGTTCGTTTGATTCAATTCAAACAACCTACACAGAATGGGAAACTAAGCTAGAAGCGCACTCACAATACGCACTGTATGCACCTGAAAACTACAAAGAGTTGTTGGGTGCGTGGGCAGACGCGCAAGAGATTTACGCGGATATCGCAAAAGACCAGACATTGATTACAGATAGCTACTCTATCTTCTCAAGCCAAACATACGCACAGGCGTTTGATGAGAAAATAGAGACGGTGAAATCAAACTACGAAGCGATTCTGGTGCTAAAAGATAAAGCAGACCAAGTACTAGCTGACTCTATAGCCCAAATGGATTACTTGAAGCTATTGGGTGCAGATACGATGTTTAAGTCAAACTACAAACGTCTGTACTCAGAGTACAAAGAGCTATTTAACTATGTGCTAGTGGATGAGTTGGAAGATGCTCAAGAAGCGCAAGTTGAGTTTTTGAATAATGCTCGCGTGCTTGAAGTGAAAGTGGCTCATAAGAAATACATTGTCCCACTAAAAGAGAAGTTAGAGCTGCTTGAAGATGAAGACTTCCATGAGGTGGTGCCACTGACTTTTGCTAAAGCGACTTCACAAATTGAACTCGCTGAAAGCAAGGTTAAGGCAACTCCACGTGAAAAGTCGATCATCCAAGATGCGATTGCAGCAGCAGAGTTTGAGCTGAACCACGTGCGTAGTGTTGCTCACGAAGTAAAACTACTCGCAAGCATTAAAGATGATAAGTTTGAGCAAGCGGTACTGAACGCAGAAAATCAGTTACTTAACATCTCTAAAGCGGTTAATGAGCAAGATTACCGCGATGTTGGACTACGTCTTCAGTCAGAAAAGATTGTTGCTAGCATTAAAAAGCTAAAGAGTTCAGATTTAACTTCAGAGCTTACTCAAGAAATTGAAGCTTTAACGGCGAAGTTAGCGAAACTAGAAACGGAAAACCAACAGCAGGCACAACAGCTTGTGGATACTAATAAGCAGACTGAGTTGCTGACCGAACAGATTTCAAAAAGTGATGCTCACATCAAGAGCCTCGAAGATTTGGTATCGAGCTTGAAGGTGCAGGCGAGTGGAGCTGCAGCTGAGCCAGTGGCACAACCAGCGGTTGAAGCTGTAACTGCGCCGGCAGCCGACGAAGCTGCATCAAAGGTTGAAACTGTCGCAGAAGTTGAAAACTCGTAGCGACCAACAAATACAGTTATATCCAATCCTAAAAGCGCCCTCGGGCGCTTTTTTACTTTCTGTTGATCTGCGTCAAAATTTTCCTTTTGGAGGAGGTTAGGTAGCGAATTAGCGCATGGTATTTTTGTCCAGAATCTCATAAGTTATTGAATTTAATTAATTTATTGTGTTGTTGAGGTTTTTGAGATAATTGAGTGATGACTTCCGGCTAATCCTAAAGTCGTATGTTTTTAGCCAAATTCTATGCATTTTTTGAATGAGATCTGGATCACGATAAATAGCGTGAAAATTAGCACTTGAAATAAAAAATAAAAGAGAGGATTATCGCGCTCCCGATGACATGTTTCAAAATGTAAACAACCATGAACCTAAATCAATTTGACTCATTATTACCGCCTCAAATGGCTGAGCGCGCTGCAGATATCGGCGTAGGTAAAGCAACTAAAGATCCCATTAAATCTTTCTTATTGGCTATCTCTGCTGGTATTCATATTGGTATCGCTTTTGTTTTCTATACCATAGTGACGACAGGGGCTGGTGACTTGCCTTGGGGCATTACTCGTTTAATTGGTGGTCTTGCCTTCAGTCTTGGTCTTATTCTAGTGGTTGTGACTGGTGGTGAACTGTTTACCAGCTCGGTACTGACGTTGGTAGCGAGAGCAAGTGGTAAGATTTCATGGAAAACCCTAGTCAAAAACTGGGCGACAGTTTACATCGGTAACCTGATTGGTGCTCTGTTGTTGGTGGCTTGTATGCTTTTGACCAAACAATACATGTTTGATCATGGCCAAGTGGGTTTGAATGCCATGGCTATTTCTCAACACAAGCTTCACCATGACTTTATTCAAGCCGTTGCGTTGGGCATCATGTGTAATGTGCTTGTGTGTATTGCAGTATGGATGACATTCAGTGGCCGCACTCTCACAGATAAAATTGCGGTTATGATTCTACCTGTTGCGATGTTTGTGTCGGCGGGTTTTGAGCACAGCATTGCCAACATGTTCCAAGTACCATTAGCTATCGGTATTAAGACGTTTGCCCCAGCTGAGTTCTGGAGCATGACTGGAGCCAATCCAGCAGATTACGTTGACCTAAATATGATGGACTTTTTGATCAATAACCTACTGCCTGTGACACTAGGCAACATCATTGGCGGCGGTATCTTTGTCGGCATGTGGTACTGGTTGATCTATCTGCGTGACTGATTTTGACATACTTAATCACAGTTTCTAGCGGCTCACTTCGGTGGGCCGTTTTTAATTGTGGACAAACAACCTCGTAAAGGGCACACAGAAGTCGTCTAAAAAATCATCTGTTCGGTAACGCATCTCTATATATCCTTGAAAAGGGGAGAGATGCACTAATTTGGGTTGTTGATAACTTAAATATGGCAGAGCCACAGGTGTTGCATTTGGTTATCCACAGTTTCTGTGGATAACCTGTCTTAAATTCCGTGAGTAACCCTATCTATAAGGATCAAAATGGTGATCAAGTATTATTTTTGATCTTTGCTTTCACTCGCCCCTCTTTGGTCAGAGCGGCTTTAAGTGAAAGGTTCAAAGCTACCGCAAGCGATGTACTCATCATGATGAAGATGGCGAGCATGATCATTAACTGATATTTAATGGCAATCATAGGGGAGGCGCCCCCTAAAATTTGGCCTGTCATCATACCGGGAAGTGTCACAAGACCTGTCGTCGCCATAGAGGCCATTATAGGAGACATCGCCTTCTGCATTGCATTTCGAACAAACGGCGCTGACGCGTAGGTTGGAGATGCTCCTAGTGCTATTGCCGCTTCATACTCCGACTTTTGAGTTTCAAAGGAACCAAATAAGTTTTGTAGCGCCACAATATTACTACTCAAACTATTACCAAGCAGCATGCCAGCGATAGGTATCAAATACTGCGCGCCAAATAAGGGCGTTGGTTTGATGATATAGAAGCAGATGAAAAGCACGATAGGAATGCAGGTAATGGACAATCCGGTTGCGATGGGTAACAAGAGCAATTTTCTTGGCAGCTTTGCTTTTTCAATAATCGAACTTGCACCCACGACGATCATGATGCTTAGCCAAAGAAGGTTAATCCATACACTGTCGAGCTCAAAGAGGTACTCGAGGTACAAACCTACGAGGAATAGCTGAACAGCCATTCGAACAATGCTGATACTAGCTTCTCTCGCGAGACCGAGTTTGAAGTGGTGATTAATGCCGATGGGAAGAATCAGTAGTGAACTAAAAAGTAATAACTGCCACCACGAAATATCAATAACGTCTTGCATAAAGCTTCCTTATTTAGTCCTCCCATACTATCTGAAACGACGCTCAAATTCATTTTCTCCTGATGAAATTACAGCGTGTTTTTGCAGCAAATATTTAACAAAATTTGCACATAAATCTCGCTGTTTGCGTCTAATTTGGCTACTACTTAGTAGGTAAAAAGTTACAATTGGTTACTGGTTTGTTGGGTTTTTGTGTCAATTTAACAACTGATTAATCTACTTAATTCTTCACATTTGTTAATACTTTTTAATATGTTTCTTTAACTGAAAACAACTCTGGATGAGCTCAAAAAAGTATTGATTAGCAAGGGTTAAGAGCGGTGATTTGATTGAACCCTACTTTGAGTATGGTCTAAAATTTGTTGCTAGATACTGATGAACTTTAGCCCCTTAGAATGGGCTTATCGAAATTACTAAATACAAAATAGGCAAAATGTATGAGTGATGTTAATAAAATTGAAACTGGCGAAAAGCGCTCGTTGGAGTGGAAGTCATTCCTCTTCATCGCAGTGGTTCTCTTTCCTGTGTTGAGTGTTGCTTTTGTAGGTGGTTACGGCTTCCTAGTTTGGGCGCTTCAAGTGTTCGTATTTGGACCTCCAGGTGCTCACGGCGGCATGTAATGCCTCACACAACAACATTTTTTAGAACAGATATTTAAGAGAGCTAATCATGAAGTCATTTTTAGTTAAACTGTGGCGCACTATGACACGCCCTGCAGTACACATCAGCCTTGGTGTACTAACCATGGGTGGTTTTATCGCGGGTGTTATCTTCTGGGGTGGTTTCAACACTGCTTTAGAAGCAACTAACACGGAAGAATTTTGTATCAGCTGTCACACCATGCGTGACAACGTATACGTAGAACTGCAAGACACGGTTCACTGGAAAAACACATCTGGTGTTCGTGCAACTTGTCCAGACTGTCACGTTCCTCACGAATGGACAGCTAAAATCGCGCGTAAGATGCAAGCATCTAAAGAAGTATTCGCACAAGTTTTCGGTGACCTAGATACACCTGAAAAATTCGAAGCACGTCGTATCGAGTTGGCAAAACACGAATGGGATCGTTTCTCTGCAAACAAATCTCTAGAGTGTAAAAACTGTCACAACTACGACTCAATGGATTTCGAAAACATGCGTCCAACTGCTCGTATTCAAATGAAGAATGCAGCAGAGCGTGACCAAAGCTGTGTTGACTGTCACAAAGGCATCGCGCACAACCTTCCACTTGATATGGAATCAGCGAGCGGTATCGTTGGTGAGCTTGAGCAAGTTGCAGGTAGCACTTCTTATGCGAACGGTTCTGACGTGATCTCAATCCGCCACCTACCAATGTACACAGACGAAACAGCGACAGTCGAAGCGGGTCTACTAAGCCCTGCAAGTAAAGTTGCAGTGATCGACGAAAAAGGCGACATGATCAAGGTTCAGATCGACGGCTGGCGTAAAGCGAAAGGCTTCGGTCGTGTAATCCAAGAAGATTTCGGTATGAACATCTCTACTGCAATCTTGACCAAAGAAGTGTCTCAAAGCGACGTTATCACTGTTGGTGAGAAGAAAGAAGATGAGCTAACGGGTCTTCCATGGGAAGAAGTTAACCTAGCACTATGGATGAAGAAAGAGTCTATGGTTGATAACTTCGATCCAATCTGGAATGCAGCAGGTCAGGCTTACCAGTCTAACTGTTCAACGTGTCACTCTCAGCCAGACGAAGCACACTTCAGTGCTAACGGTTGGGTAGGCATGCTAGACGGTATGATCGCATTCGTTAACTTCGACACTGATACAGAAGCACTTGTTCTTAAGTATCTACAGAAGCACTCATCAGATTTTTCTGAAGGCCATCACTAATAAGACGTCAATTGGAGTAACACAATGGCAATTACAAGAAGAAGTTTTCTGAAAGGTGTCGCGACAACAGGTGCGGCATCAGTTATGGGCCCAAGCCTATTAGTGTCGGCTTCTGCATCTGCAGCAGAAACAGACGGCACGTGGAAAGTCTCAGGTTCTCACTGGGGTGCATTCCGTGCACGTGTTTACGCTGGTAAGGTTCAAGAGATCAAACCATTAGAAATTGATAAACACCCAACAGAGATGTTGAAGGGTATCAAAGGCATCATCTACAGCCCATCACGTGTGCGTTACCCTATGGTTCGCCTAGACTGGCTGAAAAAACACAAGTACAGCGCAGATACACGTGGTAACAACCGCTTTATCCGTGTGACTTGGGATGAGGCACTAGATCTTGTTTACCGCGAGCTTGAGCGCGTACAGAAAGATTACGGCCCATGGGCGCTGCACACAGGTCAAACTGGTTGGAGACAAACAGGTCAGTTCCACAGCTGTACTAACCACATGCAACGTGCAATGGCACTTCACGGCTACTCTGTGAAGAAGATTGGTGACTACTCAACAGGTGCTGGTCAAACAATCATGCCTTACGTGCTAGGTTCTACAGAAGTTTATGCACAAGGTACATCTTGGGAACTTATCCTAGAAAACAGTGACAACATTATCCTTTGGGGTAACGATCCAGTTAAGAACCTTCAAGTAGGTTGGACGTGTGAGACTCACGAGTCGTTCGCATACCTAGAACAACTGAAAGAAAAAGTAGCTAACAAAGAGATCAACGTTGTTTCTGTTGACCCTGTGAAAAACAAAACAGGTCGTTACCTAGAAAACGAGCAGTTCTACATCAACCCACAAACTGACGTGGCGTTTATGTTGGGTGTTGCTCACGTGCTTTACAATGAAGGCTTATACGACAAGAAGTTCATCGAGACTTACTGTCTAGGTTTTGAAGACTTCATTAAGTACGTTCAAGGTGAGACGAAAGACAAAGTTGAGAAGACACCTGAGTGGGCTTCTGCTATCTGTGGCGCAAGCGCGGACTCAATCCGTGACTTTGCTAAGATGCTTGTTAACGGTCGTACACAGATTCTTGTTGGTTGGAGTATTCAGCGTCAACAACACGGTGAACAGCCTTACTGGATGTGTGCAGTTATCGCAGCAATGGTTGGTCAAATTGGTCTACCTGGCGGTGGTATCTCTTACGGCCATCACTACTCTGGTATCGGTGTATCTTCAACTGGTTTCTCAGCTCCGGGTTCATTCCCACTGAACATCGACCAAGGTCAGAAGCCGAAACACACGAACACAGATTACAACGGTTACAGCCGTGTAATCCCAGTTGCTCGTTGGGTTGATAGCCTGCTAGAGCCAGGTAAGAAGATCAAGGCAAATGGCGCAACGGTAACACTGCCAGACATCAAGATGATGGTATTTAGTGGTAACAACCCGTGGCACCACCACCAAGATCGCAACAAGATGCGTAAAGCGTTCAAGAGCCTACAAACTGTTGTCGCAGTAGACTTCACTTGGACAGCGACGTGTCGTCACTCTGATATCGTGCTTCCAGCATGTACTCAGTGGGAACGTAACGATATTGATGGTTACGGCGCATACTCTGGTCGTGGTCTGATCGCGATGCACAAACTGGTGGATCCTCTGTTCCAATCTAAGACTGACTTCGAGATTATGTCTAGCCTAACTAAGCGTTGGGGTCGTTACGACGATTACACGCGTGGTATGGATGAAATGCAGTGGATTAAGTCTTTGTACGATGAGTGTCGTGCTTCAAACGAAGGCAGCTTCGAAATGCCAGAGTTTGCTGAGTTCTGGGAGAAAGGTTTCCTAGACTTCGGTAAAGGTAAGCCATGGACTCGTCACGCTTCATTCCGTGAAGACCCAGAGATAAATGCACTAGGTACACCTTCTGGTTTCATCGAAATCACAAGCCGTACTGTGGGCAACATGGGCTACGAGCACTGTCAAGAACACCCAATGTGGTTCGAGAAATCTGAACGTTCACACGGTGGTCCAGGCTCTGACAAACACCCGTACTGGCTACAATCTTGTCACCCAGACAAGCGCCTGCACTCTCAGATGTGTGATTCTGAAGAGTTCCGTGCGACTTACGCGGTACAAGGTCGTGAGCCAATCTACATCAACCCAACAGATGCTAAGAAGAAAGGCATCAAAGATGGCGATGTGGTACGCGTATTCAACGATCGTGGTCAACTACTGGCTGGTGCTGTTCTTATGGATAGCTACGCTCCAGGTGTTGTTCGTATCGAAGAAGGTGCTTGGTACGGTCCAATGAACGAGAAAGTAGGCGCGCTAGATACATACGGCGATCCAAACACACTGACTCAAGATATTGGCTCTTCTGAGCTAGCTCAAGCGACATCGGCAAACACATGTCTTGTCGACTTTGAGAAGTTCACTGGTAAGCTACCTCCAGTTACTTCATTCGGTGGTCCAATCGAAGTCGCTTAATGCACTCGATGTAAACACTGAAAGATAGTTAAAAGCCCCTGTAAGCGATGCTTACAGGGGCTTTTTTACATTTTGAAGTCAGTTGAGCTTACATTATTTGAAATCGTCTACGAGCCTGTGTGGGCATCCTATGAGAAAAAGCAGGCTCTATGGAGAACGCTCCAAGGCCACCAGTAATCCTGACAGGTGACCTCGGAACGAACGGAAACTCGGAAATGGATGATTGATAAGAGAGATTAATTGATTTTAAAGCTTTGTTGGGCGCAGTAAGTCATCAACATGGGACAGATTAATAATTTTTCCCAAAGCGCTGCCCACAATAACACTCAATGCGATCACGGCGATGCCGGTGCTTACGTCGCTGGCAATGAACAAAAAAGCCGCGTTGCCAAGTGTGCTGATTAGGGCTGCGATAAGTGCGCCAATGCCTAGCCTCCCAGAAACAAACTGAGACATAACCGATACCATACCCCCGAAGCCAGGGATTGCGGCCATTACAGAAACACAGACGATTTGATTGGAGCGACATTGATGTGTGAGTAAGTGTTCATTATCGGCGTTAAGCGTTAGCCATTGGTAGCCCACTAAGCTCAATAACGTGTAGAGTGCAGAAGCAAAAGCGAAGTCTGTATAAGTCGTGACCGTAAGATCCACTAGCGATACAGTCACAATCAGAGTGGCAAGCGCGACAGTAAGAAATATTCGCTTACGAAATAGGGATGACGGTATTGATTCTGAATTGTGATGTTCTGATGCGAATTGGATTCTTCGATTCATAGCGATATACCCAGTATATAAAGGCTTAGGTATAACTATATACGAATAAGAATGATTATCAATTGTATTTTGTGGTTTTTATAGCAACTTACCATAGGCAAATAGTCTAACAGGCAGCAACGAAGCGATGATCATTGTCAAAAAATAGGGTAAAGTAAGCGAAATAAAGAGATGCTCTATAGGTAGAGCTGTAATTTTAGTGTAATAGGAAGAAACATGATTTTAGTTGTTGGTCACAAAAACCCTGATAGTGACAGTATTTGTAGCGCGCTAGTTGCAACTGAGCTTCTTAAAGCTCGTGGCGAAGAAGCGACACCAATTCGCCAAGGCGAGATCAACCGCGAAACTCAACACATTCTAGAAGTTGCTGGCGCAGATATGCCAGAGCTTCGTACTTCTGTTGCTGGCGAAAAAATTTGGCTAGTAGACTACTCAGATCTAGCTCAAGCACCTGATGACGTTGCTGACGCAGAAATCCTAGGTATCGTTGACCACCACCGTCTTGGTGATGTGATGACAGTAAACCCAATGGAAGCGTGGATCTGGCCTGTTGGTTGTACAAACACTGTACTATTCAACATGTTCAAGATTGAAGGTCACGAAATCACTCCACAAATCGCTAAGCTAATGATGTCTGCTATCCTGTCAGACACGGTAGGTTTTGCATCTCCGACTTGTACTCAAAAAGACAAAGACGCAGTTGCTGAACTGGCAGAGATCGCTGGTGTAACTGACGTAGACGCGTTCATCAAAGCACTACTAATCGCGAAAACAAACATCGAAGGCCTATCTGCTGCTGAGCTAGTAGAAAAAGACCTTAAAGGTTACCCGTTCAACGGTCGCGACGTAGTAGTTGGCCAAGTTGAGCTAGCAACTCTTGAGCAAGTTGATGGCATGATTGAAGCACTTGAAGCTGACCTAGAAACTCGTTGCGAGAAAGACGGTCTAGCGTTCGCTGCAGTAATGTTAACTGATATCACAACAGCTCAAACTCGTCTTCTTTACAAAGGTGAGTGGGCTGAGAAGCTAGTTAAGCACGAGCAAGATGGTGTATTGATGATGGAAAATACACTAAGCCGTAAGAAGCAAGGCTGGCCTTGGCTTCAAGGTGAGCTTGCTTAATTAAGCTGCTAACGAATTAAACGCCTGCTTTTAGCAGGCGTTTTTCTTTGGCATTAAATTGCACCTTGTTAGACTATTTCTTTGAATAGAAGTATTTGCAGTTCAAAAAGCTCGGCATACACTGTATGAGAGCGAACGCACTGACAAAAGTAGGAAAAGACAATGACTACACCGCTAGACGAGCAAAAAATCGCAGAAGTTAACAAATACACAGGTGAGCAACGCTTTAAATACTGTGTAAAAGAGATCGTGGCTAATCGTGAAGTATGGATCCTAACCGACGAGCACGGTTGTGTGATGCTAAATACTGAAGATGAAGATTGTGTACCAGTTTGGCCAAACAAAGAGTTCGCAGAGTCTTGGGCAACAGGCGAGTGGGCAGAATGTAAAGCTGAAGCGATCTCATTGAATAAGTGGCACAGTCGTTGGACCGTGGGTCTAGAAGACGATGAACTCGCTGTTGTAGTGTTCCCAAATGAGCAGGAAGAGGGCGTAGTACTTTTCCCTGACGAGTTCGATTTCGAACTCAAGAAGCAAGCGGCTAAGCGCTAACTCTTGTTAACGAAACAGTTTATATAAGGGAGCCTGCCTGGCTTCCTTTGTTGCACCTTTCAGTATCCCTTCTCTTTGATATTTCTTTACTAACCGTTTTACAACAGGCTTCACTTCTGAGAGCGTCATCCCTGCTTTTAACTCTGGCTCATAGAGTAGCTTTAACAAAACCACGTCTAAAGGCGCTAGAAGCTCCTCTGGTGTGTGATCATTAAAGATAGAAGGGTAGGCATGCTCCGAATCATTGGGCAGCCCTAACGCTTGTGTGATTTCTTCTACGACGCATGCTAATAACTTGCCTCGACTCCTTGCCAAGTCTACAGGTATTACGATAGCCGCAGAGACAATATGACCAGTGGCATTGGTCTTATAACCTGCGGTGCATATTGCCGTGTTTAAATGTTGAGTTGACCTTAGGTTAAGTGCTGACTTGGCTTCTTTAATCCACTTTGATTCACGTGTGTAAATCCAATGCACGTTGGCTTGTGATTGTTTACTAACAAACTCGATAGATAGGCCGGTGATTTGAGCCAAGTGCTGAACGTGTAATTCGGCAAGTTCTTGATGGAGATCAGCATCGCCGACGCGGTGATCTAACCAAATTCTTATTGGTTGGTTCCATTTCGCCAACGGGTGATTGCCACTTGTATATTCATGCTCCAGAGCAACGCTGTAGAAAGCGCGTTCCACGAAGCTAGGGTCAAGCCAGGTAAGCCCGGTAGCTTGCGTGGGGTTTGAAAATAGAGCAATAAAAAGGGAATAAATGTAGAACAGATACAGTTTCATTTATTCCCTCATCTTCTGACATTAACGCAGCTTCAGTGACTAATAGTTTGGTGCTTTAAAGAAGTGACTCTCAACCAAACGCTGAGTGATTTGGTGAGAAGGGTTAGAGAGCACCTCGTGGGTTTCTCCCGCTTCTACGACATCCCCCTCATGCATTACGATGATTTTATCGGTGATGTGCTTAACGATGCCAATGTGTTGTGAAACGTACACAAACGATACGCCCATCTCTTCCTGAAGCTCCAAGAACAGGTTGATGATCTGAGAGCGCATCGCCATGTCCAAACCATTGAGCGCTTCGTCGGCTACAATGATGGATGGCTGAAGTATCAAGGCACGAGCCAGACAAACCCTCTGCTTTTGTCCAGCTGCTAGCATTTGAGGGTAGAAGTAGGCGTGTTCAGGGAGCAAGCCAACTCGAAGTAGCGTGTCTTTCACTCGCTTCATACGCGCTTCAGGCGGCATGTTGGTGTTTCGTTTAAGTGGCCCTTCAAGAATGCGACCGATCTGAATACGAGGGTTTAACGACGTATTTGGATCTTGGAAGATCATGCGAATTAGCTTACAACGCGTCGAGTAGTCTTTGTGTTCAAGCCTTTCACCATTAACTCGAATCTCACCAGACGTAGGTTCAACCATGCCTGCTAACATGCGAGCAAGCGTTGACTTACCAGAGCCATTTTGTCCAATAAATCCAATGGTTTGTCCCGCTTCTAGAGTGAAGCTCACCGGTTTCACTGCCTGATGAATCTTCTTACGAAAAAGCCCAGAGCGTGTCGTAAAGTCTTTGGAAAGATCACTGACTTCTAATAGTGCACTCATGATTTCTTTTTCTTCTCCATGTTCAGTGGGAAGTGACAGTTAAACTTATGATTCTTTACGCGACTAGTGTGGGGTATTTCCACACATTGCCTTTGTGCGTATGGACATCTCGGACCCAAACGACAACCAATTGGCAAATGCTGAAGAGGAGGAATGGAGCCCGGTAGCGACTGCAATTTCTCTTTATGTGGTATCCAATCATTAAAGTCTGGCATAGCTTTAAGTAGCGCCACGGTATAAGGGTGCTTAGGTGCATCCAAGAGTTTCGGTGTGTCTGCAGATTCAACTGACTGACCGCAATACATAACCGTAATTCGTGTTGCCCATTGGGTAATGGTTGTTAAGTCATGCCCAATCAAAATAATGGTGGTGTTATGCAGCTGATTCATGCGGCTCAGCAGACGCAGAATCTGCGACTGAGTGATTGGGTCCAAGTCATTGGTTGGCTCGTCGGCAATCAATACTTTTGGCTTGGCAGCAATCGCCATCGCAATCATCACTTTTTGACACTCACCATCGGTCAGCTCATACGAGTAACTGTCCATCAGGCGTGAGTGGTCTTTAATACCGACTTTATGAAGTAGGGCAATCGCCTGTTTCTTTCGCCATTTAAAGCGTTGCCACCATTTACCTTCAAAGGCATGAGATGGAATGGCTTCGATCAGTTGGTGTCCCACTTTTTCTGATGGATCGAGACAAGTCGAAGGCTCTTGAAAGATCATCGCGATATCGCGGGCGATGACTCTACGGCGCTCTTTAGGTGTCAGTTGAAGTAGATCGATGTTCCCGAGACGCATTCGGTCTGCAGAAACCTTCCAGTTTTCCTTACATACACCAACGATCGCTTTGGCTACCAAGCTTTTTCCTGAACCTGATTCACCCACTAAGCCGCGAATTTCCCCTTCATTAAGGGTAATACTCATGCGGTCTACTGCTTTAACTAAGCCTTGGGGTGTTTCGATTTCAATGGTCAGATGTCGAATATCAAGTAACGGCATTATTCGATTCCTGCGTTAAGTGCTTGGCGTACGCCTTCACCGACTAAGTTGATGACGATAACGGTAAACATGATTGCCAGACCAGGTAGGGTCACTGTCCAAGGCGCTAAGTAGATTAGCTCTACAGAGTCACCCAGAATGGATCCCCACTCCGTACTTGGTGCTTGAGCGCCCAAGCCTAAGAAGCCTAGTGCGGTAATGTCGAGAATCGCAACAGATAGCGCTAGAGTTACCTCTAGGGCAATAACCGTAAGAATATTAGGAACGATAGAGTTCCAAAGTAGGTAAAAATCGTTCGCACCATCCAAACGTGATGCCATGATGTAATCTTTCTCTACCTCCGCGTGAACCGCGATATAGACAGAACGAATAAAGCGCGGAATCAAGGCAAGACAGATCGCCAGCAAGATGTTGAATTCCCCAAAGCCTAGGAAAGCAACAAAGATAATTGCTAGCAGCAATGATGGGATAGACATGACCGTATCGAGCAGGTGGTTTAGGGTACTTGATAGCAGACCACGAGTCATACCTGCTAATACTCCAATCAAACAACCAATGACAGCCGCAATGAAGGTAATCACCACCGCTGCACCAAAGGTGAGCTGAGAGCCAATAATCAGGCGCGAAAGGATATCTCGACCTAAATCGTCGGTTCCTAGAAAGTATTCAACTGTACCAGCTGGATCCCACGATGGTGGCGTCAACAAGTGGCCCGTTTGCTCTTGAGCATCATGAGGCGCTAGCCAAGGTGCGGTGATAGTGACGAAGATGATTAATACTAAGCACCACAGACCAAACATCGCTAGGTTGTTATTGCGGAAACTGCGCCAAAAACGCTCAAATTGAGTCGGGATGCGCTCTTCTTGGTAAACGTTACTTGTTAGCATACCACTCTTTCCTTACTAGAGGATTGATCATCGCGCCGATCAGATCCGATAGGATATTAGCTGTCAGAACGAGCGTTGCCACCACGATCACACCAGCTTGGATTGATACATAATCTTGGTTCGATAGCGCATCAAGCAGCCAGCGACCGATACCTGGCCAGTTAAAAATAGATTCGGTAATGATGGCAAGCGTCAACATACTTGAAAGCTGTACACCGACCTTAGGAACGATAGGTGGAATCGCATTACGTAGCACGTGTTGAGTGACGATCTCGTGAGTTGAAAGACCTTTAATACGTGCCGCACGGATGTAGTTCTGCGTCATCACTTCAGCAACTGATGCTCGCATAAGACGGATAACTTGTGTAGTTGGCGCTAAAGCCAGTACCAAACAAGGCAGGGCCATATGCTCAATCACACTCTGTAAAGCATGTGCTTTGTAGCGGCCTTCAGCAAAAAATGCATCAATGATTGCAAAGCCAGTGACATGTTCAATCTCGTACAGTAAATCGTAGCGACCGCCAACAGGGAACATCTCAAAATGCAGAGAGAAGACCATGATCATCAGCAGGGCGACCCAGAATATAGGGGCAGAGTACCCTGACATCGATGTAAACGAGATTGTGGTATCTATGAACTTGCCTTGGCGCATACCTGCAATAGTACCCAGCGGGATCCCGATAAGGAGCGCAAGTAGGAAGGCGAAGAAACACAACTCTAGCGTCGCTGGGAAGACAACGGCCAATTCATCATAGATAGGCGCACCATGTTTACTGATACCGAAGTTTAGTGTTGATAATTCGCCAATGTAGCTCAACCAGCCCGGCCAAAACTCTTGAATAGCCCACGGTGACGTTTGGTCTAATCGTAGCAATGAGAAACCAACAATAGTCAGTATCGCGAGCGTGATGACAAATAAATTAACGCGTCTTAACGTATACCAAAACATTACGGCTGTACCTCTCTCGTCACTTGGTCGAAAGGCTGCGCATTAAATGGACTTTGCTTAAAGCCTGTTAATGAGCGGTCGTGTACACGGAATTGCACACCATGAGCCAGAGGGATCACTGGGAACTCTTCGTTAAGAATATTCTGGGCTTGGTGATACAAGTTCACTCGGTGCCTCTGCTGATTGATCTCTAGCGCGAGATCAAGAAGAAAATCGAAATCTGAATTACACCACATCGATACGTTCAATCCTGCGCGTTCTGACTGACAAGAGAGCAGTGGGCGCAAGAAGTTGTCTGGGTCTCCAGTGTGGCCAATCCAGCCTGTAAGCAATAGATCCGTCGACGCGATGGAAGAGAGTTGAGTACGATCGAATCGGTCGTCCGTGTAGAGCTTTAAGCTAATACCGATATCAGCAAGGTTAGCTTGGATAAGCTCCGCCGTCTTACGCGGACTTGGGTTGTAGGCCCTCGGTTCAAGTGGTACCCACATAGAGAGTTCTAACCCGGGCTCAACGCCGGCATCTTTAAGAAGTGCAACAGCATAGTTTCGGTCGTAGCGAACCTGAACTTGGTCTTTTTGATAGGCCCAAGAGGTTGGTGGTAACAGGGTATAAGCCTTGCTGCCTGTCCCGTAATACACCGAATCCAATATATTTTGGCGGTTGATCGCAAGGTTTAGCGCCTTACGTACACGCGCGTCACGCAGTGCGGGATGCTCTGTATTTAGAGCAATGAACGACACGTTTACGGCAGGTGTCGCGGTAATCTCAAGCTCTTCTTGAGCCTGAATGATTGGAATCTGGCTCGAGATAGGCGAATTCAGCACGTCACATTCGTTACGCAGTAGTTTTGCGAGTGTGCCAGTACCACGTTGTGATGTATCAAACACAACTTGGTCCATTTTCACCTTGCTCTTCCAGTAATTCTTGTGTTTTTTCAATCGAACTAAGTCGTTGATTTGAAAATCATCGAGGTAGAATGGGCCTGTACCGACTGGGTGTGAGTCTAAGCGGTTTTTCTCATCTAACTGAATCAGCTGATTGGCGTACTCTTTTGAGTGGATCACTGCATAACTGGTGGCAATGTTGGTCAAAAATGAGTTGTCTGGACGAGTGAGCGTAAACTTAACCGTTAGGTCATCAATCGCTTCAATGCTGTCAATTAGATTCGGGAAATCGATACCCGCAAACCAAGGGTAAAGACCGCCACCCACATAGTGAAATGGGTGAGTGCTGTTGGTGATACGCTCGAAGCTAAAAACAATATCTTGTGCGTTTAGAGCACGTGTTGGCTTGAACCAATCGGTCGTTTGGAACTGCACATTTGGGCGCAATTTGAAGGTATATTCGGTACCCGCTTTGTTCACCGTCCATTCGGATGCGATGTTAGGCTGTGGGCGATATGTCTCAGGGTCGAGCTGCAGCAGAGTATCGAAAATCTGAGGGCTTAGCGACTCCGCAGTAATACCGCTGTCCACCAATTGTGGATTAAAGGTACTCGGGTTTCCTTGGCCGCAATAAATAAAGCCTTTTTCTCGGATCTGGTCGTGATCGACGCTCTCTCCACAGCCAGCTAAAAAGCCTAGCGTGAAGATACCTAGTGACAGTCTTAATAGTGCTTTCATAAAAAGAAATACTTTTCGAAACGAGGCGGAAGAGGGGCCTCAAGATCCGGATAATTTAACATTTTATTTATTGCGCTCCAAATAATAATCCTGTGCTAGCAGCTATTTATCGCTGTTTTGACCAACTATCGAATATTTCCTCACCATGCCTCTTAATTGGTTGTAGGTAAGCCCAAGCAGTTCAGCGGCCTGTTTTTGATTGTATTTGCTTGTTTTCAGGGCCTGATTGAGGAGTGCAATGTCTTGCTCCTCTTGCCACGCCTTGTAATCGAGAGGAAGCGAAAAGCTGCGCTCATTAGAAGTATGGTCGCTTGGTGCAGGATTGTCAGTTTCAGCCTGAGCTTCACTCCATGCTGGCTCGAACGGATTAAATACAAGAGATTCAATCGGCTCTGGATTACGGCCATGTTGGTAGATAGCTCGTTCAATCACGTTTTTCAGTTCACGAACGTTGCCCGGCCACGGGTAATCGATCAATGACTGTTTTGCTTCAGGTGAGAAGCCGACAAACAGCTCTAGTTCAAGTTCGCGGCACATCTTAATCGCGTAATATTCGGCAAGCAGTATGATGTCTTCTTTTCGTTCACGCAGGGGCGGCAGTGTAATCACGTCAAACGCTAAGCGGTCGAGTAGATCCGCCCTAAACTCACCTTTACTCGCCATATCGGGCAGATCGGCGTTGGTCGCACAAACCAGCCTTACATTGGCACTAAGGGCTTTTTGGCCACCAACGCGCTCGTACTGTCCATATTCGATTACGCGAAGTAGCTTTTCTTGAACAGCAAGAGGAGTGGTTGCTAGTTCATCGAGAAACAAAGTGCCGCCTTCTGCACGCTCAAATCGACCCTGATGACGACCCTTTGAGCCTGTAAAGGAGCCTGACTCGTGACCGAAGAGTTCGGAATCGATCAAGCCTTCGCTGAGTGTGGAGCAGTTCAATGAAATTAGGGGTTGGTCCCAGCGCTTTGAGAGGTAATGAAGACGCTGCGCAATCAACTCTTTACCGGTACCGCGTTCACCAATGATGAGGACTGGCCTTTCAATTGGAGCCAATTGAGAGACTTTATCTAGAACAGAGAGAAAACTTGGGGATTCGCCAATTAAATTTTGCTGCATAGGTGGCCTTATCAGTACGATTGTGTGACGCTGGTGGTGAAAAATACCAACACTTGGTTAATTTCATCATAGCATCTGTTGTTATAATCACCACCTAATATTAAGTTGTTGATTTTTAATGAGTATAAAATTGGCATGCAATTTGGATTACTAAGAATAAGTTTATCCGCGAGTGATAACACCATTCGCACAGTATCCATGGTTTAACCATTGGCTAAGTTGATTATTTAAGGAGTTCCTTATGGGTATTTTTTCTCGCTTTGCAGACATCGTAAATTCAAACATCAGCGCATTACTCGATAAGGCTGAAGATCCTGAAAAAATGATTCGTCTTATCATCCAAGAGATGGAAGACACATTGGTAGAAGTTCGCACCAATTCAGCGAAAGCTATCGCTGACAAAAAAGAACTGGCTCGTAAGGTTGAGTCTATCGAAGACCAAATTGCAGATTGGCAACAAAAAGCGACACTTGCACTGACTAAGCAACGTGAAGATCTAGCGAGAGCTGCTCTGATTGAGAAGCAAAAGCTAGAAGACATTATCAAGAGTCTTCACACTGAACAAACTCTAGTTGAAGAGACAATAGAAAAGCTAACCAGCGAAATCGGTAAGCTTGAAACGAAGATCGCTGAGACGCGTGCAAAGCAACAAGCGCTAGCGATTCGTAACAACGCAGCAAGCAACCGTCGTGATGTTCAAAAACATCTTCATTCAAGTAAAACAGATGAAGCGATGGCGAAATTCCAGCAAATGTCACGTAAAGTAGATGAACTTGAGGCGGAAGCGGATCTGTATGCTAAAACAGGTAACGCTAAATCCCTTGACCAAGAATTTGCTGAACTGCAAGCTCAAGATGAAATCGAGAAAGAGTTGGCGAAACTGAAACAGCAAGTTGAAAATCGCGATAAATAACCTAGGAGTTATCTATGTCATCATTTCTAATAGCTGTTCCACTTATTGTCTTTCTGATTTTTGTTGCTCCGCTATGGTTATTTTTGCACTACCGCAGTAAAAAGAAGTCGAGCAACGGTTTGTCTGAGACGGATCTTCAAAGGTTGCACCACCTTTCGCAACAAGCGGAGTCGATGCAAGATCGTGTTAAAACCTTAGAAAAGATCTTAGATGCGGAGTCCCCTAATTGGAGACGAAACTATGAGTAGAGAACTGTATCGCGACCCTATTAATGGCAAGTTATCAGGTGTTTGTGCCGGCCTAGCGAATTTCTTTGGTTTAGAAGTATGGTTAGTACGCATTATGGTTATCTCTGCGGCGCTACTGGGCGGCAGCTTCTTAGTGATTCTTGCTTATTTGGCTATGACGTTCATGATTGAAAAACAGCCAAGACGCTATGTCGATGAACTTAGGTCAAAACAGGAACACACTTTAAAGCAAAAGCCATGGGAGCAAGGTCAAACACCAGAATTCCTGCTCAACACTTTAGAGAGTGATTTCGAGAAGATAGAGCGCGATGTACGCAACATTGAAGCTTATGTCACATCGGATACTTTCAAAGTGAATCGTGAGTTTAAAAATATGTAGCACGTTAACTTGTTAACTTCCTATAACGGCTTGGATGATTATCGTCCAAGCCGTTATTTTTTTTGGATATTTTCTCAAAATAATTCAGGACATTAACTGGTAAGTTAGATGTGATTAATCTATGTTAATAAAATATTTATAGATATGGATGATCTCAAATGTATAAAGCCTCCCTTGTCCTTATGACAGCACTAGCAGGGCTGTCTGGGTGTGGTAAGGAGCTGCCTCCTGTCCCCGAACCTGAATCTCGACCTGCCAAACTCTTCACTGTTTCTGTCGGCAACAACACTTTTAAACGCGACTTTCCAGCCACAACAGAAGCCGGTGATAAAGCAGTCCTCGCATTCCGTGTACCGGGGCTCCTTCAAAGTATTGAGGTCACTGCAGGGCAAGTGGTCACAAAAGGCGACACACTCGCCATTCTCAACCCCGACGAGTATCAACTACTAGAAAAGCAGGCACGAGCTAACTATCTGTTGGCGGATGTTCAGTTCGAACGAGCTAAAAAGCTGCGCAAAGACCGCGTAGTTTCAGAGCAAGATTACGATCAAGCCAAAGCAAACCATAACTCGGCAAGAGCGGTATTAGACCAAGCTAAAGCTAACCTTCGATACACTAACCTTGTCGCTCCTTACGACGGTACCATCTCGATTATTCCTGCCGAAAATCATGAATATGTGGCTGCCAAAGAAGGGATTATGAACATTCAAACCAATCAGATTATGAAGGTTGTGTTCTTGCTTCCGGATCAGTTAATCACGCGCTACTCAGCAGGTTTTGAAACAGAAGCGAACATGGTGTTTGATGCCTTCCCGGATTATTCCTATCCGCTGACGTTCCAAGAGGTCGATACCGAAGCGGACCCTAAAACCGGTTCTTATAAAGTGACTATGGTAATGGAGCGTCCAACGGACATCGGTATCTTACCGGGCATGTCTGGTAACGTATTCCTCTCTTCAAATCGCGGTGCTGCAACCAAGATTCCAACCGCAGCAATGATTACAGAAAACGACGATACCTATGTATGGCGCGTGAACAGCGACGGCATTGTTGAGAAAGTCGCGATAGTGACGGATGAAAAGCGTCATATCGTTTCTGGGTTGAATGATGGTGACCGCATCGTGACATCTGGCGTTAATGAGTTGAAGTCAGGTGAAAAAGTCCGCGAGTGGATTAAAGAGAGAGGGCTCTAATATGAAGAATATTAAAAGAGCTATTGGGCTCTCCTGTCTAGCGTTACTTGCTGGTTGTGAACGACCAGAGGTGACGTCTGAAGTCAATGTGCCTTTGGTTCGAGCTATGGAAGTACAGGTTCTTGATTTTCATGACAAGCTCTACTTCCCAGCAGTCGCCAATGCGGCAGAGAAAGCGCACCTTAGCTTTCGAGTTGCAGGCGAAATTAACCGACTGACGGTAAAAGAGGGTGAGCGTGTCAAAGAAGGTGACGTGATTGCCGAACTCGATCCAACTGACTATCAATTAGAAGTCGATAACGCTCAGGCTCGATATACGGTGGTAAACAGCCAGTACAAACGTTCAAGTCCATTGGTTAAAAAAGGCCTATTGGCCAAGTCCCAATTTGATGAAATTGCAGCGCAGCGTCAAATCGCTTATGCCGAGTTGGAGTTGGCGAAACTGCGTCTTTCATTTACTAAATTGCGTGCCCCTGTAGATGGCATCATTTCTCGCGTAAGCGTCGACCAGTTCGAGAACATTCAGGTTGGCCAACAGATCGTCAATATTCACAGTGTTGAAGACGTTGAGGTGGTGATTCAGCTACCAGATCGTATTTATGTGAATCAACCTACTGAGACACTGGTCTCGGATATTCGAGCTTTGGTTCGTGTCCCTAGCGGCAATGAATATGAATCTCGAATTAAGGAGTTCACCACAGAGCCGGATCCGAGTACTGGTACGTTTACTGTGACTCTTGCGCTACCAATGCCAAAGGATGACCTGATCCTCGATGGTATGGCGGTTGAGGTGACTTCATACGGTCGCGATATTGGCTTAGAGCTCAAAGCAGGGGTGCTGATCCCAATTGAGTCGGTATTCAATGCTGACGGCGATCCTTTAGATAATAAAGACTCTTATGTCTGGGTTGTGAATGATGATAAGACCGTGACCAAACAACAGATCGTTTTAGGCAAAGCCAACCAAACAACCCTGCAAGTAATCAAAGGGTTAGAAATTGGCCAAACCATTGTGACAGCAGGTGTGTCGAAGTTAAGAGATGGGATGACAGTGGAAGTATTGTCTCAGGAGACGAATAATGAGTGAAGTGAATAACAAGCCTCAAAGCGATGATGAAGTAACAGGAGTTGCGGCATATTTCATTCGTAATAAGGTGATCAGTTGGATGCTATCACTTATCTTCTTGATTGGTGGTGTCTCAGCGTTCTTTGGACTAGGTCGGCTAGAAGACCCAGCGTTCACCATTAAAGACGCAATGGTTGTCACTTCCTATCCGGGAGCGACACCTCAACAAGTTGAGGAAGAGGTGACATACCCGCTTGAGAAAGCGATCCAACAACTTACTTATGTTGATGAAGTCAATTCTATTTCAAGTCGAGGACTGTCTCAGGTCACTGTGACCATGAAGAACAACTACGGCCCTGATGACCTTCCACAGATCTGGGATGAATTACGTCGTAAAGTGAACGATCTCAAAGGACAGCTACCTCCGGGGGTGAATGACCCGCAGGTGATCGATGACTTTGGTGATGTGTACGGGATTCTTCTTGCCGTCACTGGTGAGGGTTATTCTTACAAAGAGCTACTGGATTATATTGACTACCTCCGCCGTGAATTAGAACTGGTGGATGGAGTGAGTAAAGTCTCGGTCTCGGGGGCGCAGCAAGAGCAAGTTTTCATTGAAATCTCGATGAAGAAAATCAGCTCTTTAGGTCTTTCTCCAAACACAGTCTTTAATCTCCTTTCGACACAAAACGTGGTCTCAGACGCTGGTGCGGTGCGTATCGGTAACGAATATATTCGTATACACCCGACGGGGGAATTCCAGAATGTTGAGCAGCTCGGAGACTTGATTCTTACCGAAGGTGGCGCACAAGGCCTCATCTACTTGAAAGATGTGGCAGACGTTAAGCGTGGTTACATTGAAGTACCGACCAATATCATCGGTTACAACGGTAAGTTAGCACTTAACCTCGGGATTTCGTTTGCTCAAGGGGTGAACGTCGTGGCTGTTGGAGAGGCGTTTGACCGACGCTTAGCCGAGCTGAAATACCAGCAACCTGTAGGTATCGACATCTCTGAGGTATACAACCAACCGAAAGAGGTAGACAAGTCGGTTAGTGGCTTTGTGGTCAGTTTAGGACAAGCCGTTGCTATCGTTATCGTCGTCCTGCTGTTCTTCATGGGGCTGCGCTCGGGTCTGCTGATTGGATTGATTTTGTTGTTGACGGTACTGGGTACCTTCATCTTCATGCAGTACTTCAAGATCGATTTGCAACGTATCTCACTGGGGGCTCTGGTTATTGCGCTGGGGATGCTGGTGGATAATGCCATTGTGGTGGTCGAGGGCATACTCATAGGCACGCAAAAAGGCCGAACGCGTATGCAGGCCGCCACCGACATTGTTACTCAAACCAAGTGGCCTCTGTTAGGTGCGACTGTGATTGCGGTAACAGCCTTTGCGCCTATTGGGCTTTCAGAAGATTCGACGGGCGAATATTGTGGTACCTTGTTTACGGTGCTGCTTATCTCGTTGATGTTGAGTTGGTTCACTGCAATCTCAATCACGCCGTTCTTTGCTGACTTGTTCTTCAAAGGTCAGAAGGTGGATCCGGATAACGAAGGTAAAGACCCATACAACGGGATGGTTTTTGTTATCTACAAAAAGTTCCTTGAATTCTGTATGAAGCGCGCGTGGCTAACCATGCTCGTTTTGGTGATTGGTCTAGGTGCGAGTGTTTACGGCTTCGGTTTCGTGAAACAAGCCTTCTTCCCATCATCTACTACACCAATGTTCCAAGTGGATGTGTGGATGCCAGAAGGGACAGACATCCGTGCGACAAATACCAAGCTGAAAGTGCTGGAAAACTGGTTATCTGAGCAAGAGGAAGTTGAGCATATTACGACGACCGCAGGTAAGGGTTTACAACGTTTCATGCTGACGTATGCCCCAGAGAAGAGCTACAGTGCTTATGGTGAAATCACAACACGTGTAAAGAGTTATGAAGTCCTTGCTCCACTTATGAAGCGCTTTAGAGACTATGTTGATGCTAGCTTCCCTGAAATTGACTACAAGTTAAAGCAGATTGAATTGGGTCCAGGTGGCGGTGCGAAAATTGAAGCGCGTATCGTAGGTTCTGATCCAACAGTGCTGCGTTCAATTGCTGCTCAAGTGATTGATATTATGCATGCTGATCCGGGTGCATTTAACGTTCGTCATGATTGGCGTAACCGTACTAAGGTTCTTGAACCTCAATTTAACGAAAGTCAGGCTCGTCGTTACGGCATCACTAAGTCTGATGTGGATGATTTCTTGGCAATGTCGTTTTCTGGTAAAGCGATCGGTGTATATCGTGATGGTACGACACTGATGCCTATCGTGGCACGCCTGCCAGAAGATGAGCGTATCGACATCCGAAACATCGAAGGGATGAAGATCTGGAGTCCAGCATTGAGTGAATTCATTCCACTGCAACAAGTGACCCTAGGTTACAAGATGCAATGGGAAGACCCACTCATCATTCGTAAGAACCGTAAGCGTATGCTGACGGTGTTTGCTGACCCTGACTTACTGGGTGAAGAGACCGCTGCAACGCTTCAAAAGCGTCTACAACCACAGATTGAAGCGATTGAGCTTCCATCGGGTTATTCACTCGAGTGGGGTGGTGAATATGAGTCTTCAGCCGATGCACAAGCGTCGCTGTTTACTACGATGCCTCTCGGTTACCTGTTTATGTTCTTGATCACTGTGTTCTTGTTTAACTCAGTGAAAGAGCCGCTGATTGTTTGGTTGACTGTGCCATTGGCATTGATTGGTGTAACCACAGGCTTGCTCGCGCTCAACACTCCGTTTGGCTTTATGGCATTGCTTGGCTTCTTGAGTCTGTCGGGAATGCTGCTCAAGAACGGTATTGTACTGCTCGACCAAATCGATATTGAGATGAAGTCGGGTAAGGAGCCATACATCGCGGTAGTGGACGCTGCATTGAGTCGTGTTAGACCTGTTTGTATGGCGGCGATTACGACCATTCTGGGTATGATTCCGCTTCTACCGGACATCTTCTTTAAGCCGATGGCGGTAACCATCATGTTCGGTCTAGGCTTTGCGACAGTATTAACCTTGATTGTGGTTCCGGTGTTGTACCGCATGTTCCACAAAATCAAAGTTGTCTAACATTTTCATTATTATTTAAAGACTATAGTGCCCCATCAAGGGGCACTATTTTTTGGTCGCTGTATTGACCGTTAGGGAGAATCACAAATGACGACACAACAAGTCGAACAAACCTGTGCATGGGCATTGAAGCACGAGTTGGAAAGGGAGTATCACGATAAGGAATGGGGTATCCCGGTTCATGATGATCAGGTTCTGTTTGAGTTTATTACGCTTGAAGGTGCGCAAGCTGGCTTAAGTTGGATCACAATTTTGAAGAAGCGAGAAGGCTATCGAGCGGCATTTAAAGAGTATGACTTAGAGGCTTTAGCTGCAATGGATGAATCACATGTCGCTGAGATCATTGAAACGTATGATGTGGTCAAACACAAAGGCAAAATTGCTTCAGTATTTAATAATGCGCGTGCCGCAATAGAGTTACAGAAAGAATTTGGTTCAATCTCTAATGCGCTTTGGCAGTTCGTTGACCACCAAGTCGTCATGAACAACTGGCAAGAAATGTCTCAGGTTCCTGCGTCAACTGAACAATCAAAAGCCATGAGTAAATTCCTTAAAAAGCGTGGATTTAAGTTTGTCGGAGAGACGATCTGCTACGCATTTATGCAAGCGGTCGGCATGGTGAACGACCACCTGGTTGATTGCCCAAAAAAGTAGCGATAAAGCGATGGTAATTTAGTCGTTAGTGGAAATTAGACTAGTCTTTTCTATACTTTTCAATATTATATGCGGCCAGTAACATAGATTTATAAAAGAATGTGAAAAGACAGAATTATCAAATATGTGAGGCAACCTATGATCCACTACGTAGGCAGTTTCACTTCAATGATGGTGACATCGAAACGCTCTCTCCGCTTGAAGGCAAAGTCTTTGTTTTCTTATTGCAAAACGTAGGTGATTGCGTTGAGCGCAGTGTGATCTTCAAAGAGTGCTGGGGAGATGTCATTGTTTCTGAGCAAGCGCTGACCAACGTAGTATCAAAGCTGCGAAAAACACTCGCAAAAGTGACATGTGACTGTGCCTCTATTCGAACGGTGAGTAAAACAGGTTATTCACTCGAAGTCTCTTCACTGACTGCTATCGAAACTCAACACGCATCTGAGATGGTTGTTGAAAGCAATTCTGAGCAGGAGACAGAGATGTCTTCTGATGAAGACGCTCAACAAGTGCTCAAAGCGAAGCAAGACAAATTGAGTTCTAACGCCAAGCCTTCATTGATTGAAGGTGGACGAGCCTTCAACGTCGGCTTCTATTTCATTGTCGCGCTTTGTGCCGTTGTTATCGCGTTTAACGTATATCGAGTATTTGATTCTTCACTGCCTTACTTTGCCGACCAAGCAGAGTATTCGTCCAGTTATGTTGATAACAGCAACCACCATTACCTTCATGTCGTGAGAAAGGAACGTTACTCGATTGATGAACTTGAGCTCGCTCTCACAACAATGTTACCTAAGCACTGCCAACTGAGTGTTTTTGTCCGAATCTACCCTTCGGTTGACGAGCCAGAAAATGATGCTTTGAGTATGTTCGTACAGAAAGGAAACGGACAATCATTCAATTACATCGTATCGGTATTCGATCTTAAAACATCGTTTGATTCGTTCAAAAAGTATGTAGCAACGAGAGATTACCTATGCGGATAATATTTTTAGCAGTATTGATATTTGCCGCGGGTATGAGCTTTACGTTGGAGAAAGAGTCGCTTTCTGGTAGTCGCTGGCACTGTAAAACCATGAAAACCGATTTTCTTTCTAGAGCCTTTGAGCCTTATCAGTCACTCTATGAACGGATGATCTTCACGTTCCAGTCGGATGAGACATTCAGTATCAAAGAGTTCGTCACCATAACGGGAAAAGATGATTCAAGCCATGTGGTAGAGAATCTGTATAACGGATATTACAAGCAACAGGGCGACCGCTTATCAATGACCATTGCTGATGTTCGCACTGCGACGAAGCACCCTGACCCAGTAATCAACGCCGAATACAGTGAGTATCAAGGCATCACTATCGATTACAACTATCAAGTGGTGGATGATTACCTTTATCTGTTTAATGATAACCGCTCAGAGATCTTCAATTCGATTTGCTACCAAGTGAATTAATCAAGTGATTGAAAAGTAATTAGATAGAAAACGAAAAAGGCAGCCTGGTGGCTGCCTTTTAGTTAATGTTTGTATCAGTAATCTAAAGAAGCGCGTTGTAGCGCTCAAAGCCAGCTTCAAGATCTGCAATCAAGTCATCGACGTCTTCAAGGCCAATGTGCAGACGAACCAGTGTTCCTTCAAATTTCGGGTTCGCAACGGTACGCAGGCTATCAAAGCTCTTTGGCTCGTTCGCTAGAATCAAGCTTTCAAAACCACCCCATGAGTAACCCATACTGAAGTGTTCCATGCCATCTAACAACGCAGTTGTAGCGCGTGGGTAGCTAGTTTTAAGTACAAACGAAAACAGTCCATTACCACCGGTGAAATCACGCTTGAAGAACTCATGGCCTGGGCAACTTTCTAGTGCAGGGTGACGTACATGGTCCACCTCTGGGCGACTTTGTAGCCACTGAGCGACTTTTAAGCTGTTCTCGGCGTGCTGACGCAGGCGCACATCCAATGTTCGGATACCACGTAAACCTAGGTAAGCATCATCCGGAGATACACATTGCCCCATTAGGTAGCTTTGCTCACGCAGTTGGTCCCAATGTTTTTCATTGGCAACAGCAGTGCCTAGCATCACATCTGAGTGGCCGACAATGTATTTGGTTGCAGCTTGAATTGAGATGTCGACACCATACTCAAATGGCGAGAAGTTAACACCCGCAGCCCAAGTGTTGTCGAGCATAACGATGATATCGTGTTGATGAGCAATACGAGCCAGAGTTGGAATATCTTGAACTTCCATGGTGATGGAACCCGGAGACTCGGTAAATAGTATCTTAGTATTTGGCTGAATAAGATCTTTAATACCCTCACCGATGGTTGGCTCGTAGTAAGTGGTCTCTACACCCATCTTTTTCATGATGGTGTCACAAAAGTCACGCGTTGGCTCGTAACAAGTATCGACCATTAGAATGTGATCGCCCGTTTCTACGAATGAGAGGATGGCATTAGAAATTGCCGCAGTACCACAAGGATAAAGCGCACAGCCAGCGCCGCCTTCAAGCTCGACCATCGCGTCTTGGAAAGCAAAGTGGGTATTAGTGCCTCTACGGCCATAGAATAGAGTTTTGTTGGCACGGTTTACGGTTGCTTTGTGTTTTTCTGCAACCGTATCAAATACAACAGTTGATGCACGTTGAACGGGTGGGTTAACCACACCGTTGGTCCACTTTTTATCGCGGCCCGCTGTGATCAGTTTTGTTGTTTTGCTTTCGGACATACTCTGAATTCCTTATCAATCTATTATCCTTTATTTAAAACATGCCATTGGGTACGAAAGCAAGGGAAGTTAAAGAGTTTTTAGGAATTAACTAGACCCTTTAGTGAAAAAGGGTCTACAAAAGAAATTATCGAGAGGAATCAAAACCTAGAGTAATGGATTGAAGAGGTAAAATAGACGCTCAAAGAAGCGCGATTGAAGGCTTCGTTCTTGCCATTTATCGAGGCTGACTGGATGAGACGTCTCGATGTATGACTCTTGAAGGTCGGCAAGTTGACGCGTAAAGCTCACATCATCGACGGCAAGCGTTACTTCGAAGTTAAGCCAGAAACTGCGCATATCGATGTTCACCGTACCGATTAAGCAGAACTCCTCATCAATTACTACGGACTTGGTATGCAGCAAGCCACCGTAGAACTCGTAGATCTTCACACCCGCTTCAAGCAACTCGGTATAAAAAGCGCGAGATGCCCATTTAACCATGAGTGAGTCGTTGCTGTGTGGGATCACGAGCTCGACATTGACTCCTCGTTGCGCCGTCATTTTGAGGGTTTCTAGTAAATCTGCACTCGGTACAAAGTAAGGCGTTGTTATACGCACTGAGCGATTTGCTTGGTTAATGGCAATGCTCAGCACCTGTAGAATGAGATACTCTGGCATACCGGGACCAGACGGCACCACTTGAACCGGATGTCTGACTTCAGATTCATCAACTTTGCATTCAGGTAAGGCAGGCAAAATGCGTTCACCTGTCTCTACCTCCCAATCCCAACCGTGGATAGCAGACAATACGTTCACTGTTGGACCTGTAACTCGTACCATGACGTCAATCCACTGTCCAACACCTGCACCTTGTTTGAAATGGGCAGGATCGACCATGTTCATTGAACCGGTGTAGGCCACAGTTTCATCAATCACGATGATTTTACGATGCTGTCTAAGGTCTAGGCGTCTTAGGAACATACGCCAAGGGCTTACCTCAAGCGCTTGCACGACTTGCACGCCAGCATCACGCATCATAGAAAGCCAGTGGCTTTTGAAGAATCGCGGAGAACCTGCGGAATCGAGTAGAACCTTCACATCGACGCCGCGCTTTGCCGCACGGATTAACGCTGAAGCGACGGAATCGGTTAGGCCGCCCGGATGCCAGATATAGAAGACCATTTTGATACTGGTTTGAGCGTTTTCGATGTCTTCAATGATCGAATGCAAGATCTCATTGGGAGACGATTGCAAAGAGAGCGTATTGCCACTTAATGCAGGAATACCCATACGGTTGTTACACAGTTCATCGATTTTATGGATTGGCGAACCCACTTTGCCAGGCAGGTGCACTTGGCAGTGGTCCAATTGACGGAACCAATCACCGAAAGGGGTAAACATACGCTGGGCACGTTCTGCTCTTTTTCTTCCCAGATTCAACTCGCCGAAAAGGAAATAGCAGGCAACGCCCACAATTGGGACGATATAGATAACGAGTAGCCATGACAAAGATACGCTCACCGAGCGCCTTTTCAGCACCACTCGAAGCGTTACACCCGCAACCAGCACCCAGTAGAGCACAACGGCGGCCAAAGTTAAGAAATGATAGAGCTTTTCCACATCTAATACTCGAAAAAAGAGACACTTAGATAGTAATGCTATTTTGACAATTTGGGAATTTTACAGAACAACTATTTACAAAATAGAGTAAAGGCTGTAAATAGAGTAAAGTTGTTAAGTTTTAGTTAACTTAAGACGAAAACGATTGTTTTGTATGAAAAGTCGGCATTTAACCATAATATTTTACATTGGTAACGAAATATGTACGGTTCGGGCTTCCAATTTTAATCTTAAACTGGTTTACTTGCTATACAACGAGCGTCAATCAAATTTTTTAGGATGTAAACGAAGATTTACACCTTCTTTTTATAAGACGCCACCCAAAGCAAACACAACATTACACAACATACAAATTTTGGAGTTAAAGTGGCTACTAGTAATACAACCACAACACCTCGTGATACCTGGGGTTCGAAATTAGGATTCGTAATGGCTGCAGCAGGTTCTGCTGTTGGTCTAGGTAATATTTGGAAGTTCCCATACACAGCAGGTGAGAGCGGCGGCGGTGCCTTCGTTGCAATCTACCTATTCTTCGTAATTTTCATCGGTTTCAGTGTGATGCTGACTGAATTTGCTATTGGCCGTCATACGCAAAAATCAGCAGTAGGTGCATTTAAATCAACTGACCGTCGTTGGACGTTCGCTGGTGTTATCGGCGTAGTGAGTGGTCTACTTATCATGGGTTTCTACCCTGTAGTAGGCGGCTGGTCTATTGCTTACATCGGTAAAATTGCTGGTGGTCTTCTAGACGCACCTGAAGCAATCGGTGACAGCTTCGGTGGTTTCATCTCTAACCCAGTTCAACCACTAATGTGGATGGGTCTATACCTTCTTCTTAACGTTGTTATCGTTATGAAAGGTATCTCGGGCGGTATCGAGAAAGCGGGTAAGGTCCTAATGCCACTGCTATTCCTGATCCTTATCGTGGTATCGATCAAAGGTCTGACTCTTCCAGGTTCTATGGCTGGTCTTGAGTTCCTATTTAGCCCTGATTTTTCTAAGGTAGACAGCAACGTAATCCTAGCTGCACTTGGTCAAGCATTCTTCTCACTATCTCTAGGTATGGGTTGTATGTTGACTTACGGTTCTTACCTTAAGAAGAAAGAAAACCTAGTTCAAACTACCGCTATGGTTACAGCAATGGATACGGGTGTTGCTATCCTAGCTGGTGTTGCAATGTTCCCAGCAATGTTCGCATTCGGCATGGAACCAGCAGCAGGTCCTGGTCTAGTATTCGTAGTTGTTCCTCAGCTATTTGCTGAAATGGGCGGCGTAATTGGTCTTCTATTTGCACTTATGTTCTTCATTGGTCTAAGTGTTGCGGCTCTAACATCTTCTGTTTCTCTACTTGAGGTTGTGGTTTCTTACCTAATCGATGAGAAAGGCATGAAGCGTGTAACAGCGGTTATCTCTGCAAGTGTTGTAATGGCTGCACTATGTATCTTCGCTTCTCTATCTCTAGGTGGCGTTGGTCCAACACTGTTCGACACAGGTGCATTTGATATCTTCGATCTACTAACAGATAAGATCTTCCTAGCTGTTGGCGGTATGTTGGTATGTATCTTCGCTGGTTGGAGACTAAACCGTGCAGACCTAGAGAAAGAAATCACTAACGACGGTGAAGTATCTTTCCCACTATTCGGTCTATGGTACACACTAGTTAAGTTTGTAATCCCAGTAGCAATCGCAATCGTTGCATTCATGGGTATCTCTTCTGGCTTCGACAGCGGTAAGGGTGCAATCATGCTATTAGGTATCGGTATCATTGCAGGCTCAGCGTTAATTTCTAAGAAATTGTAATCGCGGTCTTCAAAGCCAAAACCAATAGAAAGCGAGAGTCTTAGGACTCTCGTTTTTTTTGCTTTATTTTTAACCTTTTCTTATTTATAGGGTTTTTCGTACGGTTTTTTCTAAAGTTATTCGTATGTCAGTCGATATATATTCAAGCATAACAATATGTGAAGTGAATATTGACTCCCTTAGGAAGGTGAAATGTGAAACTGTCTGTAAGAAAAAAATTGTATGCAGGCTTTAGCTCTATATTGGCGCTAATGATTGTATTGGTAGCGTTTGTTTGGATCGAGGTAACGGGCTCCCATCGAGTGGCTGACGAGATCCGCATGGATGACGTGCCTGAGCTAGTGAACTATCTTGTATTGGTCGATGAGACAGCAGACGTTTACCGAGATGCAATGGGTGCTGTGACACATGTTAATGGTGCACTTAATGACTACCGTGCAAACAAAGGGCAGTTCTTCGAAGCGGTTAATAAGGTTAAAGCACTAGAGAGCGTGGGTACACCTGACTACCGTCGAATTGAACGCGTTGAGAACCTGATGAAAGAGTTCAATTCTGCGTTTGAAAATCAAATTGCACCTAAGGTGAATCAGGAAGCTGCGTTCTTGGATAATATCCGTGATTTGCGTGCGCTCTATGAACAATATTTAGTGTCGATTGAAGCTCTGCTTGATGAAGCTTCGATGGCCGAAGAAGTGCAAACTGACAAAGCGCTGCTTGCTTTGACAGACTCATTTACAGCAATGGAACGTATGATCATAATCCTAACTGCCATTTCCATTGCGGCGGGTGCAGTGATTGCTTACCTATTGTCGAACTCGATTACCAGTCGCCTAACCAAAGTGGAACAGGTGGCACGTAAAGTTGCGAGTGGCGATTTAACAGCAGAAGACATTGTTGACGATTCGGATGACGAATTGGCACACCTTGGACAGTCGATTAACCAGATGCAGAAGTCACTTGTTGGCTTGATTGGCTCTATTTCGTCTGTAACGAATCAAGTGCAATCAGCAAGTGGTGAGCTTTCGTCGATTAGCCAAGACATTGTTTCAGGTGCGTCCGCACAAGCAGAGAAAGCGACTTTGATTGCCACCGCGGCGGAAGAGCTTAGCTTGACGATTTCAGAAGTTGCTCAGCAGGGTACATCCACCTATGAAGAAGCACGTCGTTCAGAGACTTCAGCAGAAGACGGTCGCTCTGTGATTGTGGAAATGGTGGCGAGCATTCAGCAAGTGTCTGCTCAAATGGGAGATATGTCGGAGCAAATGAACACGCTTGGCTCTCATGGTGAACAGATTGGCAGTGTCATCAAAGTGATTGAAGACATCGCAGAACAGACTAATTTATTGGCATTGAACGCAGCGATCGAAGCGGCGCGTGCTGGCGAATTTGGTCGTGGCTTTGCGGTTGTTGCGGACGAGGTACGAGCGCTTGCTGAACGTACTACTAAAGCGACGCAAGAAGTGTCAGGTATCATTCAAGCGATTCAATCAGGCACACAAGAAGCGGTTACATACACCCAAGACAACTGTCGTTTAGTAGATATTGGCGTTGAGCAAAGCTCTGGTGCGGTTCAAGCACTGGAAGCGATTGTGAACGGAGCAGCCAATGTACAAAGTATGGTTAACTCAATTGCGACAGCGGCGGAAGAGCAGACTGCAGTGACCAAAGAGATCGCAGCGGATATTACAGCGATCAGCGATATCTCAGAGTCTTCTCTACAGCTTGCGACACGCAGCTCTGAGAGTACGATGAGCCTAAACGCTAAGGTTAAAGAGCTGGAAACTTTACTTGGTCAGTTTAAACTTGCTTAAACCATGGTAAAGATGCGGTAAGGCATTATTGAGCCCACGACTGTTGAACATTCAGTCGTGGGCTTTTTCATTACTGGTATCTAGTGTGGGACAAGGTATACTTCTAGCTCGATTACGGAGTAAGCCTTTTCATGTTCGACATTCTTGTAAACCACTCAGATTTTTTACTTATCAATAAACATCCAGGCGTCAGCGTCCATAAAGATGATGGTGATACCATGCTTCTTCAAGAGGTCGCGACATCATTAGACATTGAAAAGCTTTATCTGGTGCACCGCTTAGACAAAATGACCTCTGGAATACTGTTGTTAGCAAAAAACGCGGCTGCGGCGAGTGAGTTGTCTCAGTTGTTTGCTAACCGAGAGGTTGAAAAGTACTACCTTGCGATCGGTTCAAAGAAGCCTAAAAAGAAGCAAGGCCTGATCGTGGGTGATATGGAGCGTTCTCGACGTTCGAGCTGGAAGCTGATTAACAGTAAAGAAAACCCAGCGGTGACTCAGTTTTTATCGGCAGCGGCCGAGCCGGGTGAAAGGCTCCTGCTTTGTAAGCCATACACAGGGCGCACTCATCAAATTCGTGTAGCGATGAAGTCGATAGGTTCGGCGATCGTTGGCGACCCAATTTATAATTCTTCAAGTCAATCTGATCGCGGCTACCTGCATGCGTTTGCGATTCGATTTACCTATCAATCTCAAGCATATCAATACGTGTGTGACCCGAGATCACACCTGTCTCTTGGTCAAAAATGGTCACAAGAGACGGTATCGACAGGTTTGGATACTTGGCTTGAACCTTGGTCACTGGCGTGGCCAAAGCTAAACATTAAGTGAGAGATATAATGGAAGCATCTGCTTTACCGGTATTTTTTGAACATATCGAACAACAGCTAAACGAAGTACCTAACGAGCTACGTCGTATTTTTCATGGCCGTGGTAAATTTTGGCCAGGCCTAGAGCAATTAACGTGTGATTGGGTTGATGGTCAGCTTTTAGTGAACATTTTCAAACAGGTTGATGAAGAGTTTTTATCAAGCTTGAAAGATGGGCTTCTTAAATTGACGGAGCAGCCAATTTGGCAACAGAAGCAGGGCACGAGTGTTGTGCTTCAACATCGCTATGCTGAAGGCAGCCCATCAGAAGTGATTTGGGGAGAGCTAGATTCATCGCCAGTGGTTGTTGAGCACGGTCTTAAGTATCAGTTGAATATCGGTCGCAACCAGAACTTCGGTCTGTTCTTGGACATGCGTAACGGCCGTCAGTGGGTTCAAGAGAACTCTAAAGGTAAGAACGTATTAAACCTGTTTGCTTACACCTGTGGCTTCTCTGTAGCCGCTCTAGCGGGTGGTGCGCGTCAATGCCTTAACGTAGATATGTCACGCGGTTCGTTGAGCAAAGGTCGTGACAACCATCGCCTCAATGAACATGACATGCGCTCAGTGAACTTCCTTGGATACGATATCTTCAAATGCTGGGGAAAAATCAAGAAAGGTGGCCCGTACGAATTAGTGATTATTGATCCACCATCTTTCCAAAAGGGCAGCTTTGCACTGACAAAAGACTATAAGAGAATTCTGCGTCGTCTGCCTGAGCTTCTTAAAGAGGGCGGAGAAGTGATTGCTTGTGTGAACTCTCCAATGGTTTCACCAAACTTCTTGATTGATACCATGGCGGAAGAAGCGCCAAATGTTAAATATCTAGAACGTTTACCGAACCCACCTGAGTTTGTGGATGTTGATGCTGATTCAAGCCTGAAAGTACTCCGTTTCAAGTTAGAATCTGCAGAATAATCATTAGGCATGATCAATTGAAAGCGCCGCATTACTTCATAGTAACGCGGCGCTTTTTTATGAATTCGATATTAGTCGAATCGAAGTGCCTTAGGCTTTGACGTTGTTAAGAGTTTGAAAGCCGAAGTAGATTCGCATAAATGTGGTGAGCCAACACGCCGCGCCAAACGCATAAGCAATGACGGCAAAGTGTTGTGGCCAAATACAAAACGCAATGAAACAAGCGATGGTTTCTGTTCCCTCAGTCAATCCAGACATGTAGTACAAAGATTTATGCTTATAGACAGGGTTCTCGATCCCTTGCTTACCCGCCATAACCGCGAAGGCTAAGAAACTGCTGCCTGTGCCGATGAAAGAGAAAATGAGAAAGGCGCCTGCGACGGCATTGGCGTCTGGGTTAGCAATCACAAAGCCAAACGGTATTAAGGAGTAGAACAAGAAATCGAGGCTGATGTCGAGAAACCCACCGGCATCGGTAATACCCTGGATACGAGCAAGTGCGCCATCAAGCCCATCGCAGATACGATTTAACACCACAAATAGCAGTGCCAAATCATACTGTTGAAAAGCAAGCGACGGGAAGGCTAAACAGCCAATCAAAAAGCCGAAAAACGTAGTTTGATTCGCAGTGACGCCAGCGCTGTTTAGAACTTTAGCGGATTGAGTTAACGGCCAGCGAATGACCTTGATGGAATATTTATCTAGCATTCTCGGTGCTCCATGGCCAATTCAGTACTCGCGCTGCCGGTGGAATATCCGCTTCATCATGGGTCACCATTAATGTCGGAATGTTCGCTTTGCTGAGTTGCTCAAATACCCAATCACGAAATTGAACACGTAGCTCAGGATCGAGTTTACTGAAGGGTTCGTCCAACAATGCAACTTTCGGTTTAGCGAGTAACATTCTCGTCAGACTTACTCGGGCTCGCTGGCCCCCAGAAATTTGGTCTGGGAAAGAGTCGGCAAGTCGTGTCAGTTCGATGTCTTTTAGCGCATCTAACGCTCTCTGTTGGCGCTCTTTTCCTTTGATACTGTTTGGTAGTGCAAAGGCCAGATTTTCCCAAACCTTTAGGTGAGGGAAGAGCAGATCGTCTTGAAACAGGATTCCCACCTCACGTTGGTGCGGAGCGATTTGATCAATTCGCATGTCGTTGACGTGGACTTGTCCTGTGTATTCAAACTCGTTGCTAAGGTGACCTGCGATCACGTCGAGCAGAGTCGACTTGCCACAGCCACTTGGCCCCATTAATGCCAGCACTTCGCCGGATTCTAAATGAAGACTGAGCGATGAGAATAACTCGCTTCCATCGAGCTTATGGATGGCGAGGTCGTTGAGAGATAGACTCATTAGGCAATAAACCTTTGAATGAAAGACGGCGATACTTCACCTGTAAGCGGCTGATAAGAATCGCAAAAGAGAAAAAGAACAGAGGCAACAAGGCTTGCCAAATGGCGTAAATCGCAGTGACCCGACGATCAAATCCGCTGGTTAGTGCAACCGCTTCTGTGGTGATGGTACTGATTCTACCTGCACCTAACATCAAGGTTGGTAAATACTGAGCAAGGCTAACACTAATGCCGACAGCCCATGCAAAAACCATTGCTGGTAACAGAATCGGTAATTTAACCGTGAGCCAGCTTTGAAGTGGCGATTTTCCAAGGCTGAGCGCCGCTTTGATCAAGCCAGGTTCGAAACTGCGCCAAGGGCCGTCCAATGACAGGTAGACGAAGGGAAAAGCAAAAAACACATGCGACCAAATTACCCAAAACTCATAAGCGGTGCTATTGAGGTAGAGAGTGGTAACCTGCAATCCAAATAGTACAGATAGTTGAGGGATAAGCATTGGAATCGCGATAATATATCCCGGAACCTGCCAGCGATGCTTAATACGATATTCATGAGCAATAAGGGCAAGTACTAAGGCGATAGTCGCAGAAATAATTGCAATCCAGAGGCTGGTGCTAATGGTTCCAGTGATCGCATCCCACTCGTATTCCCAAAAGCGGGTACTGTAGCGGCTTGGCAGAAGGTCAGGAAAGCGCCAACGTTGAGCGACACTCCATAGCAACATCAATGGAAACATGACGGCTGTTAGCACTGCCAAGAAAGAGAACAGGCTACGTCCAGGTAGAGCGACACCACGACGACCTGATACCTGCCAGCTTCGGAAATACTTAAGAACGGCCCATTCAACTAATCGAGCAAACGCAATAAGTAGGCTTGCTAAACCAAAGAGAACAATCGCCCCAGCCGCCGCTCTTGGTAGCAAGTTGAGGTCTGGGTCGTTAAACCATTGCCACACTAATACCGCAAAAGTTGGTGGGTTTGTTGGACCGATAATGAGCGCGATATCAACCACTGACAAGCTGTAAGCAAGCACTGCCAGCATAGGGAAGCGCAATTTGTTGAACCATTGTGGGAAAACACATTTCCACCAAATCTGTGAACGACTGTAGCCTAGCGAAGCACTCACTTTGGTGATTTTAGGAACATCTAATTGCTGCAGAATAGAGATACTCATTAACAATAAGAATGGAATCTCCTTCAATGCCAACATCACGATCAATCCAAGTGCATACGGGTCTTTCACCAGTAACGCCAGCTCAGTATTCGTTGATGGTTCCCCTAAGAAACCTTGCAGGGCACGCATGCCAAGACCGCTTGGGCTAAACAGAAAGGCGAATCCGATGGCAAAGGCGACATGAGGAATCGCTAACATAGGTGACAACGTGAGTTCTATTTTACGCCAGAACGGTTTGTCCCACGTTGCTTGGAGAATACAGATGGTCAGAAAGCAGGCAAGGTAGCTACTGATCACTGCTGAACTCAGAGTGAGCCCGATAGAGTGGTAAACGCCTTCCCACGCAAAAACTTGCTGGAAACCTACGATTGAAAACTGTTCTAAACCCAATGGAGGGATATAACTGAGAGATGAAGCAATAACCCCAACTACCCCAGGGATAGTTGGGATGATGCACACCGCTATAACAACAAAATATAGAGCGTGAAGAATCAAACTTAGTTACCGTAGCGTTTTAACCACTCAGACTCGAGTGCGGTTTGCCAGCTTGGGTGTGGCTCGTCTACCGACTTGAACTGCTGAGTATTACGCGCGCTTCCTGTTAGGTATTTGCTGCTTAATACTGATGGGTCGCCCCAGATGTTAAGGTCGCCTTTGCGCGATTGTGCTTCTGGGCTCAGTAGGTAGTTGATTGCGACTTGAGCACCCGCCGATGAATTGGCATTCCATGGGATGGCCAAGAAGTGAATGTTAGATAATGCGCCACTTTCGAAAGCAAACGCTTTGGTGGTTTCCGCCAGTGTGCCATTAGCTTGAGCAGAGAAAACCGCATTCGGGTTAAAGGTGATCGCTAAGTCGATCTGACCATCATCAAGAAGCTGGATGCTTTCAGAAGTACCCGCAGGGAACTGTTTACCACCTCGCCACGCGACTTTATGGAATTCATCAAGGTACGCCCATAGTGGCTGAGTGATAGCCTGGAAGGTTTTCTCATCAACAGGTTTAGACAGTGCTGGGTCGTTTTTAGTCAGTTCAATAAGAAGCGACTTCACGAAGCTGGTGCCATGAAACTCTGGTGGACGAGGGTAGCTTAAGCGGTTTGGATACGCTTGTGCGTAGCTCAACATTTCAGAGAAAGAGTGCGGTGGGTTGTTGAGTGTTTCTTGGTCGTGAATAAAGACCAGTTGTCCAACACCCCAAGGTGCTTCTAAACCCTCAGTCGGTTCTGAGAAATCAACATCGATTGGTAGAGATTTATCGACATATTGCCAATTCGGCAGCGTTTCAGTGAACGGGCCAAACAGTAGAGCGTTGTCTTTCATTGAACGGAAGTTTTCACCGTTGATCCAGACCATATCGACGCTACCACCGCTGTTTTTACCCGCGGCTTTTTCTGCGATTAGGCGTGTGGTCGTCTCTGCGATGTCGGTTACCTTAACGTGCTTAAGTGTCACACCATGGTTTTGTTGCAGTTGTTTGCCTGCCCATTGGATATAGCGATTGATCTCTTGGCTACCACCCCAAGCGTGAAAATAGACAGTTTGTCCTTCGGCTTCACGTTCAATTTGGCTCCACTCTTGAGAGTTCGTGCTGTCTGCATAAAGTGTTGCGCTGTAGGCTGTTGTGGCCAGTAATCCAATCGTACTAACTAATTTGTTCATAAACTTTTCCATATCTTTGTGAACGGGCGAGGGCAGTGCATTTGTTACTTCCTTAAGGTTATTCTATCTGTTTCTGAAATAATTTCTAATTCAATAGTAAATTCAAAGGATTACTCATCGAATTATGTGACCTTATCTATGACCGTGTTTTTGGCTAAATAATTACAGAATAAATCGTGAATTTTTCAAATGATTTAGAAATACCCCTCAGATACGAAAAAAGGAGCCAAATGGCTCCTTTAGAAAACTTGTTCATCACATTGTTAGGATTAGTTTTTCCAATCACTTAGTGTGTAAGTCAGAGTGTGTACGTCGTTCTTAAGTACTAACGTATCTTTAGTTAGAGTTACGTCGCTCCATTCAGCAAGTGTTGCAGATACAGACTGCTCAATGTCCATTGTTGCACCGTGACACATCTTCATTGTCATGCCCATCTGTTTGATGCGGAATTGACCGTCTTTCAGTTCACCCTGACCAAAGAAATTATTACAGCCAGCAATACCGTTAGCTGTTAGCTTCTCACCAATCTCTAGGCGAGGTGCTGCTTGATGTTCGCTTTTCTCAATGTCTTTGCCGTCGATTTGTGCCAGTTCCCAATTATGGTGCTGTAGGTCGGTAGCTGTTACTTGCATTGCGTCATCACCTGTTGTTGTACATGCAGCAAGCATGATAGGTAAAGCGGTTACTGCTAGTAATTTTTTTGAACTAAACTTCATATAATATGGCTCCAAAGGAATAAACGAAGTTACCAAAGATGCGTAACTTGATTGGTGAAAAGTATAGTTAACAAAACGCTATATGTGTCAGTATACGGTCATAGTTTAGTATGTTTTCGTTGGGTTCGATGATTTAATAATCATAGTATCAGGCACATAGAGTACTCAGGAGGAGTCGTGGAGCAGTTAGAGTTTTTTCAAGTTCCAAGCCCCTGTGTGGGAGTATGTTCAACGGATGAAAAAGGCTATTGCAATGGCTGTATGCGAAAACGGGAAGAGCGGTTTAATTGGATGTCGATGACACCCGCTCAGCAGTTACACGTGATCAAACTATGTCGACAGAGATATAGAAGAAAACGCCTTGCACAGTTGAACAATGGATCTAAACCAGAACAATCATCAGAAGAGTCTGTGAGTCCGCAACAAGATCTTTTTGGATAATTGCGACTCATACAGTCTGTTTTTAACAAACTCTTTACATCGGCCGGCAGGTGTAATATTAAAGAGACTACGATGCCAGAAGGGATGATGTTGGTATGAGTAAGAAAGAGAGCAAAATTAAGAGCAAGCCAATAAAATCGCTCGACAAAGAACGCCTAGAAGATAAAGACGACCCAGAAAGAGTCGCGCGTGATTGGCACAGTATGACCGAAGAAGAGCAAATGGAAGTGTTATCTCATCTATCGGATATGCCCTTCCAGTAGTCCTTAAATGAAAGCCAAAGGCAAAGATTATGATTAAGTACTAAAAAGCCACCCAGCGGTGGCTTTTATGCATTTAGGCTCGAGATTATCGCTTTTCGGGTTAAATCTACTTAGATCCCCAGTGATCGCTTACCCATCCACCAATATGCTCATCAAAGTGATTACCACTGAATCGGTGATTACGTTCAACAGAACTATCACTCTCATCTTTATTGTCTAATAGCGTTTGAATGTAGTTAGCCATCGGGTCATTAGAACGTTGACGATCGCGTCGGGTTGCTACTTCTTTAATCAGTTGTAATCGGTATGCAGAGCTAGCACGTTTCATTTCAATGACCTCCTGGTTATAGACACTAATAGAAAAATTTAGTTGGTGGTTTTGTGACCGTCAACGCGATTTTTAAGTATTTTTTTTGACCAACGAGGAATCAATCAGTTGAGTGCTTTATTCATAAAAATGTAATTTAAAACAGCTCTTCGTTAAGCGTCAAAATAAGATGTTTTATATGAGTGGAGGTGACTATTTCTAGAGATTCAGATGTAAAAAAGCCCAGTTCGAAACCAGGCTTTGGGTGAAAGTTCTATTTTTGTTAAAAGTGCGATTTACCGAATCTGGCAGTAACGACTGATCTGTTTAACGTGAGCTCTTACTTTTAAATTGCTTAATACTCTTTTTCTTGGCAGTGCGACGGTTGGCTTGTTTGTCTTTCGGTGGGCGTTTACGTTGTGTCCCTTCAGCTGCAGGCCTGTCTGTTACTGGGAAGCCTTCTAATGATTGAACTGGTAAGGTTCGCTCAGTCAACTGACGAATTGCATTCAAAGCATCCGTTTCGCTGTGGCTTACTAACGAAATAGCATGGCCATTGGCTCCAGCACGAGCGGTACGGCCAACACGATGGACATAACTTGCTGAATGCATCGGTAGCTCAAAGTTGATGACTAGAGGTAGAGCGTCAATATGAATACCACGCGCCATTACATCGGTCGCAACAAGCGTTTCAATTTTCCCGTGTTTGAAATCGTCAAGGATCTGGCTAAGCTCTTCTTGAGTCCTGTTGCCGTGTAGCGCTTCAACGTTGAGTTTGGCTTTTTTGAGCTTCTTCGTTAGAGCATCGGCGTTGTCCTTGGCTCCAATGAAAACCAAAGCCTGGGTGTTTGTGTGCTGTTGCAATAGGCTGATAAGCGCTTGTGGCTTACTGCCTTTGTTGACTAAGTACAGTGTCTCTTGGATGTTCTCGGCCACGCTGTTTTTTGGGTGCACGCTCACTTTCAATGGCTTGAACAGCAGCGTATCAGCTTGTTTCTCGAGTTCTGTCGGTAGTGTTGCCGAGAAAAGTAGAGTCTGATGTTTTGCTGACAAAGATTTCTTGATCGTTTGAACGTCAGGCCAAAACCCCATGTCTAATAGGCGGTCCGCTTCATCCAGCACAAATGTTTGGCACTGCGACAGTGATAGTGAACCCTGTTCAATCAGAGACACTAAACGGCCAGGCGTCGCCACGATCAACTGTGGTCTGCTGTTTAGAGTATCATTGACACTCTCTTCACTCATGCCACCAATTAAAGTTGCAATACGAATGGAGACTGCTCGCGCAAATGGCTCTAAAGAAGAAGTAACTTGGTTGGCGAGTTCACGCGTTGGCACCACAATGAGGCTTTGAACTGTTTCGACGTTACTGTCTAGGTTGTGTAAACCACCTAAGCCAAATGCAAGTGTTTTGCCGCTGCCAGTTTGAGCCAACGCCAGTAAATCTTTTTTCTGCATGATCGCTGGGATTGTTTTCGTTTGGATTTCTGTTGGCTGTTGAAGCGTTTTAGGCAGAGCATCAATAAGCTCAGAGCACAGGTTTAGTGATTTGAACGTCATAGTGTGAACCAGTTGAAAGTGGATGGGGAGTCTAACAGCGGACATTGTCTGAGTGAATCATTTTAGCGAATCAAAGCAACTTGGGTTTGCCTTTGCGTGCAAATAGATGTTGATGAACGGAATGCGAACTCTGTCTCAACACTTGTCGATGTTTTAACTAAAGGTCTGACGAGCGCTGCCGATAATTAATTCTAATGATGATTTGTGCTATGTTCATTTATTAAGTGGATATTGATTTAAGTGCTTGATTGGCACCACGTGTAGGGAGACAGATAAATGAGTGACGGGTCTTTTACCCAAAAGCGCCAGTACTATCGCTTGAAGTACCCAAAAGGTGCGAGGCCGATAATGCGTATCAAAGATGAGCTCTTTCAAGTGAGTGAGGTATCTGAGAAAGGCGTGCGTGTTATGACACGAAATGTCAGTCACTTTTATCGTGGGCTTTCCATGGCGGGTACACTCGATCTGCATGATGAAAAGCGCGTTGATGTATCGGGTGCGGTTTTACGCTTTGATGGCAATGAAGTGATCATTCAGTTGTCTCGTGGCCCGAGCTTTAAAGACATGGTCTCGGAGCAGAGACACATCCGCCAACGCTATCCCGCATTTTTCGCAAGTTTAAGAGCGGCATAGTTGAGTAGATTAAAGTAGTTGAGAACATTAAAAAGCCCGAGAGTGAAATAACTCTCGGGCTTTTTGTCTTTATAACGGCAATAACTTTATAGAGTTATCCGCAAATAGACTAAACGGATTACAGTTTTGGTACTGTTGCCCATACCGCAGCAAGCATATCGTGACCAAATGCCACACTGCGGTCTGGTGACCAGCCGTAAAGCTCATCTGCGTGGCTAATATGATCTTTAAATGGCATTTCAACCGTGTAAGAAAGACACTTGAATTGCTCACCAACCCAATTTGAGCCGACAGTTAGGTTTGCTTTGCCCGGTTCATCTTTATCGTAACCAACTTCGTCTTGGAATTCTGGTGTGATAGTGGACAGTGCTTGTTTGAAGTGCTCTTCTAAACCTTGTAAACGAGCATCATAAGAAGGTATACCTTCACTACCCGCAACAAAGTTGTAAGGGATGGCTTCATCACCGTGAATATCCAAGAACATATCAACGCCGGTCTCTAACATGCGTTCACGAACGAGGTAAACCTCTGGGCTGCGCTCCATTGATGGTGTTTGCCATTCGCGGTTTAGGTTTACACCCAAGCCATTAGTACGTAAGTGGCCACGGATACTGCCGTCTGGATTCATGTTTGGCACCGCGCGAATCACAACCTTGTCGAGTAGGGCACGGCCAACCGTGTCTGTTTCATCAAGCAGGCGCTGCAAGAAGCCCTCAATGAACCATTCAGCCATCGTCTCACCAGGGTGTTGACGACCAATGATCCAGATATTCTTCTTCTCTGGGCTTGGTTCGCCAATAGTCAGTAGGCTAATGTCGTTGTTGTCATTAGTCACACCTAGCGTTTCAAGCTTACAAGCAGGATGCGTTTGAGCACTGTGCAGCAAATCTTGGTGGCGATCATAAGAGTAAGGTGCAAAGTAGGCAAAGAACATGGATTCATGCTCTGGGATGATGTCGAATTTAACTGTATCGCCATCAAACGTTGCTGGAATACGGAACCATTCTTCGCGATCGTAAGAAGCAACAACGTCGTAGTCTTTCCAACCCTCAGGGTAGGCTGACTTTGCTAAGCCTTGGATTTCAAAATGGTGAGAAACTTGTGCTTCACTCTCTAAACGGAAGTGAAACCACTGTGCAATGTCAGTGTGCTTATCTGCTGGGATAGTCAGTTGGATGTTTTGTGGAGCATCTGCGTTAACGACATTGATATTGCCGCTTTCGAAATTACTGAAAATTTTCATTGTAGTTATTATCTCGTGGTTGAGTTGCACTAAGATTAGCACACTTCATTTCAAGCAAACTACTCAGAAAGGCTCAGCGGCGCTGGCAAGATGTACAACCGCGACAAGCGGAGCGTGTATGTTTGTCTAGTTTACTGCGTTGAACCTTACAATACGCATTTTTGAGTGCTCTTCGTCCTGAAAACCAATCATCCGGCTTGGTCAAAATTAGATAGCCGTTAAAGCGTTTCACTAACTCTGTTCGGTTCTCTTCAATGAATCGACTGTCAAATCCGATCTCAAAATACTTCAGCGCTTGCTCAATACGATCAAAACTAGCTATTTTCTGCAAAAGTTCAGGGTGGCTCATGGTCTTCTCATACTATTTCACTGACCGTGAACTCTAGCTCATTTAACGGCTTTTTAACTTGATATCACTACGTGAGTAAGTCGCTTTTTTATGAGGTATGAGTCTAATGTCATTTTGAAATTTTATAGGATGTGAGGGCTTCTATTGATAAATGTGTTGGGTGCGAATTCATGAGGGTGGAAATGTTGAACTTAGCTCTCACTGTACGCCATCTTTATTATCAATAATGATAATTTATGACGCAAATCAATAAGTGTTACCCCTAAAGTATTAGTCTGATCGCAATTGCAACCAATTGTTAAAGATGATTACTAAATATGTCTATTAAAAAACGTTATATCGCTGTTATCGCGGCGATAGGCATAGGAATTGGGTGGTTGACGTTAGGTGGCACGGCTGCGGTCATGCACTACACATCGAGCACAGAATTCTGCGTTTCTTGTCACACCATGCAGATCCCATACGAAGAGTATGAAGGTTCAATTCACTTCAGTAACGCCAAAGGTATCCGCGCTGAATGTTCAGATTGCCACATTCCGTCGGACCCAATTGACTACGTAATCACAAAAATTCGAGCGTCTAAGGACATTTATCACGAATTTGTCACTGGAAAGATCGATACCGAAGAAAAGTACGAAGAGCACCGTATGGCGATGGCCGAAACGGTATGGGCGCAACTGCGTGAAAGTGATTCAGCAACGTGCCGCTCTTGTCACACGTTTGATGCGATGGATAGCTATGAGCAGTCGGAAGATGCAGCCAAAATGCACGCATACGCTCAAGAAAACAATCAAACCTGTATCGATTGCCACAAAGGTGTTGCTCACTTTGCACCGGAACCAGAAATGGACAGCGAAGCGTTCGATAACCTAATGGCGTTCACTGAGAAAACCGACCCTTCAGCGAAGGTGGTTTACCCAGTAAAAACCATTGAGATGGGTGACCTAGGTACTATCAATCCAACTGCAAAACTAGACGTTGTATCAGTTGAAGGCAATGAGCGAACAGTTGAGCTTCACGCTTACCAAATGAAAGGTGCAGAGCAAGTGCTTTACTACGGCGAAGGTCAACGCGCTATCGTCGCAATGCTAACCGAAGCGGGACAAAACGCGGTTGATGCAGGTGAGTTTCATGCTGATGAGTACGGCAATGAGTGGCGTACCGCTGTGATCACCGCGCAGATTGATGCAGATGTATTGGATTCACTTGAACCTATCTGGGATTACGCAGAAGAGCTCGACAACGTCTACTGCTCAACTTGTCACGCGAAGATTCCAGCGGGTCACTTTACTGTCAATGCTTGGGGACCTGTAGCGAAAGGCATGGGCGATCGTACCGATATTTCATCTGAAGACTTAGAACTTCTTACTAAATTCTTCCAGAACCACGCAAAAGATGTGGCTGGCCACTAAATAAGAAACGAAAGGATAACAACAATGACTGATATTACTCGTCGCGGATTCCTTAAAGGAACAGGTATGGCAGCCGGAGCTCTTGCTTTCACGTCGCTAACACCGATGACAGCAGCAGCGGCTAATAAGCGTGGTAAAGGGGTTCTTACTGCTGGTCGCATGGGTCCGATGATCTGTGAAGTGAAAGATGGCAAGCTGGTTTCAACGACCAACGCGCTCGCTCAAACGGTGCCAAACAGCCTACAAACCACAGGCCCAGATCAAGTACATACTAAGGCTCGAATCAAGTACCCAATGGTTCGTAAAGGATTCTTAGAAAACCCTTCAGCACCAACAGGCAAGCGTGGTGATGATGAGTTCGTACGCGTTTCTTGGGATGAGGCTTACAAGCTCATTCATGAGCAACACATGCGTATTCGTAAAGAGAGCGGTGCAGAATCTGTATTTGCTGGTTCTTACGGCTGGCGTTCAAGTGGTGTCCTACACAAAGCGCAAACACTGCTTCAACGTTATATGAGCATGGCAGGTGGTTATTCAGGCCACTTAGGTGACTACTCAACGGGTGCTGCACAAGTGATCATGCCACACGTTATGGGTTCTATCGAAGTATACGAACAACAAACGACACACCCAGTTGTGCTAGAGAGCTCTGATGTTGTGGTTCTTTGGGGTATGAACCCATTGAACACATTGAAGATTGCATGGAGTTCAACGGACTGCTCTGGTCTTGAATTCTTTAACCAACTGAAGAAATCTGGCAAGACGATCATTGCTATCGACCCAATGAAATCAGAGACAATCGAATTCTTTGGTGATGCGGTACAGTGGATTGCACCGCGCCCAATGACCGACGTGGCGATGATGCTGGGTATTGCACACTCACTGGTTAAGAAAGGCAAACACGACGTTGAGTTCTTGAACACTTACACCACTGGCTACGATAAGTTCGAAGCCTACCTAATGGGTAAAGAAGACGGCGTAGAAAAGACACCACAATGGGCAGAAGAGATCACGGGTGTTCCAGCGAAACAGATGGAAGTGCTCGCCGACATCTTCAGCCAAAATCGCACCATGCTAATGGCGGGTTGGGGTATCCAACGTCAACAATTCGGTGAGCAACGCCACTGGATGATCGTAACGCTTGCAGCAATGCTGGGTCAGATTGGTTTGCCAGGTGGTGGTTTTGGCCTTTCTTACCACTACTCTAACGGCGGTAACCCAACGCGCGATGCTGGTGTACTTCCTGCAATCTCTGCTTCTATTGGCGGTGGCTCTTCAGCGGGCAACGACTGGGCAGTATCAGGCGCGGTGAATGCGTTCCCTGTTGCACGTATTGTGGAAGCGTTGGAAAACCCAGGTGCTAAATTTATGCACAATGGTCACGAGTTAACATTCCCAGACATCAAGATGATTTGGTGGGCAGGCGGCGGTAACTTTACTCACCACCAAGACACCAACCGTTTGATTGATGCATGGCAAAAACCTGAGCTGGTGGTTATCTCCGAGATTTACTGGACGGCTGCGGCGAAGCACGGTGATATTGTTCTACCGATCACGACTTCGTTCGAGCGTAACGACATGACCATGACTGGTGACTATTCTAACCAACACTTAGTGCCGATGAAGAAAGTTGTTGAGCCTCAAGGTGAAGCGCGTAATGACTTTGATGTATTTGCTGATATGGCAGAAATGATTAAGGCGGGTGGTCGTGATGTGTTTACCGAGGGTAAAGACGAGATGGCTTGGCTGAAAGGTTTCTACGACGACGCTCAGAAAGCGGGTAAGAAAGCGCGTGTTCGTATGCCGAAGTTCGGTAAGTTCTGGGACGATAACCAGCTGATCGAAATGAAGTTCAACAAGAAAGCAGCTCAGTTCGTACGTCACGCTGATTTCCGTAAAGATCCTGTGATGAATCCACTGGGTACACCTTCAGGTAAGATCGAGATTTATTCGAAAACGATTGAGGGCTACAAACTAGAAGATTGTCCGGCGCACCCAACGTGGATGGAACCGACAGAGTTCTTTGGTAAAGCTAAGGGTGACGAGTTGCAGTTAATGACTGCGCACGCGGCACATCGCCTACACAGCCAGTTCAACTATGCGAAGATCCGTGACGAGTACGCAATTGCTAACCGTGAGCCAATCTCAATTAATACCGAAGATGCAAAAGCGCGAGGTATTAAAACGGGTGACTTAGTTCGTGCATTTAACGACCGTGGTCAAGTTCTTGTTGGCGCACTCGTAACTGATGGTATTAAGCAAGGTGCTGTGTGTATCCACGAAGGTGGTTGGCCAGACTTAGATAAAGAGACTGGTTTGTGTAAGAACGGCGGTGCAAACGTACTAACGCTTGATATTCCAACTTCGCGTCTAGCAAACGGCTGTGCAGCGAACTCTGCACTCGTGAAGATTGAGAAGTACACAGGACCGGCTCTTGAGCTTACAGCATTTGTTCCACCTAAGAACGGTTAGTTGAAATAACTCAATCTGTTGAATCTAAGCCAGCTTAATGCTGGCTTTTTTCTTGTTTTATCTACGGTACTTTTCAAATTTCTTCGCTTGTTTGTGTTGAACCACGCGTAACCTTTAACAGCATAGTCAACTCATTATACGTGCTGTTGATCACTTGTTTCATATCATATTGATTTATAAATTCACATTAATTTTTCTCCTGTTACAATTCGCGATGTGAATATTAATGATAATAATTTGTATTTGCTCGTTGTTTGTATGGATTTAGTTAAGGAGAGAATGATGAAGTGGCAGTTTAAGCTCACCCCACTTTCAATTGCAGTGACTGCATTACTTGGTGGAGGAGCTGTTCATGCAGAAGAGGATGAAACGGTTGTAGTGATAGGTCAGCAGGTCGATGACAATGCGGTAGGACCGGACTTCAGTTATGTTGGTGAGAAAAGTCAAACCGCAACTAAAACGCCGCTTGCCCTGCATGAAACCCCTAGAGCAGTTTCTGTGGTGACACGTGAGCAGATGGATGACCGTGCCTCTATCAGTATCTCTGATGCACTTCAGTATACACCGGGTATTCAGACTAACTATTACGGTGAAGATAATAAACAAGACTGGTTTGTCGTACGTGGCTTCCAACAAGCAGGGACAGGCTTGTATCAAGATGGTACGCGACTGTATTCTGCAGGCTTTTACAGTTGGCAAATTGACCCATTTGGTTTGGAGCGTGTAGAAGTACTCCGTGGCCCTGCATCTGTGCTGTATGGGCAAAACCCACCAGGTGGTCTGATTAATGTTGTTAGCAAGCGCCCACAATTTGATGGTGGTTCAGGTCAAGTAGGCATAGACGTTGGTTCATTTGACCGCACTCAAGTGACACTCGATGTGAACACCGAGGTGAATGATGATGTGGCATTTCGCTTAGTGGCGCTTGGTCGAAAGAATGGCACCAAGGTCGATGACGTTGAGGCGGAACGCTTTATGGTTGCGCCATCGCTGACGTGGAAGATGGGCGATAAAACCGACATCACGTTCTTAGCGAGTTACCAAGAAGATGACTCCGACCCCTATTTGCAGTTCTTACCAATGGAAGGCACGTTAACAGATAATCCAAATGGCAAAATCTCAGACAGTACCGCGGTAGGTAATCCAGATTGGGAAACCTTTGAACGTGAGCAACTCTCGTTAGGGTATGAATTTAATCATGAGTTTAATTCAGCGCTGAGTTTTGGTCAGTCAGCGCGTTACAGTCGTATGGATATCAACTTAAAGCAGATTTACTCGCTAATGTATGCGGCTGATCACCCGACATTTGGTGCCGCTTTAGATCCTACAGGGTCGAGACAAACCGTACTTCGTCAAGCGTCTACAGAAGAGGGGCATTCAGATGCCTTTAACATCGACAATCGATTAGTATTCAACTTTAGAACTGGGGCCATAGAGCACACCTTACTAACTGGTGTTGATTACCAAATGATTGACATTGACAGTAATGATTACGCTGCGGATCCGATTGTCGCTGATGGTAATGTTCTAACTGGTTTAGGTGTTTATGATCCAACGTTCAATGTTTATAACCCAAGCTATACCAACAATATCATCTTGCTTGACCCAAGTTCACCGACCCTTTCTCCTGTGTCTGATGCTGACCTACAAAACTCTGTCACCAAGAACCGCCAGCTAGGCTTATACGTTCAAGACCAAATTCGATTCAATGATTTGATTGTCCAAGCAGGGCTTCGCTACGACGATACCTCTAATGAACAGTCCAACAAGACAACAGGTAGTAATCACAAAGCGGATTACGAGGAATGGACAACTAATTTAGGTGTCGCGTATGTAACGTCGTTAGGGTTTACACCTTACTTTAGTTATGCGCAATCTTTTGAGCCTATCATTAAGACCTCTGTTGCGAATCAGGCGGCGAAACCAGAACGTGGTGAAAGCTACGAAGCGGGTGTGAAATACCTGCCTAAGAGTTTTGAAGGCCAGTTCAACGTTGCGGTGTATGAAGCGACTAAGAAAGACGTGGTGGATGTCATCACTGGTAGTAACCAGGTCAACCAGATTGGTGAAATTCGTAACCGAGGTGTGGAATTGGGTGCTGTGGCTAATGTAACCGAGTCACTTACTCTAATTGGTAACTTAGCGTTCTTAGATTCTGAGATCACCAAAGACCAAGATCAGAATCAAGTGGGTAAAACGCCAGCACAAGTGGCAGACATGATTGGTTCCGCTTGGGCGAAATACCAGTTCTTTGATGGTACGTTAGATGGGTTGAGTATCGGTGGTGGTGTTCGATACATTGGCGAAACTTACGGCGATAACCTCGAGCAAAATAAGGTTCCGTCTTATACCCTCTACGACGCAACGGTAAGCTACCGATTCGCGGATTACAAACTGCAAGTCGCGGCGAAAAACCTGTTTGATAAAGAGTACGTCGCTACCTGTAATTATTACTGTTACTACGGCGACCGTCGCAACGTTATCGCGAGCTTAACTTACGATTGGTAATTTGGGCTTAAAATCTAGCAGGTAATAAAGCATGGTGATGATTGGTCACCATGCTTTTTTTATTTCTAAGTGATCCGAATAACTCCTTGAAGCTTATAGATAAAACTAGAAGAAAGGAGAGTTTTATGAACAGAATCAACCCTAAGAAGCTACTGCACAGTAAGTGGACAGCCGTAACCCCCGTCAATCGTGAAAAGCACTTCATGATTACTGAAATGGAATTTGAAGAAGATGTGGTTGTAAGGTGTGTTCTTGAAGCAGTGATGACAAAGCGTGCTCGTGATATCGACTGGCATGACCTTACCGACAATAGTTTGTGGAAAATGGGTTGGAAGTAACCTTTTTGCTCCGTTTAATTCAGTGCATCTGAGCGTTATCTAGGTTGGTTTTGCCAGTATTGAAGCCCTTCCAATACCCCTGCTGCATGAGTCGCTTTGCTGGTATAAACATTGTCCCTTTGCGAGAGGTGAGCGACTTCTGGGTAGTGGTTGGCCACCAGAATTGAGTTAACGCCATCGATGGTCAGCATTGAGGTATCGTTCGCGGAATCACCCGCCACACACACTTCATCAATAGTTAGGTCGTGTTGTTTCAATAGGTGGTGAATAGCAGAGGCTTTGTTGACGTTCTTCGGGGTGACATCCAAGTACCAATCGTGAGAGTAGGTTAGATCTACCTGTGCACCATGAGCTATGAGCGCACTCGAAATAAGCTGTCTTTGGTGGTCAGTTAATGATCCCTCAAATGTGATTTTATAGTCGCCTTGATGGTTGGGATCCAATTTCCCCATAAAGTCGAAGCCAGACAACGCTTGTTCAACTTTATGTTTATCCCACGTTGCTTTTAGTCGTTGGTGCCAATGTGTATCAGGTTGCTGGATTGGTTGATGATGGTGAATCTGGGTTCCGACGTCGCTGATAATACTGTGTGGTGTTGGGTAGTTATCCGAGGCTAAGCCAACTTTTATGGAAGGTAACGTACGCCCTGTAGCGATAACAAATCGAATGCTAGGCTGATCGCTTAAGTAGTCAAACAATTGGTTGACTCCGTCAGATGAACCACCGTCTAAGGTACCATCAAAATCACACACTAACATCTTAATCATTGTTTTTACTCCATTAAAAATTGCTTTCCTATTAGTTAAGGTTGGCTTACTAAGTTACGAATAACAAGGTCAGATTACGCCACTTTAGAGCAAAAAGATCAGTTTGCCGCGAGTGTCACACTCGGCGAGAGATTAGTCTGCAAGGGACGTAATAGGAAATGGAACAATTGGGAGGAGCGCATTTCACCTAGAAAACATGATGTGAAAAAGGCCGACCACTATATAAGTGATCGGCCTCTTAAACGATTTTGGTCGTTACGCCTATTTTCGTTAGCTCTACCTATTTAAGGTTAGCGCTCGCCTTGTACTTCAAAGTCATCGCTGATCAAGCGTGCGTGACCGTCTTCTTCCACAACCCAATGTTCGCGGTGCACTACGCCAAACGCTTTATTCATTGTCCAGCTCGAAGTCAGAATGTATCCGCCATCTTGGTGCTCTTCCCATTTTACGTCGGTGTAATCGACATCTTTGAAACCTTGGTCAATGATGCCCTGCCAGAAAGCCTGAATTGCTTCGCGACCTTCGAATGTACCAAATGGGCGAGCGTGCATCACGCAATCTTCATTATATTGAGCGGCACAACCTTGCGCGTCTTGGTTGTTGAATGCTGTTTGCCAAGCCGCGATGCCTTTCTTACACGCTTCTAATACTTGATTGCTCATTTTTCTCTCCGATGTGTCGTGTTGGTTAACTAAGACAAAGTTTAGAGCTACTCTTTAATTTGAAAAACAGAGATAATAGAAATAACTGTTTATAAAAAGAGAACAATAAAGTGAATAAGCTAAGACAGATGTCGATCTTTGCTCATATTGTTGAACAAGGGTCGGTTTCCGCTGCTGCCGAGAAGCTCGGCCTTTCAAAATCTGTAGTGAGTCAACATCTAAAAAAGCTTGAGCAAGAGCTCGGTTCTTCACTACTAAAGCGGACAACGCGCAGACAAACCCTTACTCCAATGGGAGAACGGTTTTATTTAAGCTGTAAAGATCTTAATAGCTTAGCGGATTCAGCTTGGGAAATGGCGCAAGCAGAGCAAGAGGAACCACAAGGACGTATTCGCATTACCGCACCTAACGCCTTGATGGACGTGCTGGTGGCTCCAGTGATTGCGGATCTAATGAAACGTTATCCTAAACTGCAGCCAGAGCTAATCAGTGATGATAAACGACTCGATTTCATGAGCAATGATATCGACCTAGCCATTCGTGTCGGCAACTCTCCAGATAGTACGTTAAAGCAAAAACGACTCGGAGGATTTCGAGATCAATTGTGTGGTGTGGCTTCTCTGCAGAGTCAACCCATCGATGAACTACCGTATATCGCTAATGTCTGGCAGGGTAGGCATATCGAGCATAGTTTTACTTCCGATTTTGAAGCGTCAGTGGGTTTCAGCAAACAAGCAAGCTGCGTGACGAACTCCATTCATAGTTGTCTCGCTCTAATAAAAGCGGGGGCGGGAATCGGTGTATTGCCAGATTTCTATTTAAAACAAATAGAACCTGAGCTGGTTAATCTTATGCCGAATCATCAGTTACCCATGAACACGGTTTATGCTCTAAATCCATATACCCACCATACTCCACCATCTGTCTCCCTATGTATTCACTCACTGGAAGAACGTTTGTCACAAGAGCTGTTTAACTGAGGTATCTCAACTTCTAAGTGCAAACATACATGATCTGCTGAGTATAAAGATGAGTGATATCACACATTATAATATTTGTAATACAATAATTCATTATTGTGATGTTTAACCAACTTGTCGTACAAATCTTCATCTATATTATCTTCCGTTGCACAGAGGAAGCTGTGCAATCTATGGAATAAAATAATAAACGTGAAACAAATCATGGAGACTTGTATGATTTTTAAACCCTGCAAACCACTATCTTGTGCTGTCATGTTTGCGCTGCTTTCAGGCTCTGTTGCTGCGGAGCAGCTAAATATTCAATCGGCATCGGACTGGGGTGGGGCACACTCTTCTTATCCTGCTTCAAACGCTATCGATGGTGACACCGATTGGTCGTCACGCTGGGCTGCGCAAAACGCTCCGGTTAATCTGGTACTCGATCTTGGGTCTGTTCAAAATGTTCAAGACGTTAAGATCGCTTGGGGCAAAGGCGAACAACAGACCTATAAATTCGAGATTCGTGCATTGGCTGACGAAAGCTCTAGCAGTTGGGATAAGGTCTACTCCGGGTACAGCGGTGGTAATACATCCGATTTTGAGAGTTATGACGTGCAAGACGTTCAAGCACGTTGGGTTCGCATCAAGGTATTCTCAAACAGTGCTGAGAGTGTGTGGACTAACATTACCGAAGTACAAGTTCATGGCAACGATGGACAAGATTTTGGGTTAGATCCCAATGCACCACCTTCAGACAACTTTGACCTATTGGATTGGTACGTAAGTATCCCGGTCGATGAGGGTGATGGTTATGCGACGTCGATTAAAGAGAACACGCTGGACGCCGGCTACGAAGATGAGTTTTTCTACACCGGAAGTGATGGTGGCTTGGTCTTCTACACGCCAGTTGAAGGGGTAACTACATCAAGCGGTACTAAGTATGTGCGAACTGAGCTACGTGAAATGCTACGTCGCGGTGATACGTCTTACTCAACATCTGGCAAAGAGAATAACTGGGCGTTCTCTTCTATCCCATCCAGTGAGCAAGCGGCATTTGGCGGAATTGATGGACGTTTAAACGCAACGCTAGCAGTCAATCATGTTACGACAACGACTTCTAATACTGAGCAAGTAGGCCGAATCGTGGTCGGTCAAATCCACGCCGAGAAAAATGAACCGATTCGCCTGTACTACCATAAGTTGCCTAATAACGATAAAGGTGCCATCTACTTTGCACATGAAACGTCGAAGTCTACAGGTGGTGATGAAACTTGGTACAACTTATTAGGTAACATGGTTACGTCTGATGGTGATTTGAATAGTCTAAGTGATCCGAGTGATGGTATTGCCTTGGATGAGACTTTCTCATACTCGATTGTGGTGGAAGGCGACAAACTGATCACAACCATCAGTCAGAATGGGACTGAGCTTGCAGCCAAAGAAGTCGATATGAAAAACAGCGGTTACGATGATGCTGATAACTACATGTATTTCAAAGCGGGTATCTACCTGCAAGATAACACCAGTAATGACAGCGATTATGCCCAAGTGACTTTCTATCAGCTTGATAATAGCCACAACTAATCCTCGCACAAGAACGTAAATAGAGGTGATGACACGGCGTCATCACCTCATATTTTAGTATTGGCCTGATGGAAAAGTTGGGGTGTACACTGGGTAGAGTACATTTAACTCGTCTTTAGTCAGATATACCCTTTGTGTATGCGTAACGGTTCCGTCTGTTCGATACACCGCCATTGTGTGTGAAGATACACCAGTTCGAACATTGCAGTATCGAAGTCGGAACAGAACACATGGTCACATTAACGAGGCGAGTGTGTCGTCCAATTGTCAAAGCCCGTTTTCCACCCCAGGAGGGTCGAATCTCTCTTTGCGACTTGGTCGTCTTCAACATAGCTAAACTGGGAAGATAAGCTTTCAATGTCGACATTGGAATGCTGCAACGTTTCGCTATAGAACACATAACTTGGCCAAAAGTCAGGGCGGTTCTCTGACAGAGTGAAAGTGATACGAGCTTTACCTTCAGTCAGTTGTGTTTCACGCTCAATCGTAAAGGTCATTCTTTCTTGGATAGCTCCTAGGTTACAAGTCCAAAGTTGGCACGCATCATACATCTCTTCATAAGTTGTGCCCCAGCGCTGAGCAGCCTCGATGATCAACGGATCTTTAGAAGGGTTCAGGTCGTGATCGCCATCTGGGTCAGTTTGGTCTCCACCTTGATTACCACCGTCATCACCTCCACCAGGAAAAGCGGGTATGCCTGGGTTACCTGGTGTGGTATCACGATCAGGCGATGAGTTGTCTGAACTGTTACATCCAGCTAATAAAGCAACGACAATAGCGGTCAATAAAGCATTCTTTCTCATGTGACTGCACTCTCTGAATTATTTGGCGTCCTTAATCGTGTGAATGAGTGTGTGAAATCAAACTCATTGCTGACGTCCTTTTGATGCGGTCATATTATTGATAAGCTTTATTCGTTACTAAGTAGCTATATGTATATCAGTCATTAGTCATGCTTATTGCTGGTGGTTGAAACTTCATCTCCGATTGTCGGCAATAGTCTCTTTGAGCACTCTGAATAACCATTGGTTCAACGGGTCTTGTTGTTGCGAACGACGACAACTCATCACGTAGCTGATTTCGATATTCAGCGCTTGAGGCAAGTGAATACTCCGACAACCTTCCGGAACGCTGCCGTTGGTTGTGACTCCGAAGTGGTCTGTCTGTAGAACGATATCGTGGACATTTTGTGGATGTGTTACTTCTGCCTTGGGTGTGAACTGAAATCCGATATTACTCAGGCGTTCGATGAGCGGGTACTTATTGTCGTTCCAACCTGCGGTTTTGTGCAGAACAACAGGGTAGTCCGTTAAGCTGTGAACATCAGTGGCAGGGTGGTTGTTACGAACAAAGAAGACCACAGAACCACGACCAAACTCAGTTTGAGCAATAGACTGAGGAAGTGTTTCATCAAAGTAGTGTGCTGCGACGGCATCTTCACCATCAATGATGCGATTTCTCGCATTGGTATCCCAGTGAAGAAATGAAGCCTTAGCGTTGGGCGCCTCTTTCAATAGCTTTAAGTACAACTTATCACCCAGCTGTTGCCAGAAATGGTTGTTGGCGTAAATCTTTATTGAGCCTTGATAGGTTTCAGGGGCAAACCCTTCAGGCTTGATTAAACCTATGCTGCTAATGATACTCTCAAAGTGCTGAATATTCGCTTCTACGAATGAGGTCGGTTCAAACCCTTGCTTGGTCTGAATAAACAATGGGTCGTTTAACTGGGTCTTGAGCTTTGATAGGTTTTTACTGATGGCGCTTGATGTTTTCCCCAAAGCGTCGGCAACCAAACCAACGTGGCGAAGCTCGTACATTTTCTTTAAGACTAAGATATTTTGAATATCGAGGTTGGTGTTCATGTCCTTCTCCGAATACGCATCCATGCGCTCATCTTAATCATAAGTATTAGTCGGAAAGACAAGAGAAGGTCAAAATCTAATTTGGTTAAATCGTTACACAGGGGATAGGGAGTTTCTATTTTGGAAATCTTGGTTTTCCTCGTGACAGCAAAGGGTTAGCGCTAAAGTTCTTTTATCCAAAACGAAGGCATCGAAACGAAATGCATAATTGAAATAACTACTGATGCCGATAGAACGAACCATAGTTAAGAATAATGAGGTGATGTATGAAAAAGCTAATCGCACTAGGTCTAATGGCAATCTCAATGAACACAGCTTTTGCTGCTGACGGTAACTACACGGGTACTATCGATATGACAGCGACCTCAAATAACCAAGTTCAGTCTGAACGCATTACTCCTGAGCCGAAGTTGCAAGGCCGTAATGAAGCATCTGACGGCGGAGTACGCTTTGTATCGCACGCAGATCAACATGAGCCCGTGCTAAATGGTCGTCGTGACTAATAAATGTGTTATTGGGTTAACTGAAAACACCAATCTGTTTGTTAATTCATAGTCTTATCCAGCAGCCTGCACTGAAAATGTGCGGGCTGTTTTATTTTTAGGTAATTAATTGAATTACAAAGCAGAATCGACAAATTATTCCTACACTTAGGTAAGTTTCATTTGCCTAATATAGGGAGAAAGATGTGTTCAATTGGAGGCTAAGTCGACCATTAAACCTCTTGATGTTGTGGATACTGACTTTGTTTATCACGATGGCATCGGTGAATGTTCTGGCGCAAGCACTGCCGGAGCTGGATTACATCGACAGTGAAATCACTAAGCTGAGTGCTGAAAACCCCAAAAATGAAGTGCTCATCGGTCAATATGAGACTCTGAAAGCGCGGGTGGCGAGCCTTGATGAAAAACGCAACAAGCGTGATGAATATTTAAAAGCTATTACCCAGTTTCCGGTGCAGCGCGAACGCTTGATGAAAAGTATTGATAGCGTTGAGTCGCTGGATATATTCAAAACCGATCAACTGGTTAAGTTTAGTGACCTTTCTCAATCTATCGCATCGCTGCAAGCTGCGCTTGTGGAGTGGCGAACCTCTTTTCAAACTAAATCTGAGCAAGCTAAACAACTGGGCACAGCTCGAACAGAGTTGCCGCGCAGTTTGGCTCAGCTTGATAGGCAGATTGAAAAAGCCAACTTGGCGAAGAGCGACAAAGGAGAGGTTATTGATCAGTGGCTGGAGTTAAGTGATTTAACGAGTTTGAAGTTGGATCGTGAAGTCCTTGCCGCTGAGCTGCAAAGCTTAGATGAGCGAACCGAAATCGTTCGTCTGGAGCGCCAGCTACTGGATCGTAAGATCAAGCTTGCTACGCCCTTGGTTATTGATCTTCAAGAACGACTTACCCAAGTAGAGCAGGCTTCGGTGCGCGAGCTTATCGATCAAACCAATAAGCTAAGAGATCAAAGAGATAGCCTAACACTGCCCGAGCAACAAAGATTGCATCGATTAACGACTTTCGCCGAAGAGTTAGAACAAGTTCTGGTTGAGATAGACCAAGCGAGAATCACGGTTCATGAGGTCGATTCAGAGCGAAGAAGTTTAACTAGCGAACTTCGTTTAATTAAAGATAACCTGAATTGGCTGCGTGATAGCACCGCTTTTGGTGATTCGATTCGTGCGCAACTGCAACGCTTGCCCACTGTCGTCGATAGCAGTGAGATCCCGAATAGCATTGCTAATGCCCACATCAGAAAGTACGAAATAGGGCAGACTTTGGACGACTTTGCTGTGGACAAGTCGGTGTCTGAGATTCAGCAAAGCACTGAACCTGTAGATGAGTTGAGCCAGTTGACTCAATTGGTTTTAAAACAACTCACCGATAGTTACGACAAACTGATCGTCGCACTCAGTAAGCTTCAGACTTCCAAAAGCCAGTATGTGTTAGAAGTGAATGGCGCTCGCACCTTCTTACAACAACAGCAACTTTGGAGTCGCAGCAATGTTCCATTGTGGCAACACCTGACCAGCTTTGAGCATGAGGTGTGGTTCGGGGATCAACGTCCGTTTATCGAAAGGTTTCAACAGCTAAGCAAAGAACAGCTTATTACTGTTGGCTCGTTAGTCGCATTTTACAGTGCAACATTGTTTGTTCTTTATATCCGTTTCTCTAAGCGAGCAATTAGTCGCCGATTGGAATATCAAAAAATATTTGGACATCCGCTTAAGGATAAATTCCGATTTACTCTGATTTTGTCTCTTATGGCTTCTCTTCGGGCGATAGCTTTACCGCTTTGGTTTGGGATGACGGCGTATATCGTCCATTGGCTATGGCCGATCTCCAGTTCAGAAGAGATTAAAACCATCACTTTTGCGGCGATGACGGGATTGTTTGTGGTTGAGGTGATATTTTCACTGAGCTCTCCTAAAGGCGTGCTCGACCTACACCTTAGTTGGCCAAGTTACATTTGTGAATATCTGCATGCGGGTGCTAAGCGCGTCCGCTGGCCATTGATTTTGTTGTTAGTCGCGATTTACGCAGCAGAACTCGCAGCGGGTTCAAAAGAAGCTGAAATTTCCCGTGTCTTGTTTTTGGTACTTATCGGCTCTATGTTGGCGGTATACAGCTCTTTGCTTAAAAAGCAGCACCTGCCTTCCACGTTCCCTTCGCCCTTCAACCAAGGTGTATCGTTGTTTGTGATTCGTGCTGTGGTATTGGGTTCGTTCGTTGGGATTCTTGCAATGGCGATTGTCGGTTTATATGTCGCATCTTGGGTACTGTTGATCTATCAGCAATTGACGATTTTCGTGATTCTAGGTGGTTTGTTTATCTATCAGCTTGCCGAGCGCTTCCTCAAGCTTGAGCATCGACAGTTAACCTATCAGCGACTACTGGAACGCCGAGAAGAATTGATTGCACAACAACAAGAGCAAGCTGACGAGCCACCGGAATTGGCAGAGCTCCGAGAATCCATGCCTGATGTTGAAGAACGTGCTTTGGACAGTGAGCAAGTCAGTGAACAGTCGATTACTTTGCTTCGAGGGTTATCTTTAATTGGGCTCGTGATTGCGTTGTTAACTTTGTGGTCGAGCGCTCTAGAGATGACGAGCCAACTCAACAATGTTGTCGTTTGGCAGGTAAGCGAAACCACTGAAGCCGGAGCAAGGCTGGTGGACATTACCATTCAGTCGTTGATTTATGCGGTGATTACGCTGCTAGTGACTATGGTCGGCGTTCGCAACTTACCTGGTGTGTTAGAGCTGCTTATCTTAAGGCGTCTCGACCTTGCTCCGGGTTCGGGTTATGCCATTACCACGCTGCTTAGGTATCTGATTTTGGTGGGCGGTGTGCTGACGGTGTTTGCGATGCTGGGTTTCCAATGGTCTCGTTTGCAGTGGCTGGTGGCGGCGTTTGGTGTCGGTTTGGGTTTTGGTCTACAAGAAATTTTCGCCAACTTCATCTCCGGTTTGATTCTCCTGTTTGAGCGCCCAATCCGGATTGGTGACATCGTGACGATTAACGAGCTATCAGGAACGGTCAGTAAGATACAGACCCGTGCAACGACGATCATCGATTGGGATAACAAAGAGATAGTGGTGCCCAATAAGGTGTTTATCACCGAGAAGTTGATCAATTGGTCTTTAACCGATCCCGTTACACGAGTCGTGATCCCAATTGGTGTCGCGTATGGTACTGATGTCGAAAAAGTAGAGTCGCTTCTTTACCAAATCGCGAGTGAAAACCCACTGGTTCTTGAAGAGCCATCTCCATACGTGGTGTTCCTTGCCTTTGGTGCTAGCAGTTTAGACTTTGAACTACGTGTGCACATTACTGCGATTGAACACCGTTTGAGTACAATTCACTTGATTAACAAGAACATTGATAAGCTATTTAGAGAAAACGACATCGAGATTGCTTTCCCACAAATGGACATTCATGTTCGTGATTGGCCAAATCAGCCAAGTTAATCTGATTATGTTTTCAAGATGAAGGTTGCCGCTTCGAATGAGGCGGTACTTTAATTACTGCCCAACGTTTATGAAAGGAGTCTATCAAGTCCATGTTTGAACCCATTGAGATGGAATTAGATGAGCTCAAAATCGCTGCTTATGCGCCGATCAATAAGTTCTCAGAAGGTGTTAATCACTTGTCGGAATCGGAGCTATCTGAGTCGATACTGAGAAGCATAAAGTTGGACGCGCTATTGGTATCTTCGAATGTCCTAAACCAAACCAAACAACTGATTACCTTATGTCGACAATCAGATACTTTGTTGTTGGTATTTGATAACCCGTCAAATGATATGAGTGCGGTGTCTCGGGTTATCGAGAACTTAATGGCAAAGCTGTTATCACATGAAATGCCGAATAACCTCGATATTGTAGACCTACGAAACTTGTCAGACAGCAGCGACTTTCTGTTTGCTTTTGATAACCACAGTGCAGCATGCGACTTTCTCGACGCCCAAAACTTAGGAAAAGTGGTTGGCGGTGTTCACCTCGCTCATAAAGTGACTGAACTATCGCAATACGAGAATGCAACCAACCAGCTTTTAGATAGATTTCCTGATACTGCATATCTGTGTGCCAGCATTTATAGTGATGGTGTCGGTGAGTCTACAACGGTAATAGGTATTAAATCAGCACCGTCTAGATAGTGATCAGTTGAGTCTGTTCACGAGAAAAAAATATCGCATATTCAATTCATTAGATTGCTGTAGCCATGTAACTGATGTACAACAAGTCTCTTGATAATAATAAGAGAGTAATTGCATGAGCTTAGTAATTAGACAAGTCGCCGTTGAAGATGCGCAAGGCATTACTGAAGTACTTAATCCGATTATCGAAGAAGGTTTGTATACCATTCTTGATACCACTTTTTCTGTAGAGGAAGAGAAGGGCTTTATCGCGAACTTCCCAAAACAAGGCGTGTTTACTGTTGCGGTTGACGAAGAGCAAAACAAAGTCATCGCCTTTCAAAACATCGAACCTTTTGCTTCATACACCAAAGCCTTTGATCATGTGGGTATCATCGGTACCTTTGTTGATGATGAAAGCCGTGGTAAAGGCGTATCGAAGCAGCTGTTCCAATCAACTTTTGAAGTGGCAAAACAGAAAGGCTATGAAAAGCTGTTTGCCTATGTTCGTGCAGACAACGAGCGCGCACTAGCTGCTTATGTGCGCCAAGGCTTTGAAGTGGTAGGCACTGCCAAAAAGCACGCTAAAGTAGGTGGTGTTTATATTGATGAAGTCTTGATCGAGAAATTCTTGTAAGCCCCTCCGCCACCAATAATCACAACTGAACCATTTCAAGGAAAAGAAATTTATATGAATCTAGATATTTACCAAGTCGATGCGTTCACGTCGGCACCTTTCAAGGGCAACCCTGCTGGTGTTTGTATTACCGAGCAGCCATTGAGTGAAGACTTGATGTTTGCTATCGCACAAGAGATGGCGGTATCGGAAACGGCGTTTCTTACATTGCATGATATGAATCTGCGCTGGTTTACGCCTGAGATTGAAGTGAAGTTGTGCGGTCACGGCACACTCGCGATGACTCATGTTTTAGTTGAACGTGGAGATTTGCGTGTAGGAGAGCAGGTCACCTTTGACACATTATCTGGTCCATTAACAGCAGCTGTTTTTGAAGATGGTATTGAGTTGGATTTCCCTCAAACTGAGCTTCATCTCGATCTAGAGTTCAATGAGCCGTTAATCAAAGCGTTAGGAATTGATGCCCAAAATATTGAAGCTTATGGTGGATTTGATTCGAAGGTCTTTATCCAGCTTATAAGTGAAACAGCGGTACACGAGCTAACACCCAATTTTGATGCAATGACGCAACTTCAAGGGCGAGGAGTTGTGGTAACAGCGCTATCAGATGACGAGAACTTGGATTTTATCTCGCGTTACTTTGCCCCTTGGGTTGGGGTAAACGAAGATCCAGTAACGGGTTCTGCGCACTGTGCCTTAGGCCAGTTCTGGAGCGAGAAGTTGGGTAAAAGCACGTTGAGGGCATATCAAGCATCCAAGCGGGGAGGCGATGTTCATGTAGAAGTGTTACCTAATCATCGTATTAAGCTCAAAGGGAGCGCGAAGACGGTGATCAAGGGCGTAATGAGCGTTTAACCATTATCGCGTCAATGCTATGAATCCTTACTAAAAATGGTGATAAGTCGCGAGATTATGCTTATTGTCAGACGCTAGACTAGGCTTTAATCGACGGTTTCTTGAAAATCGTACAGAGATTGGCCTTTTCTTATGAGAGGCGCATTAAAAAGGTGGACTTTACAAAGCGGTTGTACCATCCTGCGTCTCCAATTTCATTCAACCTAAGCAATGAGACGAAGTGTCTGCTGAAACGTTAATCAGCCTCCCGTATCTCATTAATAGTAAGGAGTTCAACTTGAACCTATTTGTAAGAGATCTTACCGTTATCGATTCTTCATACATCTGTGAACACAGAGGGGTCGTGGGAGATAGTTGGATTTTAGATGTCATCATGTCTGGCGAGCTCAATGAAATGAGCATGGTGCTAGATTTCAGCAGGGTTAAGAAGCAGATCAAACACCTTGTTGATGAGTATGTTGATCATCGCTTACTGGTTCCAATGAAAAACTCAGCTATCGTCCATAAGGCTACTAAGCCGGGCTACTCAACGCTTGACGTAATGCGTGGTGATAAGAGTATCCATCTACAATGCCCAGATGAAGCATACTGCCTGATTGATGCAGACGCGATCACTATCGAAAGTATCACAGCGCATGTTTATGACATTCTGCGCGACAACCTACCGAGCAATGTTTCTGGTCTAGAAATTACCCTGCGCCACGAGAAAATTGACGGTGCGTTCTATCACTACACTCATGGCCTCAAGAAGCACGATGGTAACTGCCAGCGCATTGCTCACGGGCACCGTTCGCCTGTTGAAATCCTTGTCGATGGTAATAGAGATGCAGAGCGAGAAGGGGCATTTGCTAAACGTTGGGAAGATATTTACTTGGGTTCGCAAGAAGATGTGACAACGCTAGATGCGCTTAACTTGAGTGAGCATGCACAAGCAGTGACAGACGAAAGCCACTATGCGTTCCGTTACACAGCGCCACAAGGTGAGTTCGAATTAGCCATTGCCAAGAGTGAGACTGAAATCTTACCAACGGACACGACGGTTGAGTTATTGGCGGGCTATATCGCTGACCAAGTAAAACCAAGTCTCAACGATGGCCAGTCACTTCAGATTGTTGCTTACGAAGGTGTCGGCAAGGGCGCAATGGCGTCTCGCTAATCTAACCCAAAAATCATTCATGCACTGGTAATGCAAACGCAAGTTACCAGTGCATTTTTGTTTTCAGCTCCCTACTTAATTGGCTGTTTCAATTTAGCCACTTGCTGCGGCCAAGGGTCTTCAAAATTCGCCCCGTTTTTCCACTGCACCAATTCATAATCACTTAAAAAACACTTCTCTAGTGCGGTTATAAAGCTGTCCACTTCATCTAGCTGTCCAATCACTGTAAGACGACAACGACGATCTCCGAATCGACTGTCAACGCTGTCTATCTTCTCTTGGAGTATCTTTCTATGTTCGAGTGAACGTTAGGTATTTAGGCGGACCATCGCAATTTTTATAAGTCTATCTAGAAAATGGTCGAACAGCATTGAACGCAGGACGCGACTGTGTAGTGTATTTGACAAATAGAAGAGGTCATTCAACCTACTTTAAGGAAAATACGATGCTTGAGTTGGCAGAGTCACATGACGGATTCTTGGGTGTTGAATCTGCTCGTGAAGAAGTCGGAATCACTGTGTCCTACTGGCAAGATTTAGCTTCTATCAAAAAGTGGAAGCAAAACTCGGAACATATGGAAGCTCAGGGATTAGGTCGAAAGTTATGGTATGAGTCGTTTAAGGTGCGTATTGCGTTAGTAGAACGTGACTATGAGTTTGACTTATAGTGTATTTTCTTGGCAGCTAACTCTAGACTCAATACAGGGAATTAATCTGATATGGAAAATCTTAACGCTGTAGAAATCAAATCATTCGTGCCAGCGAAGGACTTTGAACTGTCGAAACGCTTTTACCAGCGTCTAGGATTCGAGATGGCCTCGGAGTTTGACGGTATCGCTTATTTTAAACTTGGTTCATGTGCATTTCTGCTTCAAGACTTCTACGAGCCTGCCCATTGCAACAACTCAATGATGCACCTACTGGTGGAAGATGCGAATAGTTGGTACCAGCACGTTCTGAAACTAAATATCGCCGAAGAGTTTGGTGTCAAAGTTACCGAGCTAGTAGATCAACCTTGGGGAATGTTAGATTTCTGTATCATCGATCCAAGCGGCGTTTTATGGCGCATTGGTGAGAATAGATAAGATGATAAATCAGTAAAAATGCATATCTCCCGAAAGCCTTCTAGCTTTTGGAATCTATTCCTACCCTTGAATATCAATTCCTTGCGCTTGATGGGTTATAAGAACGAACCCTTTCACATCGGGCGCTGCAAGCCTCTAAATCGTTTCTATGTAGGTTGTTCTAAACCTATGACGCATAGATACATAATCGTACATTAAGTTACTGTAAATTAGAGTCAAAATTCGTATGGTTTCTTGTGGGAACGAGATGAAAAAATCTGAGCGATTATGATCAGTGGTAATACAAGGAATGACATGAAAACTACACTACTTCATTTGGGCATTATTTTATTTAGTTTAATATCTAATGTTAGTTTTGCTGCTGATATCTTGCCAATCGAAAAAATATGTAGTTCTGAAATTGTTGAGCACTTGGAAGAGCCTGTAACCAAAGATAAAAAACTATTTTATTATTACCTAAGCTTGCAAGAAGGTAGCTGTTACCCTCAAGTAGATCGAAACAAAATTGATTCTGAAAAAGTAATTAACCATTTTGCTCGCCTTGGAGAGCCATACGCGCAGTATGTCTTAGATAAGGATATCAATAAGCTGCTAACTAAAGCTAGAGAAGGTGATATCGCCGCACAAATTTATTTTGTGGTTAATAACACTGAATATTTGAGTGTTGCTCAAGCTAATACAGCTGAAATAACAATTACTATCCCTGATGAAGAGTTTCAAAAGTACTTGTCGACTATGTTCGATTTGGCTGATAAAGGAGATGCTAGAGCGATCCTTCCCACTATTACATACATGATTGATGCCGCCAATTCTCCTTTGAACGTGCATGGAAGATACAGAGTTGCACATGATCTAGTCGATCGCTTTGGTGAGTTCAATGTGATGTATGCAGCTGTGCTTAATATTTGGAAAGTCTATAACTATGATTATGAGATTTGTGTTTCAAAAGACGAGGCTAAACTAGTCGAAAGACAAAACATGTCCGTGTTATGTAGTTTTGCTTTTGACAGGGAACTATACGAAGAGCTTTCGGCGATGACCGTTGAAGAAAGGTTAATACACTATAGAGACTACATAGCAACAATTAATCACGCTGATGAAGATGTTGAATCCGATGATACCGCCATAGCTTGGCTGGAAGAAATAACAACTGTAGCTGTATACTCTTTGCTTGATGTACCTTACTCAAGGACATTAGTTCCATATATGCGTTATAAGCCAGGTGGCAAGTATAGACATGAGGCACTGCTCTCTCAATATTGGTTTAAAAGTGATGATCATATAAAAGATGATGATGAGTATTACTTTCGATGGTTGCTTATCCTTTCTAGCCATATATATAAAATAAGTGAATCCATCTCGTTAGAAACAAAGAATTATTTCTCTGATACTATTCCATACATCAATAATGCTTATATATATAACATTGCAATGCTTGGTGAGCCCGATAAAGCTGAAGAACTGTATCTAAAAGAGCTCTTTGAGAATGGTGATATTGATTCTTTACGGAATCTAATTTCAATCTATGGACTAAGGAAAAAGGACCCTGTTAAGTTAAAAGCAACGATAGATATTTACTCTGAATATAGACCTGAACTTGCGAAGTACCTACTGAATGGATATAGTCATCATTTTAAAAATGATCTTCCAGAATTTGAATCAAAGGTTAGAGAACATAAAAACTGGGTTAAAGAAAATATTCCCCAAGATGCTGAGACCACACACTTTTACCTCACTTGGAACGATTTAGTTAAACCATATGTAATTGGCCAACTCGATAGATTGATCGCCGAGGAAGGCAGTAAGCCATAAGATTGGCTCACATTAAATTGGCTGTCATAATATTATCTTTGAATCATAACACGCGGCATTTGTCATTCCATCTTTGCTTCGTGTTCATGGTGCAATGTTTGGAAACGCAGTCGTGTTGTGTGCACAGTACTGCGCCAACAAGGCTCTTTTGAAAATGAATATGGACGCTGTAAAACAGAAAAGTATCAAGTATCTCAAAGCGATTGGAGTTGATACTCCTGAGCACTTACCACAAATTGAAAGTTTGGAAGATGTAAGCCCTAGAACGGCACAAGATATTGCATCAAGGTTAAGTGCTTTAGCTTATGTAATCGGATTAGCTTATGATGCCAAAGGGCAAGACTTGCTCGATTTATTAAATCAATATGAACTTTTACCATATGTTAGTGAATATGAACGCCAACTGCTTTCTCAAACAGTAATCGATGAGCAAGACAAAATAAATATTTCTTGGCTGGTTGAAAGTATTCAAGCTTTGGCTTGGTGTATTGGTATTGCAGGCTTAGATCACTTCAGGTGTTGCGATGATGATCTCGCAAGCAAAATACCCTTTAAAAGTGATCCGATTGACTTTATTCGAAATGCACGACTACGCCCAATTCATGAGATCCAAGCGCTGTCGGATTTGCTATATCGTTTGCATTGGTATGTTCGTGAGTGTGCACTTACGAAGCAAAAATGCAGGTTTGATGAAAGCGTGGTATCACAACGACGAAAAGCAATTGATTGGGCTTATGGGGTAGAGGAACATTGGGATGATATCTCACTGGACACATAATTCATTTTACGTGTTTAGGACGAGTTATCGTTAGTGGCATTTTGTCCGTCGAAGTGCAGCACTTTTCTTAGTTTTATCCATGAAGTGGTGATTCGGAACTTACTCAGGCCTTAGACTATCGAGACAAGCGATGAAAAAATTATTTGTTATCTTATTGTCGTTGTTTGCACTTGCAGGGTGTAGTGACTCGCTACCCCAGAATAAGTTGTCATATGTCGGCGAGTGGCAAAGTGTAGACATGTATTTACTAATACTTTCAGATGGCACGATATCTTATAAGCGAACACATAAAGGTGGAACAACTACGATCAATGCACCGATAAAAGAGTTTATCGATGACGACTTTGTTGTTGGTTTTGCCTTTTTGACGACGACTTTTGTCGTGTCTCAGCCTCCCTATTTATCAGATGGGCAGTGGGTTATGGAAGTGGATGGTGTGACATTAATAAAGACTGATGAAATAGGGTTAGGCAAGTAGGTAATCAACTGTTGTGTGTATATGCCTTGATGATATTCGTTGGGTACATTCCATGGGTGGGTGGTGTTATTAGTATCATCAACATTCTGATGATATTTGGAAAGCAAAAGCGCCCGCTTCATGACCGTATCGCGAATACGAAAGTGGTCGTCAGCCAATAGTCGGCGGGTGTGATGGCTGATATGGAGTGGCCTTAGCTGCTAGAACGTCTAAAGCTTTTAATGTCTCTTTACGTTGCACCTGTCAACATATCATTGTGTGAGGGGCTAAGTAAATCTCCCAGCAGAGTGTAAGGAAAGGCCGTCCTTGAAATTCTACGTTTGACAGGCTTTAAGTATTAATCAAGTTCAGACCTCTCGTCTAGCTTAACAGGTTAAAACACAACTATTCAGATGGTAGATGCTGTTTTAACTCTAAGAGCATGAGATAGGCACTTTTTCCGCTTAGCTCATAAGGTTTGAATTCTGTCGAACCCGAAAATTGAAGGTTGAGTAATGAGGTTAGATGGGTTTGTGGGACGTCCCCCATAGACCAATCACCAAATTGTCTCGAATGGATTTCTTTGTAGTAGATGATGGTTACTTTTGAGTGGCGTGGGTCATTTACGATGTGATTGTATGTGTGGTTCAACTCTTCGCGAGAGCCTTCCAAGCATTGTAGAAAGTAGTCGCTGTTATGACTTAACAACCCTGTGATTTTTCGCTCCTCGTTATATTCACGAGACTTTGTAAAAATATCTTGTAGGTCTTGGGCATCACAGTTCTGGGATATCGTACTTACGTAAATTAGTCTAGCAAGAGGCATAAACATCTCTCAATTTTTGCTTAGAGTAATAGTAAATATAATCTATATCACTGGAATTGCTAATTGGCTGATTAGTGGTAAGTAATGTTAGGGAGGACTTGGATGAATCAGGGTAACATTTGTTCTCGCGATAGGAATATCTTTGAGAGTGGGCTAACAACGCCATTGGCACTTCTATCGATAATGTGAGTATAGAGGTGCGTTGTTTTTAAATCAGCATCTTGTATCCACAGAGCAAGCACGAACCATACATTGATTGATAGGATAATTTTTAGTTAAGTGAATATTGATGACTAGACAGTCTTGCAGTGTCTCATGGAGTTATGACTGTTGGCAATTTTCTCGATTTATCTGAACTTTGAAACTGCATGTCTTTACTGTGCGGAGGACGTAGCGACGTTCGGGCATATATTCACGTATATATGACGAAATGGTGGTTTGTGCATCGAGTTTTATTGTCTATGTGCGCATAAAAGTTAGTTTCTTACATCAATTCATGTTAGACAGAACTTCTCTGACTAATAAAGCTGACAAACATCAAATAGGAAGAGTCACATGTCCGAAAAGAAAGGTAATCCAAAAATATTTTTGTTCTCGTTATTACTACCATTTTTTTGGGTTTCTGTTGGTGTGATAATGGATTATCTTTTTCCGGATAAACGCTTGGGTGTTGCGGGGCTGGTTTTAATTGTCTACTTGTCAATTACTCCGATCAGCCTATATATGGCTAAGTGTTATCACAGATATTTCCATACCAATGAAAAAATCAGATTGGTTGTGTATTTTACCGTGTGGGCCCTAATATGTGAGTTTTGGGCACTCTGGTACTATGTTTCATTTGAATCAAACGGTAGCTTAGAAGGCGGCGCTTTATATGTTACCTTAGCAATCACAGCTGGCATCAATTTATTGTTTATGTTTTTAGGCGTGGGGTTCGCTGGAAAAAAGATATTTAGTTACTTTTATGGTAAGCAAGAGCAAGTCAATTAGGCGTTAGGCAAATTAAGAGAATACATTGGAACAGAATTTATGTATAAAACAGCATCTTTTCTTACTGCAAGTCTTCTAGTCGGGTGTTCGTCAACTACGAATGTTGAAAATAAAATACCTGCAACATATGAAATTTCGGGTTCTTGGGAATGTGAAGCCGTAGGTGACAAAATAATAGAACTCTCGTACCGTGATGATGTCGTGTATAAGAACGATAGCTCGTTTAGTAAGCTCTCAAAAATGAACTTTAGATTGCCAAATAGTGATGGTATTTATTGGGTTAAAGTTAGTTCAAATGGTACCTGGGAAAAAAATAGAAATAACCTCACAGAGAAAAATATGCAATTTACAGTGGTGGTTGATGATAAGTTTCCTGAGGCATATGTAGAACAGTTTAAATCTGAAGTAACTCTGCCGGAAAAATCTATATGGGCGCTCAAGTTGTTAGAAGATGGCACTATTCGTAAGAAGAGTCGCCATGGACAAGAGTTGATTTGCCACAGTGTCTTAAGGTGACTTTAATTTGCCTAATAAGGCCTTATATATTTTGAAGGTATGTTAATAAAAGTGAAAACATCAATATCCCCTTTGGAATTCGTTGGTGAGTTCTCATATCTAAAGCGCCAGTTACTCGAAGGCTATTTTTCGGAAGACTCAGATACATCTGTTTTGACTGTTTTGAAAGAAGCTGGCATTGAAGCACAGCAATTGGACGTTGTAAGAGGAATCTTAGATGATTCATTGAATGACGCTCTATATACTATTTTACTCGGCTTAGATGGTTGCGCTTCAATAGGAAAACATCAAATTGACTATAAATTACAAGATGAGTCGGGGCGCGAGTTAACTGGTGAACTTGAAGGGCTAGCTTACGAAGCGTTGTATGAAAAACACATATAAAAAGTGTTTAGGAATGATTTGCAACACGCGGTACTTTTACTATATGTATGCTGTATTGATTAAAGTGGTATGAGCCGGTAGCGGTATGCGAGCCTCTCATCTTAATTGATAGTTATATAAATCGAACAAAAGGAGGAGTTTGAAGTTGTATAAGATCATTATGTCAGGATTATTTTGCTTAATTTGCTCTTTAGGTGTTCAGGCTATGGAGCCCGAAGACCTGTTGAGAAATGTAGGCTTTTTTGATTTTGACTCAACAAAAAACAGATTTGTTTCTGAGAATGTAAGCGATCTAAATCGAGAGCTGACATTTAAAGAGTTAATAACACTCGTAGAGTCTTTCGATTTCGATTCCTCCAAAGTGGAAGTTGTTCAAACACTGCGAGGTCACCACGAAGAATATTCTGATTCAGAATTGTTAGAGTTGATGGGTATTTTAGACTTTGACTCGACCAAGGAAGAAATGCTAGCAGTGCTTGATGCGGAACCAGTCGAGCTCCCAGACACTACTAGCTCCAAAACAGCCACAAATTCAGTTACAACGACAAAGAGTACAACTATTACTGTTCGATGTGTCGGAATCGATTGTAAAACGGAATACGTAAGTAAATAGTCTGAACTCTATTCTAAACCAGAGACTTTATCGAATGGCTGGTTTCGAAATGGCTTTCGTATAAGTAAGCAAAGTACTTAAGCGGTGAGCGTTTGGCCAGTTGGCTTTCACCTAATAGCTGTGGAGTATATGTTGCTTTCGAACATCCGCTCAATCAACCAGAACCACGGGAAAAGAATTAGCAAGGGTAGTAAAGGAAGCATGCCATTTATATATGGACTCTTTTTCATGGTGCAGATTGCGATTACCAAGTAATCGGTCGATACGTTTGATGGCATTTTTCACGGTGGTATCAGTGTCTAGAGCTCGTCCAATTTGGGTGAGTGTTAGATCAGAGCTATCAAGAACCGTTTGGTCGTAAGTGGCAGATATATAAGCCTTTTTTGTGAATTTAAGGGCATTGATTCTCAATAGTTTGCTGTGGAATTTGAATGTCGCGCACCGTTAGGGCTCCCTATTAAATCCATTTAATCAGGTGTGTTTCTGGCGAAATTCATTAGATCAGAATGAGCAATGTGCCTCTACTTATTGTTTTATATAGAAATTATGAGGGGATTCGTAAGAACAGGGCGATATGTGGCTGGAGAAAAATGAAGTTTAAAGCACCAATTTTCTTTTTAATTGCACCTCCAGTCCTTTTTGGACTGATTTGGGCATATGAAAGTTTTCAAACTGGTCAAACGATCAACCAAATTTTCATGTTGCGTACCGATAATAACAGCCTGCTGGTATGGATAGGGAAAATGTCCATAGCAGGTTTTTTTAATAGCTTTGCTTTAGAGAATTTCTACCCTAACTATCAAAATAAAAGTGTTTCGGTTCAGAGGCTTATTAATATTATAGGTTTTGCACTTTTTCTTGCCGTAGTTAGCACAATAATTTGGGTACTATTTCCAGGCGTGCAGCTATGAAGCCACTTAGTATCAAGTTTGAAGTGCGACACTTTTTACAGATGCGCATGAATATACTCCGTTGGTGTTCTATACCCAAGCCTTTTGCGTGGGCGCGTATTTAATTTGTGTGCAATTTCATTGCAGAGCTTCTGTGTCACGTGTGACATAGAAGTTCGTTTTGGTAAGTATTGTCGTATCAAGCCATTGGTGTTTTCATTAGTGCCTCGCTCCCATGAATGGTATGGATTTGCAAAGTAAAACAGGCAGTTATGATGTTTTTCTAATTGTGCATAACCATGAAATTCAGTGCCGTTATCCGCAGTTATCGTCTTAAAAGGTAAGTCGGAGCGGGTCATGATTTTGCTCATTCTTACGTTGAGCGACTCGCTTGTTCTATCGTCCATTTGCCCAATAAAAGTGTAGCCAGTCATTCTGTCGACTAAAGTCACGATACAGTGCTTGGTTCCACGGCCAACGACGGTATCAATTTCCCAGTGACCAGGCTCTTTTCGATGCTCAGCTTTTGCAGGTCTTTCGGTAATATGACGCTTTGCTGCCAGTCGACCTCGGCTGTCTTTTGAGTTATACCTTTTACGCCTTTTCTTAGTTGATTGGCGTAGGTGTTTCCATAGGGTTCCACCGAGAGTTTTGTCATTCCAAATATGCTGATAAATGAGCTCGTGACTCATTGTTGGATAGCCTCTTACCCTTAGGTATCCGACGATTTGGTCAGGGCTCCAATCCAGTCGTAGCAAGGCTTCAGGTAACCTGAAGTCGATTTCGCTGTAACGCTGATTTCTCCGCGACCGGCTCAGCCGGTTGCGAGCCATTTGTTGGGCTCTCCATGCCTGATAGGAGTACCTTTTAAAGTGTCTGTTGTATCGGGAGTTGCGTTCAATTTCTCGATAGATAGTGGCTTTGTGACGCCCCAGTTGTTTAGCTATTTTAGCGGTACTAATTCCTTGCTTTCTGAGCGCAGAAATCATATACCTTTCGTTCTCAGTGAGGTGCGTGTATTTCATGTTTTTTACTTCTTGGCGGGAGCAAACTTCATGATTATCGCATCTCACTGTTTTTATGTTCAGAGGTGTCGCACTTCGTACTTGAATCCAAGCCACATAACAATTGTTCAAGAGTGATTCGGCACGCGTGGCAATTTTAGTATGCGTTATTTTCAGCGGTTAAGGTGGTATGCGGAAGCTTAGGCATTGCGTGCCTCACATCTTTACAAGGAGTTAGCTTTCTAGGGAGAAACAATGAGAATCAGACAAATTAAGGCGTACCGAGTAACGTCAATTATTTCTTTGCTGTTAGGCATTACCGCACTACAGGAATTATATATAAGCGAAAACCTATTAATTATTGGTTTTTCTGCCGGTGTGCTTGGTACTTTGTTGCTAGGTAGTGCTGGGCTTTTTACGGTATTTCGATTTGTTTCTGCGTTTGTGAAGGGAACAAGTTTAAGCCTGTCTAGTCGTGTTCTAGGGTGTATTTATTCGGCCCTACCAGTTTTACTTTGGTACTTATGCAACGTTAAGTTCATATTGGTGCCTGCGGTGAATGCTAAGGAGCTTTCAACCTTCTTTATTCCATCGGCTTTAGCTGTGTTAAATGGAGTTACAGGGGTAATCTTATTCTTCGGAGTCGTTAAAATAAATAACAAACTTCTAGGGAAAGTAACGGGCTAACAAGTATTTACGGCGCCGTGTTCTATCCTAAAAAGTAACGCTTTATGGAGGTCAGCATGAATATCAAAGAGTCTGATTGGAAAATCTTTTGTGAGATAAAGAGGGAAGCGACGCAGGTGTTTTGTACTCGACAGCTAGATGAAGCCATCAAAACGATTACTGATGAGTCTGAGCCTGTAGGTGAAAGGTTCAACTTTATGTGCCAGCACTCCAAAGAATCTCAAAAGAAAATGAAGTTTATTTTTGATGGTCACTCTCGAAGTCGTGCATTTATTCAACTTATGCAAATGTGTGAGGACGGTTTGGTTGCACCAGAACAATTTGAACGCCTTTCAGAGGAACTCAAAAAAGACATTTTAAGCATTCTAGAAAGAAGAGCCTAAGAAGATAACTAGGCTACTTTCTTTTTTGTAGAACCACCATATCTCTTTGGGTCTTTGTCAATGCACAGTAATCTGCTGAGGCAAACAGCGACAACCATCTCAACATTCCCCTCTCTCTGTTTACTAATTCTGATCTCTTCCAAAACAGTGTTATCTAGAGTGTCCTCATTCAGTGGATTGCGCGAGATTTACGACGTTTTTGAGGGCTTAGAAACGGTGAAACCCCGATGTTGGTAGCATCGGGGTTTCGAATTTTTAGATTTATCGATTGGTAAGGTCGATTTATCTTTTATGCAAAAGGTTGGATTTATCCAATTAATTCCTTGGTAGGGAATTAGATGCGGATGAAGTCCATGTGCTCAACTTTTGGCTTGTAAGCGTGACGTTGAACGTCTTGTGGCTTAACCTTAACTTCTGCGCCGTCGATCACTAGAGTGATTGCTTCGTAGAATTCAGGCTTGTCCATTTGGTTGATCACGTCGTCGTGTGCTAGCGCGATAGAAACTGGCGCTGCTTCACCACCGTAAACAACTGCTGGGAATTGACCAGCGTGACGTAGGCGGCGGCTCGCACCTTTACCTAGTTCAGTACGTACTACTGCTTCGAATTTCATAGTTTTACTCTCAAATTAGTAAAAATTAAGTTCACACCTCAATGCGACCTTGAGTGTGTGGTAATGCTCAAACATAAACAAGTTCATGTTTGAGCGAGCGCGGATACTAACACTCTATTCTAGATTGAGCAAGCAAGATCCCCACTTGGAAATAAAATAAACGAGCAAATTGGTGCGTTTGTAGATAAAACCACCGGAAGTGCTCGTTTTTGCCATTTTATCTGTTTTCCGCACTGTCACCAAATCCATTTTAACCTTCATCAAATCATCACGTTAATGAACGGAATATGAATGCCAAACTAAGGATTGGTTAAGGCGTACCTAGTTAATCTTATTGCAACTTAAACAGCAGAACGTAATAGGTGGATTTATGGAACCGATCAGCATTGTGGTTATCACGTTAAACGAAGAGAAGCGCATTGGGCGTCTAATGGAAGAACTGAGTGTTCAGACACACCAAGAGTTTGAAGTTATCGTTGTTGATTCAAATAGTGACGATAAAACCCGAGAGGTAGCACAAGCGTATGAGAGTGCGTTGCCTTCGCTCACTGTACATCATATGCAAGAGCGAGGCGTGAGTTTAGGTCGTAATACCGGCGCTTCGCTAGCGAAATACAATCGCATTCTTTTCTTAGATGCCGATGTAGCGCTGCCAAGAAACTTCTTAGCTAAAGCTCTATATGAATTAGATGAGCGTAAGCTTGAAGTGGCTGGCGTCTATATGAGCTCTAAAGGTTTACCTTTGGTGCATAAGTTTGGATACGGCTTATTTAACGTTGGGTTGTTTGCAACTCAGTTCTTCTTCCCAACTGCAGTAGGTGCTTGCATTTTCTCTACTAAACGCGCACATCAAGAAATCGGTGGTTTCGATGAAGAGATAGTACTGTGCGAAGATTGTGACTACGTGAAAAGAGCCAGCAAAACATGGCGTTTCCGTTTCCTCAATATGACATTTGGTTTTGACCCAAGACGTTTAGACCAAGATGGCGTCGTTGAAACAGGCATGACTTACCTTAAGGCGAACGTGCGTCGATTCTTCAAAGGCGAAATGCGTAACAACGAAATGAACTACCAGTTCGGCCACTACAGAGAGCAATAATTAGAAAGGTATCGCTATGTTTGAGGGAGTAGGACTGTTTCTAGGCGCATTAGGTGATGCGCTGATCGGCCCCAACCTTTTTGTACCGGGGGAGCCATTTTTCATTGCTGCAGGGTATCAAGCTTATTCTGGCGTATGGTCGGCCTTGGTATGGGTAATGTTGGGCGGCTTTATCGGTGATCAACTTAGCTACTTCATTGGCTCGAAATGGGGTTTTCAGGCACAGAGAAAGTTGATGACTTATCGACCTAAAACAAGGCGACTGATAGCACGCTGTCGATACCTTATCGCCAGAAAGGGAACTTACATAATTCTGTTTGCACGCTTGCTGGGCCCCATTGCTTGGGTTGTGCCAGTTATCGCTGGATCGCACCGGGTCTCTTGGCATAAGTTTTCACTGCTGGCGACCATTGGTCTGATACTGGGTGGTGGTCAGTTTATCTTTTGGGGAGCGCTACTGGCTCATGGCCTAGAGCATTTCCCGATGTTGCAAGGGGTTCAAACCTTTATCGCAGAGCACCAGAGCTTATTGATTGGCCTGTTTGTCGTCGGTGTGTTTGCCATTATTGCTCGCCGCCTTAAGTGGCGAAAAGTGATGCTTAAATCGAGTGCACTGCTGGTGGCTTGGGTGCTTTACGCAAATTATGCCCATTTCTTCTGGAAGGCTGATGACTTTAATACGCAACCTTCAGAGTTAGCGGCGCAGTCAATACATTTAGATGCAGTTACATACAAGGCGTTTCCAGGGAAGTCTTCTTTCTATGACGCACAAGCAATCAACGTTGTGTATATAGGTGAGAGTCCGCGAGAACTGATGAGAGAGCTTGGTTGGATAGAGAATCAAACCTTCTCTCGCAATGAGATTGAATGGGCGGGTTATCTAACACTGCTAAAAGAAAATACGCCGCCCGTTTCCGACTTGTATTGGCGAGGTGAGCCACAAGATATGGCATTTCAGTTACCTGGTAATCTGATGAAACGCAGCCATATTAGATGGTGGCGAGCGGGATTGGATCCAGTGACCCAACAGACCAAGTGGCTAGGTGCGATCAGTTATGACAACGGCTTAAAGCTAACGCCATACTCAGGCATTGTGACGATTTTGCATAACATTGATCCGAACGTTGATGCAGAGCGTGATAGCTTAGAGCTGCAGGTGAAACAAAACCTTCCTCAGATATCGATAGAACAACAGCCCTTAGCGAGAGCCGAGGTTCTAAACGATGACCATGATTACTTTACCGACGGCAATATCTTGGTGATAGGAGGGTAACGCCTGATTAGCTCGCATCGCTCAGATATTCGATTTGAGCGAGCCATTGTTGTGCTGAGCGATCAAGCTTGCCGCCAACCAGAGTTGTCAATATAGGCTTTGCTTGGTCGTACTGACTTAACTCGAAATGCGCGATCGCTTTCAATAACTTCCATCTTGGGTTATCGGGCTGCTGTTTGATTTGTTGATCTAGAAGCGTGATGACTTTATCCCACTCTTGTTCGTTGTAGCTGAGTTGAATTTTAGTCGCGAGTTGAGTGTCGCTCGGTAACAAATGCAGCAGCTGCAGAGCTTGTTCACGCTGACGAGATTTGAGTAGAGCATGTAGCTTCAGTTTGTTGAATTTATCTTGGTACTGAGTTGATGGGCGATGTTCATCCAAAGTTTGATAGGCACTTGCAGGTGCTCCTTGAGTTAATTGTAGCTGTGCCAAGAGTAGCCTTTGTGGTTCCGTCAGTTGGTTTAGTTCTCGCACCACTGAAAGCGCAGCAATAGCGCGAGCTGGCTGCTTAAAATAAAGGCTAGATTGAGCCAAGCGCGCCCAAAGCTTCACTTCATTCGGATAAAGGTGAGTAACTTTGAGCAGTGTCTCTCGCTCTTTTTCATGCGCGTTCAAACGTTGGTAGCTTGCTAATAGGAGCTGGTAGCGCTGCTTTGTTGGATTGAGTTCAATCGCTGTTTTTATCGCCTCTACACTCGCTAACCATTTCTCGATTTGATAAGCACTGTGCGCAGCCAGGGTATAAACCTCAGCTTTCAATGTGTTAGGTAGCTTTGATTGCTCAGTACTTGATAATGATGCTCGGTTTAAATTCCATTCATTAAAACGCGATAGGGCGTCTAAATTGCGGCCATTCTGATAGTTTAACTGTACTGCAAGGCGCAATAGCTGCTCTTGGTTAGCGCTGTTTTCGGTTAATTCCAACAGTTCATTGTTTCTGTTTAGTGCGCATTTGAGTTTTTCAAGCTTCAAGCAAGCTTGTAAATAAAGGCTTTTGGTGAGCTCTAACGTCTCTTTATTGTCACCCAGATGATTGTGATGAAAGCGTTCAAACGCTTGGATATCAATATCATCACGTTCTAGAAATTGGCTTAGCTTTTGGTAGCGCTCAAAGGTTTGAATGTCGACCTGAGCGAAAGCAGCAGTGCTCACTAGCATGGCTATAAGTAGCGAAACTATTCTCATCCTTTAATCTTCCAAGTTGTAACTTATAGTGACTTGTTGCCATTGCTCACCTGATTGTGGTGGTACAAACTTCCAGCGCATGACGGAACGTAGTGATGAACGCAAGAACACCCCAGGAGGCGACTCTTCTACAACTTTATGTTGCACAGCTTCACCTTGCTGGTTTATCAACAATGAAAAAGTGATATGTCCTTCAATGCCATTACGTTTCGCTTTGGCCGGGTATTTTGGCGGAATTTGGTAAGTTGGTTTTGCCATTACCACTTGAGAACGGAAATTGCTCCCTTGTTGTAAACCTTCGCCCGAAAATGAAAAATCAAAGTTGAGATGAACGTTTAACTCATCACTCGGCTTAAACGTCACCTTTGGGAGAGTTACTAGGCTTTCCATGTTGGGTATCTCAAAGTTAACTAGGGCCGGGCGACTTGGCGCAGAGTTGGGGGCGCTAGTTGCAACAATAGGCTTCATTGTTTCCGGGTCTTGTGGCTTTTTCTGAGAGGTGATGGTTTGGACATATGTCGGGTAGGCGGAACTATCTCGCGTCAACGTTGGCGTTGAAACAAGCAAGTGCAGCACCAAAACTAGGATTAGATTGACGCCCACAGCCAACCCAAGAATACCGAACTGCTTGGGTTTACTGGTCTTGGGTAGCGATAGCAACATTGGTAAGCCCTGATAAACGCAGTGTGTCGATAACAGAAATAAGAGTACCGGTGTCTAAAGAGCGATCGGCATTAACGATGGCGTTAGTGGTCTGTTTTTCGGTGATGTTAACCTTAATTTGGAATTGAAGTTGGCTGAGGTTTACGGTCTGCCCGTTAAACCAGATGTTTTTGTCACGATCGACGCTCACAGTCAGAGTTTCCGATTGTGGTGTGAGAGTCGAGCTTGATGCACTAGGCCTATCAACGTTTAAGGTCGACTCTTTTTGAAAGTTGGCCGACAAGATGAAAAAGATCAAAAGGATAAACACCACGTCAATCAATGGAGTTAGGTCAACTTGAGGGGAATCTTCTCTGTCAGTGAACGTTTTAATTTTCATCGGTTTTCCATTGTTTGATGCAGAGTTCTACTAGCTTTTGTTGTTGTCGCTTTAGGTTATAGGCTAAGTACATGCCGGATATGGCCGCGAGCAGGCCGGCCAGAGTAGTCAACATGGCTTGGCTGATACCATTAGAAACCGCGTTCAACACATCGTCATTGTTCAACTGTGCAAAACACTCCATCATGCCATCGACTGTACCTAGCAAACCGAGCATGGGAAGAATGCGAACACAGAGCCTAATTTCGTTTAACCCTAGATTAAGGTGCTGATTAATTTGGCTAATCCAACCTTGTTGAATGTGCTTTAGCTCACTACTGGTAATACTTGAGTATCGCGCACTCACGTGGTGAATTTGCGAGGTAAGATTCAACTGCTTCAGACTGTGAAAACGGAAATAGCATTGGATGATTAACCCCCACATGACCAAAGACACCAAACCAATGGCCCACATAATGGGGTGGTCCATGGGTAAGCGTGCGCTTAATATTTGCTCTAGCATTACGCTTGTTTACCGTGTCTGATGTCCACGACTAAACTGGTGACCTGATGCTCCAAAATCTCCGATAATTGCTGTGCTTGTGTTTTAACCAGACAGTGCAATATCAATAGGGGAATTGCGACTAGTAGCCCCAACTTTGTGGTCAGTAACGCTTCTGCAATGCCACCTGAAAGTAGCTCACCATCAGTAGCACCTTGCGCGGTAATGACACTAAATGTTTCGATCATTCCACCAACGGTGCCTAAAAGTCCCATTAATGGCGCTATTGCTGCTAAAACTGCTAATGTACCTATACCTTTGTTTAGCCATGGCATCTCTCGGCTAATGTTGGCGTCTACAACATCTTCCATCTGTTGGTCTGTTGTACATCCCTTAAGTTGAAGGAGCACGCGACCTAACATGTTTTTTTCGGATAATTTACTGAGCTCTAAGGCTTGCTGCTTCACTGCTTTTTTCTCTCTGGTTACACTGAATAAGCGTGCTAAACCGATAGAAAAACCGATGACAGCAAGAACACCGATGAGCAGCCCAATAATGCCGGCAGGTAAGTAAGCCTCATACCATTTAGGTTGCTTCGCGTTGGCCAAGAAGCCAAAACCAAAGGCAGGATCGATGAACCATTGCTCGTTGCTGTGAACTAATTGAGGTTGTGGAGTGAGCTGAATCCACTGTTGGCGTGCACCATCAAAACTAAGCCAGCCATAGCCTTCAGCAAACTGGCTAAATGCACCAACTTGTTGAATTGAAGCTTGCTTGACCTCTCCATTAGGCAGCAATATCTCACCCGCATGTTCGTTTGGTGCACTCGATGTAGAGATTTGTTGCACCATTGCCAACCAAAGCTGATGGATGGTTGCGATACTGAAGTCATTTTCATCGACAGGTTGCGGTTCTTTCACGTTTGCCCAAGTCGCTAAAGGGCGATTGTTCGAGAGGAAATTTCTCTGTTGAGCAGAAGTGAGATCAATGACCTCAACGATGTCAGCTTTAGCGGCTTTGACCTGTTTCTGTTTATCCTGCAGCTTTTGCTGTAGCTGAAGAATCTGTTCCTCTAACTGAGCATTGCGAGTGTTGAGCGCTTGTAGCTTGGTTTGCTGCGCGGTGACTCGCGCGTTTGCTTCAATGAGTTGTTCTTGTTTGCGAACTTTAAGCTCTTGGTAGCGCTGAATATCGGCTTGGCTCGCTTTCTCAACACGTTCAAAGATGGATTGCAGTGAATCGCTAGTTGTTGATCGCTCTGACTTCTCACTTGCCGAAACAGGTGAACGAACTGGTTCTTCTGCAGCGTGAGATTGGTTAGCGCCCAACATTGTGGCTAGGCTGACTATCAACATCGCACTGTTACGGGATTTCCAAAGGCTCTTTTTCATCATGTAAGTGCTGTTATTAGCTGTTAGGTTCTTCATGACTATTGCGCCTTTGGAAGAGTGAGGAGTGGGTATGTATTACCGCTGTTCAGTGCTGTAATAGCTTGGTTGACCTGCTTGGTTTGTTCGCTTGAGAGCGTTGCCCATACCTGTTGTTTCGGACGCCACACACCAGCCAGTGATGAATCAAGTGATAGATAGTAGTAACCCAAACGTCCAACCCTTAAATATTGAACTTCTTGATCAGCTGTTAGCCTGCCAAACCATGTTTTTACTTCGGTGCCGAATTGGATTTCTGTTTGATAGGCAATCAAGATTCGTTCGAGTTTTTCAGCATCGCTCAGTTGAGGATCGAGCAAGTTGTCGTTTAGTTGGTTGATTCGTTTTAGTCGCGTTTGTCGATCGAATGGGAGATCGGCCAACACTAGTTCTGTCAGTGTTTCGGTCATTTGCTCTAGTAGTGGGTATAAGCTGACCTTAGTTTGGCGGATGTTATCCATCTCAACGTCTAGCCCGTCAATAACATTCTGTAGTTGAATCAGTTGATTAGTGAGCTGCGCTTGATAGCGGCTTTGCAACCTTATTTCATGATCTAGGGATCTTGCCGTTTCACGTTGCAACTGAGCTTGGTCGTCGATCGACTCAATACGATCTTGGATTGCAGATGTTGATTCGATATGCCCAACTTGTTCTTGTATCTTTTGATTAGTGATTGATTCTGCAAATGCATTATTTTGCAGACATAATGAGCATATCGCTAAGAGTGTAAAACGGAGTTGAATCATCAGTATGAGCGCTTGTGTTGGTTGGAAATATTCGGTGAAGCAATCACAAAAGATCGGGAATGATAATTGTTTTTATTTATATGTGAAGCATTATTTTTCGTGTTACATTGTGATTTTTAGTTTAAATGATTGATTTTATTTGATTTAAATTTATTTCAAGATGCTGGTTATTCCTTGTCTGTCTTGTTTTTGTATGAATTGTCATTGATTTGTATTTTATCGATTGCCTTAACAAAACTGCATTTCTTATAATAATTATTTTGTTAACAGTTTGTGTGAGTAAATGTGGTGAGCGACATTTTATTCCAAATGATATTTATTTTCATTAAGCCTTGTGGTTAAAGGGTTCTATAAGATTTGGGTATAATTTATAACAGTAATGAATGTTGCATTTTCATTAACTAAAATCAGGTATTGGTAGATTATTCTGCCGTTATTGGTAATGGGTGAGGGATTTACTTGTTGAATGTCTTATTGTTAGCATTAATGATAATTATTATCACCTAGACCTTTTTAACATGCACCCTTTTAACAAAACTCTTCTTGCAGCGACCATTGCGTCGCTCTGTTCTGTGTCTAGCGTTTACGCAAAAACAGAAAAACCATCTGAGGCTGAAGCTGAACTTAGTGTTAATGTTACTGACACGAGAGATGATGAGCTTTCAACAAAACAAACTCTGGATGCGGATGACATCAAAGATACCCCTTCTTCAAACGGTAACTTAACCGATTATCTAAAAGACAACCCAAATGTACGATTTGCTGGTGGTGATTTAGATGGCCTACAAGGCGGCGAGATTAAGCCGAGCTCAATCTCAATTAATGGTGCAGATCCTGAGCAAACGGCATACTTGGTCGATGGAATTAACATCAACAACGACATTGACCCAAAGGGGCAAGTTCTTGATGGCTCTATGGCAGTAAATCCATATAAGAGTTCAGAGCAAGCTTACTATTTTGACGCTAATCTTTTGGGAGGCATCACGTCTTATACTAGTGATATTCCTGCTAAGTTTGGTGGATTTACTGGGGGGGCTGTTAATGCAGAAACTCGTCAATACAGTGGCGAAAATCGCGTCAAGCTTCGTTATCGTGGCACCCAATCCGATTGGGCCTCAGTTCATATTGATGACAGTGTTAAGGCAGCGGCGGAAGCTACGGTACCAAATGGCGTTGAGACACCGTATCAGCCGAAATATAAAAAGAACTTCTTTAGCCTAATGGCAGAGCAATCTATTACTGACAATATTGGTATGGTACTTGGTTTTAGCCGACGAGACTCAGACATCAAGCAGACACGTTTGCTTAATCCGACAGGAAAGAGGGATGTAGAAGATCATACCCGTCGTTCAGACAATTTCCTTGCAAACTTCAACTGGGTTCCAGATACAACTCGCTCGCTAGAGTTCGGTTTGCGTTTGTCTGATTACAGCGAAGGTAAGTACTACGCTACCAACACAGAAGGCGATGTTACGGATACTCACCTTGCTTACGGCTCTACCATTAAGTGGACGCAAAGATTAGGTTCGGGAGCGTTTTCTGCAACAGCAGCATACGACAAGTTTAAAGATGAGCGCGACTCGTCTTCAAATGTGGCTAATGTGTATATTGAGTTTGATCCTCCATTCGAATATTACGAAGGTGGGTATGGTGATAGTGATATGACGCAGGAAAACATCAATCTGATGTTAGCGTACGATTTTGATCGCTTTGTACTAGGACCGACTTCTCATCTAATTTCTATGGGTATGGATTACCGCAAGACTACGTATGAGTTTAATCGTGATAGCGATGTCACAGTTAATACGTCGATGACTTGGAATGGTGTTGACCTTGGCACAAGTGTCGAGACGGTAAACGCAGGAAACGTAAACACAGATCACCAAGATTACGCAGCATATATGGAAGACCAAATTCAAATTGGTAATCTAAAACTTCGACCTGGTGTTCGTGTTGATCGCGATGACTTCTTAGATAATACGAATGTTGCGTATCGCTTCGCTTCGTCGTTACAGGTCCTTCGTGACACAAACGTTAGTTTTGGTATGAACCGCTACTATGGTCGCTCTTTTGGCTCCATGAAACTAGCGGGTGAAATACTGGAACTGAATAAAGACACTACTCGTGATTACGCATCAATTGAAAACTTGAAAACGCCTTATTCTGATGAGATCTCGCTAGGTGTTACACAGAATGTGTCGAACTTTGTTCTTTCTGCTCATTATGTAGGTCGTAAATACGAAGACAGAATTAAAGCTAAAGACACAGGGGGCGTGGTGACTTATAGAAATACAGAAAGTTACAACGTCGATGTGTACACCATTCAAGCTTCAAACATTAAGCCATGGGTGTTAGGTCCAACATATTGGACAACGACCCTTGCCGCAGACTGGACAACAACGGATGCGTCTAACTTAGGCACTGGTTATAACGACAATGAACTTATTTACCTTGATGGAAAACTGATGACCCGCGCAGAAGCGCAGGAAGAAGTAAACAGCAGTGGTGAAGAGTGGATAGTACGCCTTGGCCTTGATATGGAAGTACCAAACTACAACATCGCGTGGTCAAACAAAGTTTACATAAAAGCACCAGTGAAAGACACGGAATATTCAACGGATGCAGCTGACGGTACAGAGATGTACTACACCTATGACCATGGTACGCATACGCAGTGGGATACACGAGTTCGCTACCAACCTAGTTTCTATGGCACTCATTCTGCTTACGTACAAGTTGATGTTCTTAACGTCCTAGATGATGTGCGCCAAAAGGGTATCAGCACAGGTAGCAACTTTACCTTCTCCCCAGGCCGTGAGTTCTGGCTTGAGCTAGGTTACGAATTCTAATAATCACATTTCTTTTATTTTGGTAAAGGGTAACCAGTTGCTTTGGCTGCTGGTTGCCTTGTCGTTTTTGGTGAACTATGTCTAACCCATCTCCGTTGTCTCTCAAAGACAAACCTTTCCTTTCGCAAGTATGGTCGCTAGCACATCCATACTGGCGTAGCGACGAGAAGCGTATTGCTTGGTTGTTGTTAGGGCTTGTAGTCGGATTGAATTATCTGATCGTTGAAGTCGCAGTGCTTTACAGCAACTGGAACCGCGACTTTTTCAATTTAATGCAGAATGAGGAGTGGAATAACTTCTGGAATATGCTCGGTCAGTTCGTATTGATCATGGTGGTTTACACCGTGGTTGATCTTGCGGAAGAGTACTTGAGAAGAACATTGAGAATCCGTTGGCGTCGTTGGCTTACCCATACTTTTCTGCAGAAGTGGTTGGGTGGTAAGCGCCTATATCGTCATCAATTGAGTTATCCAGATAGCGATAACCCAGACCAGCGTATCTCACAGGATGTTAAAGATTTCTGTGACAAAACACTGTCGATGGGCTTAGGTCTACTGCGCACTATCACAAGCTTGTTCTCATTTGTTGTGATTCTATGGAACCTGTCTGGCAGCCTTACTTTTGAGTTTGCAGGCAGTGAATGGGTAATTCCGGGTTACATGGTATGGGTGGCCATCGTGTACTCAATCATCGGTACATGGCTGACGCACAAAATTGCAAAACGCTTAGTGCCATTGAACTTTGAACAGGAGAAAAGTGAAGCAGATTTTCGTTTCCACTTGATGCGAGTTCGTGAACATGCGGAATCTATTGCGCTACAACGCGGTGAATCAGCAGAGAACCATCGAACACAAAACCTATTCGGCAAGGTATGGGATAACTGGCAGCAACTCACTGGCATGAAGCTAAAATACGGAGCGTTTACCAGTGGCTACAATGAAGTTGCTCGTATCTTCCCATACTTGGTGGCGTCTCCACGGCTAATGAGTGGTGCGTTGCAGCTTGGTGACATGATGCAAACTGCGACCGGTTTCTACCGTGTTCAAGAGGCCTTCAGTTGGTTCGTTGATTCCTATGAGTCACTTGCTGATTGGCGTGCGGTGACTGACCGTTTGATCACGTTCCACACACAACTAGAGGCATTGCCTACCGCGAATGCTATGCCACGTTCGAGTCAACCAGAGTGGCGTGACCTCAATCTGTATTCACCACAACAGCAACCACTGCTATCTGAACAGAGTGGGGCGATCTCACAGAGTATCACCATCAAAGGTGTCTCGGGCGGCGGTAAGAGTACGTTCATTCGTTCGTTGGCGGGTTTGTGGCCATACCAAAATGGCGAAGTGAGCATGCCAGATGATAGCGAGTGTATGTTTATTCCTCAGAAGCCGTACTTGCCTAATGCAAGCTTACGCGAGATTTTACTGTATCCAAACGGCGAATCGACGTCTGATTTGGAGTTAGTGGATGCCTTAACTCTCGCTGGTATTCGTAAATTCAGTGAGCAGCTCGATCTAAATAGTAACTGGCAACAGAGTGTGTCAGGCGGTGAGTTACAAAAAATCATGCTGGCTCGCAGTTTGGTTCAAAAACCGCAATGGCTGTTCTTAGATGAAGCAATGTCTGCTCTTGATCCTGAGAGCTATCGTTCGATCAGAGAGATCATGGCGCAGCAACTTCCAGATACACATGTTGTTGAGGTTTCTCATCGCGAAACACACGAAGAAGAACAAAACCAGATCACCTTATGTACTCAAACACAGTCATTTAAATATTCATGAAAATTAACAAGATACTGATCTTGGCAAGTGCCGCACTTTTGGGTGCTTGTCAGGTAACAACTCCAACAAACAGTGAAGATACGTCTTTAGACTTAGCGCAGACATTAAGCTTCGATAGCAGTGTCGAAGTCGGCAAGCTCGAGAATGGTCTTAGCTACTATATTGCTGAAAATACCAACCCAGAATCGCGAGTTTACGTTCGTTTGGTCGTTAATGCAGGTTCAATGAACGAGGACGACGACCAAAGAGGTGTTGCTCACATCGTTGAGCACATGGCTTTTAATGGTACCAAGCACTATCCGGGGAACGACGTGATTAAGGTGCTCGAAGAGGCGGGTATGAAGTTTGGTGTGGATATCAATGCATTCACCGACTTTGAAAATACCGTGTATACCTTGAACCTACCGAGTAATGATCCTGAGACACTTGAGTTAGTTATGGGCATTCTTTCCGATTGGGCGAGTAATGTGACTATGCTGAAGGGCGACCTTGATGCTGAGCGTGGTATCGTGCTTGAAGAGTGGCGTGCTCGCTTAGGACCAATGTTGCGCTTGGGTGATAAGAAAAGTGCCATCGAAATGGCGGGCTCACGCTATGTCACTCGAGACCCTATTGGTGACCCGCATACGATTCAAAATGTATCCAAATATCGTGTCGCGGATTTCTACAACAGATGGTATCGCCCAGATAACATGTCAGTCGTGGTGGTCGGCGACGTTCAAACAGAACAGGTTAAACAGCTGATTACCCAGAAAATGGGAGATGCAAATGCGTCTGGATCTGAACTTGAGAAGATCGATTACAGCATTCCTCTCTTGGATGGCTGGCGCAGCGAAGTGGTCTCTGAAGAGGGTTATTCATCACCTTCGGTTGAAGTGAGCTTTTTCTCTACATTTGAACCGGACCTGAGTTACGCACGTTATCAGCAAGATCTCGCGCATCAAATTGCAACACGATTACTTAATGTACGCTTGCAGCGTTGGGAGCAAGATGAAGATAACGTGGTTAACGCCGCGAACTTCTACTCATCAAATGTCGGCAGAGAAACAACACAGGCTGTGTTTTCTCTACAGTTAGTCGAGGGTGAGTACCAACAAGCAACACAAGGGCTGTTCCAGTTTGTCTCTCAGTTGGCGCAACAAGGTTTTTCGGAGGCCGAAGTTAATGGAGAGATTAGCCGTTTACAAGGTGTCATCAAGAGAGGCCAAGACAAGAAGAACTACAGTATTGATCTTGCGGGAGATTTGATGGTTGCTGCGGCAAGTGGTCAGATTCTGGTAAGTAAAGATCAAGCTTATGAGCTGAATAAGTACTTTCTGGACCGTATTACATTGCAGCAGGTGAACGAGGCATTTCTCGATATCATTGAGCCTAAATCTCGCTTGGTTCTGCTCACTCAACCTACCGATAAGCGTAAGCCAAAACTTGCATCTGAATGGGTGGAGAGTGAGTGGCAAATGAGTATGCGTACTAAGCAGCAGCCTTGGGTCGTCGATGACAGCAACGCTGTACTACCTGTGGTTGATCCAAAACCGGGGACGCTCAAGCAAGAGAAAAAATGGGCAGAGCACCGAATTACGGAATACCGATTGAGTAATGGCAGCAAACTTGTTTACCGCTATAGCGATAGCAACCCGGGCCAAGTGCATTTTAAGGCGCTGACGGAAGGTGGACTTCGCTCTATTCCTCAGAGTGATTATCAAGCATTGAGAACCGCTGTAAGCCTCGTCGATGATACCGGTGTTGGTGAGGTGTCTCAGGCTGATATCCAGACCATCTTTCGAGGCAACCCAGTAGTGATGTCGACATTGGTTGGCGATTATCAACAGGGTTTTTCAGGTTGGGCAAAAACTGACAGCTTTGAAAAAATGCTCAAGCTGTTTCATTTGAAACTGGCGTCGAGTCCGGTATCAGAGAAATCCTTGAAAGAGTATCAAGTTGAGATGGAGCAGCGCTTAAATGGCAGCCAGTTCGATGGTGCAGATCGCTTTGTGCGAAAAGTCTCTGAACTACGCTTCCCAGGTATTCCAACCGTATATAGCGATAATGGCGAACAAGCTCCAAGCTACACCACGGAGAAGCTAAGCGACGTTTATCAAACGTACATCGCGGGTAAAACCGACTACACCTATTTTGTTGTCGGGGATATCTCTGCCAATGAGCTTGAGCAACTCGCTGCCCGCTACTTGTCGTCAATCGAAGTGAAAGAGCCAAAACGCACTTTCTACGATGTGAAAGCTTTTTCTCCAATGATTCGTTACAGCACAGCCGATTCGAAAGAGCCGAGAGCAGAGGTCGAGATCTATTTAACTCAATACTCTCAATGGCGACCAGATAACGCATATTACTTGGAGTTAAGCGGTGAGTTAGTTCAAGAGCAACTGCGACTTAAGCTTCGTGAGCAAGCATCAGGCGTTTATGGCGTCGCGAGCTGGTTCTGGCAAGACGTACACAGCCCACAAGCCGAAGGCCGAATTCTGTTTACCTGTGCGCCAGAGCGTGTTGACGAGCTGATTTCTCTGACGCACTCAGTGTTGAGCTCCGTGGCAAAACAAGGAGCGGATGAACAGATACTGGAGAACAAGTTGGTGCAACGCGATGACCAAATTGATCGCTACTTGCGGTCTGATTTGGGGATGCTGAACGCAATGGAACAGTCTTACTTACTAACGGATAGCCCGCGTTTGATTCAGTCCCAGCGTCGTGCAAATAGCGAAGGTAATAAAGCGAAAGTGGATGCAATCATGCGCCAGTTCTTGAGCGAAGCGGAGCGTTTTGAAGCTGTGTTACTTCCAGAATTATCGGCGAAAACCAAGTAATTTAGTCATTGTTTAGCCGCGTACTGAGTAGTGTTTTGTCTTAATGAATGACAGGCTAAGGCGAACGAAAAGGCGTGGCCTAATTATTGGGAAAAGAGATGAAAAAACACTTAATTGTAGGCTTACTATTACTGTTTGCTTTTAAAGCGAGTGCTGGTTTGGAACTTACAGACACTTATCAAGACTGGGAGCATTACGAGTCGAAAAGTTTCGATACTGGTGAAGCGGTTATCCTTGGCGTGTCGAGTGTGAAAAGTGATGGTAATGTCGATACGGTTGCCCTGCGATGCACCACTGAAGGCGTCAATTTACTGTTCTTTAATGGCTTGTTGAGAGAGGAATTGGGTTATCCAGCGAAAACTGTGCTGGATGATGGAACTCGCTTTACCATGGATGTTTGGATTAAAGGCAAGACTCACTGGGCAACTGTTCCTCTGACTCAGCTTGAATCGTTCTACAGCGCTAAGTCATTGCAGGTCGAGCTTCAAGGTGATGGTTCAAAAGTAGAACTTGCAACGGTATCTCTGAAAGGTTTTAAAACCATGTATCAGACGTTACTGCCGAGCTGCAAGTAGGTTTGATTACCTAGATAATAGAGATAAGCATACCAATGCGTTTGGTATGCTTATTAACTTTTCTCAGTATCTAGCTCTAAGCTTCTAGTTTTGAGAAAGCTGCAGGATAAGCGTTGCTTTTAAGCCTCCCATCGAGCTTTTTTCTAAATTGAGTTGCCCGCGATAGCTATGGGCCATCTCGTTTACGATATTGAGTCCTAAACCTGTGCCCGGCGTTGTTTCGTCAAGGCGCACGCCACGTTTAACCGCTTGGCTCATTTTCTCTTCCGGGATACCCGGTCCATCATCCTCAATAATTAGCTCAATTCGGCCTTTGCTCAGCTCGTTGGAGTGAACTCGGATAATGCTGGCAGCCCATTTATAGCTATTTTCCAGTAGGTTACCAACCATCTCATCAAGATCGGTTTTCTCTACGGCGACCTCAATCTCTGAATCCAGCTCATTGATCATGGTGACTTCATTGGCAGCATAGACTTTATCAAAGGCCATCGAGATAGCTTCTACGCGCTCACAAGGCGATGACTTCACCGATAAGATGTTCATTGCACCCGCCATACGAGCACGGCCTAGGTGATAATCAATCTGGCTCTGAATCTGGTCAATCGGCTGCTGCAGTAGGTGTTGGTTCTCTTTAGGTAGTGAGTTCACTTCATTTTTGAGTACTGATAGTGGCGTTTTTAAGGCGTGAGATAGGTTGCCAGCATGGTGTCGAGCGCGCTCCAACAACTCTTGATAGTGGAAGAGTAGGGCGTTCAAGTCAGAGACTAGTGGGGAAACCTCTTTTGGATAGCTATCGCTGAGACCTTGCTGCTCCCCTTTACGTAGCATCGCCAGTTCGCGCTGCATTTTGTTAAGAGGAAGGAGCGACCAGCTAACTTGAATACCAATCAAAAGCAGAACGCCAACAAACAACAAGCCCAAGATAATCCACACTTGGCCAGTAAGGTCATGGAGGGTAGATTCAAGTGGGTCTTCATCAACACCTATGGTTATAGTGACAGGGTCACTTAGCTCGGGTAGGTAGATGAGTTGCTCGATATAAATCAGTTGTTCTTTGTCCGGGCCTTTAATCGAGGTATGGATAGGAGAGCGCTTGATATCCATATCTTTATCCCACAGTGAACGTGAACGAATCACTTGTCCTTGGCTTTCTGCTCGCCAATAGACGCCACTATATGGTTGATTAAACCTTGGGTCCGACAATCGCTCCAACATCATCAGCATGCCCGCATCGTTGGTTTCGATGTTGGCCGTGAGTTCGTCCATAGTTAGGCTGAGCTGCTGTTTAAGATCATCAACCAAATAGTCGTTAACCAGTTTTGGAATACCAATACCAGCGGCAAGAATCATGGCACCTAACCAAAAAGCCGCAGCGAGGAGCAAGCGGCTTTTTAGACTGATCTTTTTGAGGGATTTTTTATTTAGATTCATCGCTATTTTGGCTCACTTTTATCTAGGGTCAAAGTGAGCCACCCACAGAGAGAAGGGAGATTAGTCAGCGTTAAGCTGATAGCCTAAACCGCGCACAGTCTTAATGATCTTAGGTGCGATCTTCTTGCGAATGCGGCCAATGAATACCTCGACGGTATTAGAATCGCGGTCGAAGTCTTGCTTATATATGTGCTCAACCAACTCAGTACGTGAGATAACCTTGTCCTTGTTATGCATGAAGTAGGCAACCACTTTGTACTCAAGCGCTGTTAAGCTTACCGCTTGGCCTTGCCAAAGCACTTTCGAACTACGAGTATCCAGGCTTAAGTCACCGATTTGTTGGATTGGCGATGCAGAACCAGAGGCTCGGCGAAGTTGGGCACGAATACGAGCGATCAATTCAACCATCTCAAAGGGTTTAGTGAGGTAGTCGTCGGCACCTGCATTCAAGCCTTCTACACGCTGAGTTAAGGTATCGCGCGCACTAAGAATGATCACTGGCGTGTTGATATTCTCATCTCGAATACCTTTCAATACCGTTAACCCGTCGAGCTTTGGCAAGCCAAGGTCTAGAACAATCGCATCCCACTCTTCTGAAGTTGCGCGATAAAGTGCATCAATACCGTCTTGTGACAGTTCAGGAACCCAGTCGGCTCCTTCGAGAGTTTCAATAATCTGTTCGCCTAAACGCGGTTCATCTTCAACGACGAGAATTTTCATGATTGGCTCTTTTTGCTTATTGTTATTCGATATTAGGTGTTGTTATTCGTTATTGTTTGTTGTCGGTCGTTATTCGCAGCGGGAAATATTTTTATTGTGGCTATTTATTCGCTGTCAGTTTTGATCGCATCTTTAAAGTTTCGACCTTTGATCATCAACATCTCTAACGTCTCAGCGTTGTATTCGACCTTGATGATGTTGTTGTTGTAGTTGATCTTTAGCTCGTAGACCCAGATGTCATCGTCTTCTTCAAGTTCAACCTTGATGATGCGACCGTGCAGGTCATTTTCTACTGCAGCGTACATCTCAGAAAACGGGCGAATGTAGCCTTCTCTAACCGCTTCATAAACTTCATCTTGGTCTTCTTCGAACTCGATGCGAGTTCCTTCCTTGTGAACGTCTTGAACGAGGTCGTGCCCATTAGGGTGTGAGTCCGCCCATGCAGAGCCGGAAACCACTAAGCCAAGGTTCAAAGACATCAAAGAAATCATTGCTTTACTAAACATAGCGAATCCTAGGTAATGTTGATAGTAAGTAGTATAAAAAAGTGAAGATGAACAGAAAGTGAATCGCACCCACAATGAGACTTTAGCAGCCTTTGTTATGGGTTTAGTGACACAAGAGCGGTGAACTAGGGTTAACGCTCCTGAAGCTCATCATCAAATATCTTGTCACGCATCTTCCAGAAACGACCTACCTTACGTGCAATAACGAATTGTGGTGGCCTGAATCTATGTTGGTGAGCGACCACTTTGCTTGGAGATGCTTCCTCGAAAGGGCGGTGTCTGTCGGCCAAATGAGGGCGAACAAATTGGTCTTTAAAGGTTTGCTTTTGCTTCTTGGTAGTTAACGACCAAAACTCATGAACCTGAGCTCGGTTTTCACCTCGATACGTCACTTTAAGCTGAGATTTACCTTTATCGTCTTTAAAGACGTTGAGGTCCATCTCTAGGCACTCAAATACAAGTGCATCTTTAAGGTTCAGTGCATCTTTTAGTTTTTTGTCTGGGTCAACTAGGGTCGCATCACACTCGTGGCAAATTCGCGCGGCGATATCGTTGTCGGCGCCACATTCACCACAATACTTGGCTCGGAATCGGTAGCCACAATGCTCACGCTCGCCAGTATCTTCATCGGTGAAATAACCTTGGCATTTACGACCAAAATGTTCTAGCAAGAAACCATTACTATCGAGCTTGCCCCAGAAGTTGTTATTGAAACCGCAAGCAGGGCAGGGAATGGTGATGATTTCGCTGTCAGAGTCTGGTTTTGGATCGCCAACCTCTGGCTGATAAAGATCGTAGCTATTACCTGCGTAGTCCAATACCAGACACTCTTCTTTGCCCGGAGACAGACGAAGACCACGACCGACGATTTGTTGATAAAGACTAATCGACTCAGTAGGACGCAGAATCGCAATCAGATCCACGTGTGGGGCATCGAAGCCAGTGGTCAGTACGGATACGTTTACTAGGTACTTGGTTTTGCGCTGCTTAAAGTCATTGATGATCTGATCACGCTCTAAGGTTGGGGTATCACCAATCACAATTGCCGCTTCACCCTCTGGCAGTAAACCAAGAATCTCTTGAGCGTGGCGCACAGTGGCGGCAAACACCATGATGCCTTGCTTGTCTTTCGCTAGGTGAATGATTTGCTCAACGATTTGTGGTGTTGCGCGTTTTGATTGTTCGATCACCATATCTAGTTCGGCCTCTTTGTAGCGGCCTGTGTTGGCAGGCTTTAACTGTGAGAAGTCGTAACTTAGTACCGGTGCATCAATCATGCGGGCAGGGGTTAAGAAGCCTTCGTCGAGAAGATAACGAATAGGTAATTCAAAGATACAGTCGCGGAAGAATCTTGGCTCTTCAGAACGCACTTGGCCGCGAGTATGGTATTGGTAGATCCAACCCATACCCAATCGATATGGTGTTGCTGTTAGGCCAAGTACTTTAATGCCTGGGTTATTTTCACGTAGGTGAGCAATCACTTTCTGATAGCTACTATTTTTCTCATCAGGTACTCGGTGACACTCGTCAATAACTAAGAGTGAGAACTGATTGGAAAAGGCATCAAGGTTACGCACTACCGACTGTACAGAGGCAAACACCACTTGCTGGTCGGTCTCTTTTCGACCCAAACCTGCCGAGAAAATCGACCCTTTCAAACCATAGCCTTCGTACTTCTCGTGGTTTTGTTCAACCAGTTCTTTTACGTGCGCCATGACAAGAACTCGCCCTTTTGCTAGCCGCGCTAATTCGGCAATGACCAAGCTTTTACCTGCGCCAGTTGGTAGCACCAAAACGGCGGGCGTTTGGTGTTTGCGAAAGTAATGGATAACAGATTTTACGGAGTCGGCTTGATATGGGCGGAGTGTATACATACTGCGTCTTGTAAAGTGGCAAAAATAGTGTGAAATCGCTCAACTAATTGAGCAAAGGTGACTATAATACCTGACTTAGATTAGTTGAGGTATTCATGCGTTTAGATAAATTTCTATGTGACTCATTAGGCGTCACTCGAAAAGAAGCAACACAGATTTTAAAATCAAAAACAGTGACAGTGAACGACGTTATGCAAAAGAGCGGTGCCACTAAGGTTACCGAAGAGTGCGTTGTTGAATGGCAAGGCAATGAACTGCGTGTTCAAGGCCCTCGTTACATCATGGTTTACAAGCCTGAAGGTTTTGTTTGCTCGCATGAAGACAGCTCTAATCGCACGGTTTTCGACCTGCTTGATGAGATCAAGATGGACAAGCTTCACTTTGCTGGCCGTCTAGATGTGGATACCACAGGTCTAGTGCTTGTGACGGATGATGGTCAATGGTCTCACCGTATCACTTCACCAAAACACAAGTGTGAAAAAATGTATCGCGTTTGGCTGGTGGATCCAGTTGAAGACGATTACGTAGAGAAATTCAAAGAGGGCATCCAGCTAAAAAGCGAAGATGGTCTTACTCTTCCTGCACACCTTGAAGTGCGTGCCGAGCGTGAAGTGCTTCTTACTATCCATGAAGGCAAGTACCATCAAGTTAAGCGTATGTTCGCTGCACTAGGTAACAAAGTAGAAGCGCTACACCGCGAACGTATTGGTGAAATTGAGATGGATGAATCTTTGGAGCTAGGTGAATACCGTTACCTGACTCAAGAAGAGATCGACTCTATCTGGAAGTAATATTCCTCTCTGTTTAGTGCCGACCAAGGACAGCGTCGGCTATTCATTTTGACTGGTACTAGGAAAGTCTCAGCCAATATTCTGTCTGCGTGTAAGCGCAGCTCTTAGTACTTAGTCGGAGATTTATGCAAACCCAAACTGCCCCCAGTTCCCAACCTGAAACACCCCAGCTAGGTTTAATGCTGTTTTTGATTCTTGGTGCAATTGGTGCGTTGACGCCACTTGCCATTGACATGTACCTGCCTGCGATGCCAACGATCGCCAAAGACCTTGGTGTGACTGCCGGTGAAGTTCAAATTACGCTTACGGCTTACACCGCTGGTTTTGCACTGGGACAGCTGCTTCATGGTCCATTGGCAGATAGCTATGGTCGTAAACCCGTTCTACTGATTGGTGTGGTTCTGTTTGCGATTGCGTCGATGGTTAGTGCAACAACGCATGGCATTGAAGCGCTGACTTATGTTCGTACCGCGCAAGGTTTTGCAGGCGCAGCGGCAGCAGTAATTATTCAAGCTGTTGTGCGAGACATGTTTGATCGCGAAGATTTCGCAAGAACCATGTCGTTCGTTACTTTGGTAATGACAGTTGCGCCGCTGGTGGCACCAATGATTGGTGGTTACTTGGCGCTGTGGTTTGGCTGGCGTTCGATTTTCTGGGTATTGGCAATTTTCGCTGTAATTGTGATTCTAGCAGTATCGTTTAAGATCCCTGAGACATTGCCAGTTGAGAAGCGTCAACCGTTGCGTTTTAAAACGACGATGCGTAACTACTTCCGCTTATGCAAAAACAAAACAGCAATGGGACTCATCTTCTCGGGTGCGTTTTCGTTTTCAGGTATGTTCGCGTTCTTAACGGCAGGCTCTTTTGTTTACATTGATATCTACGGCGTACGTCCAGACCTGTTCGGTTACCTGTTCGGCTTAAACATTGTTGCCATGATTCTGATGACCAGCATTAATGGTCGTATGGTGAAAAAGGTAGGCTCTCATACTATGTTGAGAGTGGGACTGGCGATTCAACTGCTCGCGGGGGTTGGCTTGTTCATCGGCTGGACTTTAGACCTGGGTTTGTGGGGAATTGTGCCGTTTGTGATGTTATTCATTGGTACTCTATCCACCATCGGCAGTAATACCATGGGTTTACTGCTTAGCGGTTACCCAAATATGGCAGGCACGGCTTCGTCGCTCGCGGGTACATTACGTTTTGGTACAGGCTCTGTAGTGGGTGCAATTGTTGCGTTCCTACCGAGTGACAGTGCTGGCTCTATGGTCATTGTGATGGCACTGTGTGCCGTACTTTCAGCGCTACTTTATTGGACATTAGGAAAGAAGGCATAATGTCAAAATACTATATTGAAATTCAAAATCTGGTTAACACAGCACTCGATGAGTTAACGGCTCTACACAAATCTGGCAAAGCGGTAGACGCGCCGATTGCTAATAACCTTTACTTGGTGCGCTGGGTTACTAAGGCTATTAAATCGCAAGCTTATGACCGCTGTGTCGCTGCGGATCTGATTCGCTGGCAGAAGCAGGGGCGTTCTAAGGGTAATAACTCGGATCTAACATTTACGTTCCGTCGAATCTCGGCGTTTTATGCTCAATTCTTCCCACAGGGTGAAGAGCCAAAGCCGCTTAAAGACAGTGACGTTGAAGCCTTCATGGACAAGATGTACGACATGGGTTGGAGCGTTTCAAGCGAAGACGAACTGACCACAGGTGGCAAAATTCAATTTTTCACTGATGGCGAGCACTCATTCGCACTTTGTGGCAAGCAGTGTGACGACTCGTTTGATGGCGAGTTGATGGTGAAACCGATGAACTGGTTTGTTCGTGGTAACCACGCTGAGTTTGTTCAAGCTGCTATGGAGTCCGGCTTTATGCTTCATAAAGTGACCGACTATAAATCAGCAGTGAAATATCACGGCGAATACATAGTTTACCCAGCTAACCAAGGTAACCAACTGGCTGAGATCCCAATTAGCTTTGTTGCTGAGTAGTAGATACGAGATGAGAGATACGAAGAGCGGAATTATCCGCTCTTTTTTATTTAGTCACTCGAACCCCGAATCTGCTTTTAAGTCTTTTCGCATCTTGCCACTCGAATCTCGTATCCGCTTTTGAGTCTTCTCGCATCCCGCCACTCGAATCTCGTATCCGCTTTTGAGTCTTCTCGCATCTCGCCACTCGAACCTCGAATCTGCTTTTAAGTCTTTTCGCATCTCTCGACTCGAATCTCGTATCCGCTCTTAGTCTTTTCGCATCTCGCCACCCGAATCCCTTATCTGCTCCTTCGCCTGCTTCTCTATCGCCTTCACCATACCCTTAAATATAAATAGGTGTGCTGGCATCATGGCAAACCAATACAGTAATCCCAGAAAGCCTTTAGGATGCCACCAAGCGGTAATATTGAGTTCGCTTTGATTGTTTGTTTGGTCATTATCGGCAAGGTCGGAAACTGTTATCTCGAGGCGACCAAGGCCGGGGCCTTTCATACCGAATAGCAGTGATAGGAACTGATTCTCTTCACAGCGAATCACTTTCCATGAATCGATATGATCGCCAACTTTGAGCGTTGGGCCTTCTGGTTCTTGCCTTTTGGGCACTCCACCACCGAAGAAAAGATCCAGCCATTCACGGGTCCGCCATAGAGCATTAGCAAAGAAATACCCTTGTTTTGGGCTACCTATCTGTTGAGCCACCTGCCAGAGTTCTTCTTTGGAAACGGTAGATTGGATGGTAGCCCCAGTCTGTTTAGGGTAGTAACCGTAGCCGGCTTGCCAGCGCTTGAATGCGGCCTTGTCGAAGCCCCAAACGTTACTCTTAACGAATTCACCTTCTGCTCGAATCGCTTGTTCAACCATGGTTTGGAATGAAATCAGTCGTTGTGGATAACGCTCCTGAATTGCAGTGGAGTTAGCAATAAAGTCATGCTTTAAGCCCGCAAGGAGGGCGCGTCCTATATTCGAAGGTACAGACGTCACGACACCAAGCCAGTATGAGGCAATAGTTGGAGTTAACAAAGATGTCGCCAATAACCTTAGGGGTCTATCTGCGGTTTTAGCGATGTGAGCAAATTGATTGCGGTAACTGACAATATCTGGGCCGCCCACTTCAAAGGTTTGGTGAGCTTCTGGATTTTCCTCGGCAAGCTTTAACAAATAATAGTTAAGGTTCTTTAAGGCAATTGGGTTGGCTTTGGAGTCGACCCATTTTGGCGCGATCATTATTGGCAGGTTATAAACAAAGTCGCGCATTATCTCAAAGGCTGCGGAGCCTGGGCCAATGATCACGCCAGCTTGCAGTTCAGTGATAGGAACTGGGCCAGATCTTAACAGATCGCCAGTTTTCTTCCGTGCTTGAAGGTGATCCGAATCTGCCGTTTGTGGTTGCAGTGAGCTTAGGTAGATCACATGTTGATTGCGAGGGCCAAGCGCATTGACAAAGTTTCTTGCCAACGTGAGCTCGTAATCAATAAAGTCATGTCCCTCTGCCATACCGTGCACGAGGAAGAAAATGAGGTCAAACTGAGGTACTAGCTTTTTAGTCGCCTTAGCATCAGCAAGATCTAAGTACTCTAGTGAGAGGTTTGGATGAGAGTCGGTTCGAGCTTGCAAATAGTCAATATGACGAGCGGCTGCCGTTACCTGATAACCTTGATTGAGGAGTTGGGGCAATAGCTGAGAGCCAACATAACCAGAAGCGCCTAACACCAGTACTTTCTTCATAAAGACTCCATTCGTTGATATGAAGTAGGGACGTCACTAGTTGTTAATTTACCAGTGTCATATGCAAAAAAGCCAATAGTATCTTGCTATTGGCTTAATTGTGTCTCAGATTGTTTTAACGATAGTCGTGTTTATACATCGTTCGCTTGCTGAACATTGTCGGCTTTGGTGCTTAATGTCTTGCCTTTGTACTCACCGGTTAAGGTTTTCAAAAACGACTTAATCGCTTTGACTTCGCTGTCTGACATCTCAACGCCTACCTGATACTTGCCCATATCGTAGATAGCTTGCTCAAGCGTTTCAGCTTGCCCGTCATGGAAGTATGGCGCGGTAAGTTCAACGTTGCGTAGTGTAGGTACTTTGAACTTATGCTTGTCGCTTGCTTGCCCAGTTACATTAAATCGTCCCATATCTTCAGCCGTGATAGGCGCACTACGGTCAGCAAAATAGTCTGCTTTGATGCCCATAGTTTCAAACGTTTCACCACCCATAGCTTCACCAGCATGACAGGTATGGCAGCTGTATTGTTTAAACAGATCTAAACCGTGCTGTTCTGTCTCGCTCAGCGCTTGCTTATCTCCCATTAAATACTGGTCAAAACGACTATTTGGTGTCGTGAGCGTTTTTTCAAATTCTGCAATGGCGTGGGTGATGGTGTCGCCAGTCATTTCACCTTGGTAAGCGTATTCGAACATCGTGACCATTTCGTCATCGTCGCTTAGCTTCTCAATCACCTGAGCCCAGTCGTGAGAGCCCATTTCAATTGGGTTGAATGGAGGGCCGCCAGCTTGAGCCTGCAGATCGTGAGCACGCCCATCCCAGAACTGCAGTTTGTTGTAGACTGAATTGAATACCGTTGGAGCATTGATACCACCAACTTGACCATCGATACCCACTGAACCCACTAGGTTATCCACGCCACCAGTATCTAAGCTGTGGCATGACGCACACGAGACAGTATCGTCGCCAGAAAGTCGGGTATCGTGATAAAGCACTTTGCCAAGCTCAGCTTTACCTTCGTCAAATTCGAAAGTGGTGTAGATAGGCTGCAATGCACGCTGTTTGCGTTCAGCGGTAACAGGGGAGTCCTGATGGCGTTCAGCGCGGCTTTCACGAATCCACTTTAATAAGGTGTGCTTCTCGTCTTTTGAGATTCCAGCTGCCCAGTGCATTGATTGATAGATCTTTGGTGGCATAGAGTCGTCATATAAGACTTTTTCGATACGTGCGAGCGCCACTTCAGAGACAGGCTCTTCGTTCTGGAGGTTGCGGTAAAGCTTATTGATATCGAAGTGACGCAGGCCGACTTGTACATCTGCGTCCATTAGATTCTTAGCGATTGGCCACTCTGAGTAGAAAGGCATCTCACTGTCTGAGGTATGGCAGTATCCACACCCTTTGTCAGCCATAATCTTCATGGCTTGGAAATTCAGTGATTGTGGGTCTAAGTGTGAGTATTGGGCAATTTGACGCGCTGCGAGATCTCTATCGTCCTTATTTACAATGTAGACTGAGCCTAAATAAGCCGCGACACCTAAACCCACTAACCCTAGTGCTATTTTTTTATTATTCATGCTTAACTCCCTAATGATTTGCTTTGGAAGTTATTGAATTAGTTAGACTTAATGAAATGGTAAAAAGGAATTGATATTAATCGATTTTCTAGATTGTAAGCTTTTTAACATTTAAATTTGTTGTAAAACATGTATTTATTTGTTTATGTTATTTTTAATAACAATTTCAGTAATTTAGATATCGAACTTAACTTTGATTTTAATCAAAAATCGGAATTTACTCTGATAAAAGCGCTATAAATGATTTGGTGGGTTATATTTTATCTGTATATGCCTGTTTTTCATTCATTGTTTGAATTGATTGTGCTTTAATGGCTCTTCACTTGGTTTCATAGCAGTCTTTTTATCACCTCCTGATTCTCGGCTTATCACCGCGGGTGAAAACATACGACTGTTATACTGTTTCGATGTTCCTCTTTTTCTTCAATATGTTCCGTTGAGGTGACCTTATGCTTCTTGCTTCAATAATACGTCATACCAAAGGTGACTTTGTTCGTCAGCTGATTGCCATTGCACTGCCTATTACTCTGCAGAGCATTATGTTTTCAAGTAGAGGTTTGGTTGACGTCTTGATGCTGGGGCAGCTAGGAGAAGCTGATATTGCCGCTGTGGGCGTGGCAAGTCGTGCCATGTTCGTGACTACGATTATGTTGGTTGGGGTAACAACGGGTGGTGCTCTGCTAACGGCTCAATATTGGGGGGCCGGCGATAAACAAGGTGTGCGAGAGAGTACCGCGCTGACTTGGCTGGTTTCGATGTTGTTCGCAGCGTTAACCGTCGTGTTCTTTGTTTCTTTCCCAACGCAAGTTATGGGCGTTACCACAGATTCACATGAAGTTATTGGTTTAGGAACTGAATACATCGTGATTAGCGCGTTCAGTATGTTTGCCGTTGCTTGTGTGAGTAGTATGGCGGTTGGGCTTCGCGCGATGCACCGACCGGGGCTAAGTACCTTTTTCAGCGGTATTGGGATTCTCTCTAATATCTTTCTTAACTGGGTACTTATTTTCGGTAATCTCGGTATGCCTGCAATGGGCATCAAAGGTGCAGCGATTGCAACTGTGTTGAGCGGTGCGATCGAGGTGGTGACGCTTTATGGATACCTTTACTGGAAGAAGCACTTGTTGGCTTTTAAAGGCGCTGACGTTATAGCTGCTGCAACAGTCCAGAAAGTCGTTAGGTTTCTCAAGCTTTCTTTGCCAACCACCTTTAACTTCTTAGCTTGGGCGGGGGGATTGTTTGCCTATCACGCGATCATGGGGCAATCGGGCGTTCAGGGCTTAGCTGCACTCTCGGTGATGACTCCGGTTGAATCTATCTCTTTGGCACTTCTAATTGGTATGTCGACCGCTGCTGCCGTGCTGGTGGGTAATCAGTTAGGAGCCAAAAACAATGAAGCGGTTTATTACCAAGCATTGGGCATCAGCATCATTGCGTTTTTCACCAGCATTGTGGTCGCGTTGGTGCTCTATTTTGTTCAAGCACCAATCTTAGATTCCTTCAGCGCACTGACTCCAGAAACGCGTGAGTTATCCGAAAAATTCATCTTGATTTTGAGCTTAGGCATTGTGGTTCGTTCTATCCCAATGACGGTGATTGTTGGCGTTTTACGAGCGGGTGGAGATGTGAAATTCTGCCTCTACCAAGATCTGATTGCTCAGTGGCTCATTAGTATCCCTTTAGCGGCTTTTGCGGCTATCTATTTTGGTGTCGAACCTGAATGGATCTATTTGATGTTCCTAACAGAAGAGGTGATCAAATGGGGTGGGTCGCTCTATCGTATGAAGAGTAAGAAATGGATAAAAAATCTTATAGGAAGTTGAAGTCAGACGTAAGATTTATGTGACTTTATACTTAGCATGTGATCTATCTTTCAAATTACTTCCTACAACCTTAGATTTAGTGTAGATTCTCATTCCAAATTCTAACTAATGTGAGCTGTTTAATGTTAAAGCTATCAGACCTATGTAAGGGCTATGTCGACGGGGGAGAGTTCCATCCCGTTTTACAAGGTGCTGAATTAACATTAAATCAAGGGGACCAGCTTGCATTAATGGGTGAAAGTGGCTCAGGTAAGAGTACACTGCTTAACCTCATTGCAGGGCTCGACCTTGCTGACTCCGGGGAAATCCTATTCCCGAACTTTGATATGCACGTGGCAAAGGAGCGCGATCGCACTGCTTACCGTCGTAATAACATCGGGCATATCTTTCAACAGTTCAATTTGCTACCAACACTGAACATTGCCGATAACATTCGCTTTTGCCGTCAATTGAAGGGTTTACCTGAAGATAAAGGCTTATGGCGTCAAATTTTGTCTGCGCTCGATCTTATGCCTTTATTGGGACGCTACCCTGAAGAGGTGTCTGGTGGTCAGCAACAGCGTGCCGCGATTGCTCGTGCTCTCTACATGGAGCCAAAGATCCTACTTGCCGATGAGCCTACTGGTAGCCTAGACGAGCGCAACGCAGAAGCGGTAATGCGTTTGCTGACGTCATTAGCTCGTGAGCTTGAGTGTACGCTATTGTTAGTGACACACAGTGAAAAGGTTGCCCAGCATATGGATGGTTGCATCCGTCTACAAGGAGGGCAGCTTCATGTTATGGCCCGTAGTTAAAGCGCTACTCGGTCATTATCGACGCTACCCACTTCAAATCATTCTTGTTTGGCTCGGTCTAACACTGGGTGTCTCTCTTTTGGTTGGTGTTACTGCCATCAACCAGCATGCTAAGCAGAGCTATGCTCATGGCGAAAAGCTATTTTCCAATCCGCTCCCTTACCGTATTCGCCCAAAACATAGCGCCAATAAGATCCCGCAAGGTTTCTATATTCAACTGCGCCGTGAAGGCTTTCAGCAGTGCGCCCCTTTCGATAACCATCGCGTAACTGACGAAAACGGCTCCAACTTCATGCTGATAGGCTTAGATCCTGTCTCGATGCTTCAGTTGCAACCTGGCGTTGCGCTTCAAGACCTCACAACGCTCAACCTGATGAAGCCGCCATACCCAATCTTAGTGAGTGATGATCTGGCCAAGCATATGGAGTGGCGTGACGGTGACTATATTCACCTTGCAGACGGCTCTGAGCTTGGTCCTTTAGTTGTCGACCAGAATAAGATGATTAACGGCACGCGTTTGATTGCGGACATCTCTCTTCTGAGAATGTTGAAGCGCAGTTCTGGCCTATCCGTTATCGCCTGTTCAGATATGTCGGAAGCGAAGTTTGAGCGTCTTAAGAGTATGCTGCCGAATGGTTTAACCATCTCTCGAAGCTCTAAAGCTGAGTTGGAGTCGCTAACCAGTGCATTCCATTTGAACTTGACGGCGATGGGAATGCTTTCGTTTGTTGTAGGCCTGTTCATCTTCTATCAAGCAATGTCGCTCTCTTTTATACAGAGACAGCCTTTGGTTGGGGTTCTTAGACAAACTGGTGTATCAGGCTGGCAGTTAACCAAAGCACTCTGTTTTGAGTTGCTAGCGCTGGTTGTGGTCAGCTGGATCTGCGGTAACGTCTTTGGTGTGATGTTGGCAAACCAATTGCTGCCAGCTGTATCTTCAAGTCTCGGCGATCTTTATGACGCTAATGTTGGCTTAAGTATCGACTGGAGCTGGAGAGCGAGCGCCTACAGTTTTTCTATGGCATTAATCGGCGCATTTTTAGCGTGTGCTTGGCCTTTGATTCGTTTGCTAAAGTCGCAGCCAATTCGACTCTCATCTCGTTTGTCTCTGATGCGTTTCGCAGGTACTGAGTTTACATGGCAAGCGTTGATTGGTTGTGGTTTCTGTGTAGCTGCGGTGGCGGTATATCAAGCTCCTCAGACGCAAGAATCTGGCTTTGCCATCATTGCATTGATGCTAGTGAGTGTTGCGCTGTTTACACCTTTCTTAATGTGGAAACTGTTCAATAGCTTCTCATACTCTCTGCGTTGGGTCCGCGCGCGTTGGTTCTTTGCCGATGCAGCTGCAAGCATGAGTTACCGCGGCGTTGCAACTATGGCATTTATGCTAGCGATGACGGCAAATATCGGCGTTGAGACCATGGTTGGTAGCTTCCGAGATACCACTGATAAATGGCTGTCTCAGCGTCTTGCGGCAGACTTGTATATCTACCCAACCAATAACTCTGCAGCACGCATGAGCAACTGGCTATCAGAACAGCCAGAAGTTGACTCGGTATGGTGGCGCTGGGAGAAAGATATTCCTTCTCCAGTAGGCAGTATCCAAGTTGTGAGTACTGGTCCTTCTGAAGGGGAGTTAGAAGCGCTGACCATTAAGCTGGGTATCCCGAACTACTGGTATCACTTACACCACTCTAAGGGCGTCCTTATTAGTGAGTCGATGTCGCTCAAGCTGGGCATTCGTCCGGGAGACTATATCGATATGTACGATAGCCTTGGCTCTGGATGGCAAGTTGTCGGTGTGTATTACGACTACGGTAATCCTTATCATCAAGTCATGATGTCGCATCGTAACTGGCTATACGGCTTTGCGGGGCGGGGCAACGTTGGATTAGGTGTCATACTTAAAGAAGATGTGAATCCAACCGGACTGCGTAACAGGCTAGAATCGGTATTTAGATTGAGCTCTGAGCGCATCTTTGACAATAACAATATTCATAGCCAGGCGATGCGTGTCTTTGACCGTACTTTTGCGATTGCAGATACCTTGGGCAACATTACGTTGGTTATTGCTGTGTTTGGTATCTTCTTCGCGACCGTTGCGGGTGAGGTATCAAGGCAACGTCATATTTCGCTGCAGCGCTGCTTAGGCGTGTCGGCAAAAGAGCTGATCTTCACAGGAAGCCTGCAGTTGTTTGTTTTTGGTCTGATATCGTCACTGATAGCGATACCACTTGGTTTGGCGTTGGCTAACCTGATTGTAGATATCGTGATTAAGCAGTCTTTCGGTTGGTCTTTAGAACTGCAAGTCATACCTTGGGACTACTTCATGACTTTTGCATGGTCGATGGCGGCGTTGATGATCGCTGGAGCCTTGCCAGTATTACGTATGATAGGTAATACACCGATGAAATCACTTAGGGATGCGCTGTAAATGGGTCAAAGAAAAGGCGTGAAAAAGCCGAGAAATAAAGTCCTCTCTGCTGTTCTACTGGTCGGCTTCTTTGGTCTGTTTGTTGGTATTTGGTCTTATTACTCTTACTTCGCTGATGTAGGTGAAGAGGGTATCAATGAAGTCAATTCTGTGTTGGTGAGTGAGCAATTTAAGGTGTTTGAACCAGTATTGCCTGACCGTACCGTTTCACTGCCGAAAGATTTCCAATTCCATCCTGAGTTCCAACATGAGTGGTGGCATTACTTCGCGACTTTAGAAGATGCCAATGGTAAAGACTACTCCGTTCAATGGAGCTTCTTCAGAATCGCGACCGATGAACGAGAGGCACGCGGCTGGCAAAGCCCACAAATCTATATCTCAAATGTGGTTGTGACCTCAGCCACTCAAGTGTGGAAAGAACAAAGACTCGCACGTGGCGGTATTGGTCAAGCAGGAATGACTAACCGTCCATTCCGAATTTGGATTGATAATTGGAACTGGCGTGCGCTTGGTGCGACCCCGTTTCCAGGGCGTTTGAGCATTGAGACCGACACATTTGGTTTAGAGCTTGATTCAGTGACCAAAGGCCCTTACGTGCTGAATGGCGAAAACGGCTATCAGAAGAAACACGATTTACTTCCTATTGCTTCATACAACTTTAGTGCGCCGTTTTTGGCTCTGAATGGCAAACTGATGCTTGATGGTAAAGAAATTGAAGTATCTGGTAACGCCTGGCTTCATAAAGAGTGGGGCAGCGGTCTACTTGGTGAAGGGCAGCAAGGTTGGGATTGGTTTGTCTTTAACTTAGATGATGGTTCTGCTCTGAGTGTGAGTCGTTACCGGAGCAATGAGCAGATGCCATATGTGTTTGGTACGCTAGCAACTCGCTCAGGAAAGGTTTATCAGCTCTCTGATTCTGATATCGACATTACACCATTACCTAATAGTACCCTGCTCAACGGGCGCAGAATGCCGCTTCAGTGGATCATCAACGTGCCTAAATATGAGATCAACCTCACAACTCGGATTCAACGTAGGGACATGTGGCTACCGTTTGTTATCCCTTATTGGGAGGGACCCATTATGGCCAGTGGAAGCCATGAGGCGTCAGGGTTTATGCAACTGACTGGGTATTGATTTTTATATAAGGCTATCATTTGATAGCCTTTTTTATGCACGTTAACTCACTTTATGGAGGGTTCGTCTAGCTTACACTTATAATATTGGTCATCTATACTTAATTTAGTGTGAGTAACAACATTATGGAATATACGACGTATTGTTTAGTATTTGTAGGAAAAACCGAAGTTAAACATCCAAAGAAGTGATTATGTATCGTCGAAAGTTGGCTATACACTCGTGTCTATTCTTTGTTATTCGTTTATTTAAATAATAAATATAAGGGCGAAATCATGAACGACGTCATCCGTGACTTCTTTAAAATGGAATCTGCTGGCGGCATCATTTTGGTAATTGCTGCGGCAGTTGCAATGTTCGTAGCGAACTCACCTCTGAACGAAATGTATCAGGGTATGCTACACACATACGTATTTGGTATGTCCGTGTCTCACTGGATCAACGACGGCCTAATGGCAGTCTTCTTCCTACTTATCGGCCTTGAAGTAAAGCGTGAGCTTTTAGAAGGCGCATTAAAATCTAAAGAGACAGCAATCTTCCCAGCTATCGCTGCGGTAGGTGGTATGCTAGCTCCTGCACTAATTTATGTGCTATTCAACTCAAGTAACCCTGAAGCGCTTCAAGGTTGGGCTATCCCAGCAGCTACAGATATCGCATTTGCATTGGGTATCATGGCACTTCTGGGTAACCGTGTACCGGTAAGCTTGAAGGTGTTCCTGTTGGCACTAGCAATCATCGATGACCTAGGTGTTGTTGTTATCATTGCACTGTTCTACTCAGGTGACCTATCGACGCTAGCGCTAACAGTTGGCTTCATCGCGACAGGTGTGCTGTTCATGCTAAACAATAAGCATGTGACTAAACTGAGCGCTTATCTGATTGTTGGTGCAATTCTGTGGTTCGCAGTATTGAAGTCTGGTGTTCACGCAACACTTGCTGGTGTGGTTATCGGCTTTGCGATCCCACTCAAAGGCAACAAAGGGGAGCACTCTCCGCTGAAACACCTAGAGCATGCTCTGCACCCGTACGTAGCTTTTGCAATCTTGCCAATCTTCGCATTTGCAAACGCAGGTATTTCACTGGAAGGCATCTCAATTTCAAACCTGACAGGCATGCTACCGCTTGGTATTGCGCTTGGTCTATTGATTGGTAAGCCACTGGGTATCTTCCTATTCAGCTGGGGCGCAGTGAAAACAGGCGTAGCTAAGCTTCCTGAGGGTGTGAACTTCATGAACATCTTCGCGGTGTCTGTGCTATGTGGTATCGGCTTTACGATGTCTATCTTCATCTCTTCATTGGCGTTTGGCCCAACAAACGCAGATTTTGATACGCTGGCTCGACTAGGTATCTTGATGGGCTCAACGACAGCGGCAATCCTAGGTTACGTGCTACTGAGTGTCTCGTTACCTAAGACAAAGCATCAAGAAGTTAAGCTGTAATCATTACAAACATGTTTGAAAGGGTTGGCTGGTTAGGACAGTAGCCACCAACACTTTTAAAAACATAATGACAAAGAAACGAAAAAGCCGTGATGAGTATTCATCACGGCTTTATTGTTTTACTTGTCTTATAGTGACAAGCTTTCACGTCTTATAAGCTATTTTTCTAGGGTGGTGAAAATAGTCCATTCTTCGACGATTTGTTCTTCCAAGCCTACTACCGTTGCCGTTACTCTTCGGTTTAAAGCATGCGAAGTCGGGTCATCGCCTTCTTTTTCAAGACGCGATTCACCAAACCCTACGATACGTACGCGATCGGCAGCGATACCATTCTGTAGAATTTCGCTTTGAACTTCATTAGCTCGTTTCTTCGATAGCTCTAAGTTGTATTCATTAGAACCAACTTTACTCGCGTAACCTTGAATCTCAATAGAAGCTGTTTTGTACTTCTTCAGAAATTCTGCCATTGTCGTTATCTGATCGGAGAAGATTGGATTTATCTCAAAAGAGTCGTGAGCGAACAGGATTCTTAGCTGCCTAACTTCTTGAGAACGAACCGTCTCACCGCACCCATCGTTATCAACTTGCGATGCTGTAGGGGTGCCTGGGCAGAGGTCTCTCGCATTGACGACACCATCTTTGTCATCATCTCTCAAATCGGATATCTGTTCCGCTTCAGGAGTATCAATGTAATCCTCTTCTTGGTAGTCCGCTGCATTGACAGAAAGGGCTACGATGGGAAGTAATAAATAGAAAGCTTTCATCATTAATACTCCACGGGTTGTGTCCACTCTTCAGGAATGTCTACGAGTAGAGCATTGAGAAGTGAACCTGTTGCGTTCAATACACGATACTTTGCGTACTGCTCGGCATAGTGAGCATCGAGGTAATCTTTACGCGCCTCAAATAGCTCATTTTCTGTATTCAATAAATCAAGTAAGGTACGTTGGCCGATTCGATATTGCTTCTCGTAAGCGATGACTGTTTCCGAAGCGGAATCAACATGATCAGAAAGAAAGTTCTTTTGTTGTAGCGTTAAGTCTAATGCACTCCAAGAGAGTCTTAATCCTTCTTCTACTTGTCGATAAGCTCGGTCTCTCAAGTCCTTCGATTTATTTAGTTGGTAAGCTGCTGCTTCCGTTCTGTCGCTGTCGGAGCCGCCGTTATACAAGTTATAACGCATGCGCAGCATAGCCAGGGTTTCATCACTAGAGCCTTCATCACCACCTGCATCATCTCGCCAAGTTTGTGATGCTTCAATAGAGAAGGTAGGGTAGTTAACCCCTTTAGACTGTTTATATTGGAAGTGAGCCGAATCAACATCAGCCGCTGAAATTTTGATAACAGGGTGATTATCGAACGCATAAACAATCGCATCATTCAGAGATAAAGGCAGTTTGGAGATGTCGGCTCTTGGGTAAATCAACCCCAGAGGTTCCTGTCCTACCACTCTTCTAAATTGAGTATGTGTATCAACTAGATTGTTTTGGGCTGCAAGTAGGTTACCGTGCGCCTTTGCGATACGTGCTTCTACTTGGGAGACATCCGCGGTAGAGCCGATTCCAGACTCTGCTCTTCGTTTAATGTCTTTATAGATCTTTTTATGAACCGCTAGGTTACTCTCCGATAACGCTAATACCTCGGTCGCTTTCACGGCATCCAAGTAAATTTGTGTTACTTCCAACGCTTTGTCTTCGGCATCCGCGATCAATTGAAGTCTTACCGACTCGGCTTCTGCTGCCGTACGATCCATATCGTATAACGTAGCAGAGCCATCCCAAATGAGTTGGGTAAGGGAAATTGTTGCTTCTTTTCTAGTTAGGTCGGTATCTGGGCCATTATTGGGGGCAGGATTGATCCCCTCATAACCGATTCCCGCATCTAAATCTATGCTCGGTAAATAAGCTCCTCCAGAGGCGTCGTTTTGTTTTTTGACGCTCACGAATTCGTTAAAAATACTTTTTATCTCGGGATTGGTAGCCAAAGTAATGGCTACTGCCTGCTCAAGGGTCTGACTGTAAGCCGGAGCCCCAGTCATGAAGCAGCAAATAATAGATAGTTTAAACAGTTTCAAAGTAGGTCTCCTTCTACTTCTAGATGTCCTATTTGTCACTCTCGTTATTGCTCTTGGCGGAACAAAAGTCTTAAACGAAGCTTAGGACATTTGAACCAAAACGCGAAGTTTACCTAATTTTTTTTCGAATCTAAGTAACTAGCTATGTTGACATAATTGTCATTATGAATTAGCCAAGCCCTCTGGTGAGTGGATTATCAATAACATTGCAACTAAATTTAAGTGGGTGTTATAGCGAAGTTCGGTCGAGTGGGAAGGCTGGCTGAACTATGCAAGGAAGTGAGTTATGGGAACTATCAATGTTGGCTTACTCAGTGGAGTGAGCGGCGCGTTGGTTGTCGATGCACAAGGGCAAATAAGACGGTTAGCAGAAGGAGAGACACTGCGTACCGGTGATGTTGTTGTGAGTGTCGATAATAGCAGTGGAAGTGAACCGACTATCAATGCTCGGTATTACGAAGACGAAACAGTTAATAGAGTCGTTGATACTGATGATGCCATCGCACAAGTAATAAGAGCTGTGGAGGAGGGCTTTGACCCTACGGCTGATTTAGGAGACGAATTTGATACCGCCAGTGGCGAACCTGACGGGTCAAGTTTAGTTAATAGCGGAACCATATCGCGAACAGCGGCTGAAGTACAAGCAACAACCCATTTTGAAACAGAAGGGCTTGAGAGTCAGGGGTTATCTGAAACTCAAAGTCTAGAGCTCTTTGACATTATTGCTTTTGCGTTGGTATCTGGAGTATCAGATGTTATTGAGTTTGAGGAAGATGTTCCGATCGAAACTGGGGGCAATCTAGTTACAGATGATCCTGAAGTAACCTTTGTCGCTGATGAAGGCGAAGGCGATAATGGCTACGGCGACTTTGTCATTAATGAAGACGGTACTTGGACCTTTGTTGCTAATAGTCCGTTTGATGAGTTGGCGGACGGTGAGCAGATACAAGATAGCTTTACTGTTGAAACATCAGATGGTACCGAAGAAGTTATAACAGTAACTATTATTGGTACTGATGATGCAGCGGTAGCCACGACAGGTTCCGGTAGCGTAACAGAAGATGTTGATGTTGCCCTTGAAGGTAACCTTCTGGAAACTTCCGGTCAAATCTCCATTTCAGATGTCGACAGTGATACGCCTACTTTTGAGCCCAACGGAGCCTTTAATCCAGTCGGTTCTACCAACGATAGTGCTCTGGGTTCGCTTACAATTACTCCTGATGGAGCTTGGAGCTATGAGGTCAATAATGACTTAGTTCAATATCTGGATGACGATGAAAGTGTGGTTGAGGTGTATACCGTCACTGCGACAGACGGAACCACCAGTGAGGTGACCATAACCATTAATGGTGCCGATGACCCATCTGAAATCACCGTAGGTGAGGGCGACTCAGATATGGGTGAAGTCACTGAGGATGTTGATGTCTCATCAGACAACGAACTAACCACCTCAGGTACTTTAACTATCACTGATGTGGATACCAGTGACGACCCTGCCTTTGAACCTAACGGAACCTTTAACCCTGTTGGATCTAGTAATGGCAGCGCGCTTGGCTCGTTGACCATTACGCCAGATGGCGCGTGGACTTACGTGGTGAATAACGACCTAGTTCAATATCTGGATGACGATGAAAGTGTGGTTGAGGTGTATACCGTCACAGCGACAGACGGAACCACCAGTGAGGTGACCATTACCATTAATGGTGCCGATGACCCATCTGAAATCACTGTGGGTGAGGGCGAGTCAGATATGGGCGAAGTCACTGAAGATGTGGATGTCTCATTAGACAACGAACTGACCACGTCAGGTACGCTCACCATCACGGATGTGGATACCAGCGACGACCCTGCCTTTGAGCCAAACGGTACCTTTAACCCTGTTGGATCCACCAATGGCAGCGCGCTTGGCTCGTTGACCATTACGCCAGACGGTGCGTGGACCTACGTGGTGAATAACGACCTAGTTCAATATCTGGATGATGATGAAAGCGTGGTTGAGGTCTATACCGTCACTGCCACAGACGGCACCACCAGTGAGGTGACCATAACCATTAATGGTGCGGATGACCCATCTGAAATCACTGTAGGTGAGGGCGACTCAGATATGGGCGAAGTCACTGAGGATGTCGATGTTTCATTAGATAACGAACTGACCACTTCAGGTATGCTCACCATCACGGATGTGGATACCAATGATGACCCTGCCTTTGAACCGAACGGTACCTTTAATCCTGTTGGATCCACCAATGGTAGCGCGCTTGGCTCGTTGACCATCACGCCAGACGGTGCATGGACTTATGTAGTTAACAACGACTTGGTTCAATATCTGGATGACGATGAAAGCGTGGTTGAGGTGTATACCGTCACTGCGACAGACGGGACCACCAGTGAAGTGACCATTACCATTAATGGTGCCGATGACCCATCTGAAATCACTGTAGGTGAGGGAGACTCAGATATGGGTGAAGTCACCGAGGATGTCGATGTCTCATTAGACAACGAACTAACCACCTCAGGTACTTTAACTATCACTGATGTGGATACCAGTGACGACCCTGCCTTTGAACCTAACGGAACCTTTAACCCTGTTGGATCTACCAATGGCAGCGCACTCGGTATGCTGACTATTACGCCAGACGGTGCGTGGACCTACGTGGTTAACAATGACCTAGTGCAATATCTGGATGACGATGAAAGTGTGGTTGAGGTGTATACCGTCACCGCGACAGACGGCACCACCAGTGAGGTGACCATTACTATTAATGGTGCGGATGACCCATCTGAAATCACCGTGGGTGAAGGTGACTCAGATATGGGTGAAGTCACTGAGGATGTGGATGTCTCATTAGACAACGAACTGACCACCTCAGGTACGCTCACCATTAGTGATGTCGATACCAGTGACGACCCTGCCTTTGAGCCGAACGGTACATTTAACCCTGTTGGATCCACCAATGGCAGCGCACTCGGTATGCTGACTATTACGCCAGACGGTGCGTGGACCTACGTGGTGAATAATGACTTGGTTCAATATCTGGATGACGATGAAAGCGTGGTTGAGGTGTATACCGTCGCCGCCACAGACGGCACCACCAGTGAAGTGACCATAACCATTAATGGTGCCGATGACCCATCTGAAATCACCGTAGGTGAGGGCGACTCAGATATGGGTGAGGTGACTGAGGATGTGGATGTCTCATTAGACAATGAACTGACTACTTCTGGTACGCTCACCATCACGGATGTCGACACCAGTGACGACCCTGCTTTTGAACCCAACGGAACCTTTAACCCTGTTGGGTCCACCAATGGCAGCGCGCTTGGCTCGTTGACCATCACACCAGACGGTGCGTGGACCTATGTGGTTAATAACGACCTAGTGCAATATCTGGATGACGATGAAAGCGTGGTTGAGGTGTACACCGTCACCGCGACAGACGGAACCACCAGTGAAGTGACCATAACCATTAATGGTGCCGATGACCCATCTGAAATCACCGTAGGTGAGGGCGACTCAGATATGGGTGAAGTCACTGAGGATGTGGATGTGAGTCAAGACAACGAACTCACCGCTTCGGGCACCTTAACCATCACTGATGTCGATGCTAGTGACACTCCGGCTTTCTTGCCTAATGGGACTTTTAACTCTGTTGGTTCTACTTTGGCAATGGCTATGGGTATGCTAACCATAACCCCAGATGGTGCATGGACCTACACGCTCGATAATAGTGCGATTCAATATCTAAACGATGATGATACGATCATTGAGAACTACATTGTTACTTCAACAGATGGGGTGACTCATGAGATTCAAATAACCATCAATGGTGCCAATGATGCGCCTGTGGCTGAGAGTTTCGTTGTGGTTGATAACGATAATACCGTCATCCCAATCATATTCGACAGTGATAGCGAGGGTATTCCAGACTATATCTCTGATTTAGAGGATGACCATGACGATATTCCTCTCAACATCAGAATTGTCGATTTACCAAGCAATGGCACCTTGCTCTATACCGACGAGAATGGTGTCAGTCGAGAAGTTACACAAGAGGATATTGATAATGAAACCTTGTTTGTGCCTAACAACATCAGCTTCGTTGCCGGCCCTGGTGAAGAATTTGAGTTAGGGTACAGCGGGTCAAGTGACGACTTCCCTGAACTGGTCGATGGTTTCTACAACTGGGGTGAAGAGGTTTCTCCGACAGAGCGCTTGATCACTTTATCTAATGGTAAAACCATAACCATCTCCATTGAAGACAACAATGACAAGCCTTTGAAGCAGTACCAAGGTGAGCAACCACATGTTGGTTATGGTATCGGTGATACTGATGGTCGAGGCATGAATATGCAAGAGACCTTAATCGTTGATCTCAATGACAACCCGTTGGATACCGTTACATTTGGCTTAGATGGCATGGGTGCTGAATTCAACACTAATAGTAACGTCTATATTGAAGTCGTTTATACCTTCTTAGATGGAACCCAACACACGGAACAGTACCAAAAAGATGAGGGGGACGTAGGTAATGAACAAATCCTATATGAGTTCAGCTACTCTTCTCCATCCAATCCGATTGTATCAATGGAGTTGTCATCGACCGGGGGCAACTGGGAGCTTCGTTATATCCAAGGTAATGAAGTGGTAACTGAAGATGCAACCTTCGATTATGTGGCCGTAGATTCAAACGGGGCGGAAAGTACGGTTGAAACTGTAACGCTCGATATCGAGGATCCACAATCATACAACGTAATTAGTGCGGAGAATGATGAGGCGTTGGTTGCTGATTACGGCAATGATCTGCTTATTGGTAATGCCGAAGATAACATCTTTGCTTGGTTGGATGATGCATTAGATAATGGAACTGACGTTATCAAAGACTTCGAGTTGTACAGTAATGGTTCGGGTGATCTGATTGACCTCAGCGATCTTCTAGAAGACCCGCAAGACGAGGATCAAATGGAAGCTCTACTAAGTATGATTGATGTGACCATCAATGGTGATGACATTGAATTGAGTATACCACTTGAAAACGGCAGTGACGCTCAAACAATTGTTGTTCAAGATGTCGCGCCTGAACTAGGAATGTCTATCGATATTAATGATGACCTAGCGGTGTTGGGCGAGCTGATTAAAAACGATGCAGCTTAGTACTGATCTTAAATCGCAAAACTTCAATACAAAACGTCCTTCGATTTCGTAGGGCGTTTTTTTGCGTTTAATGCAGGCAAAAAAAAAAGCCCAAACAAACTCGGTTTGGGCGGATACAAGTATAGGAGTTAATAAGGAAATTGCAGTGAGTAACAAGAGAGTGAAACAAGTCTGACGGCCAGAAAGACTTAAAAATGCGCTTCTTGTTACCCTTTTTATGACCCGCCAACTTCCAATCAGTTCCAAGAAAATTTGTTCTTTTTTTCTGTTTTTCTAAAACACAGGTAATTCAGGGTGTTACCAAACTATTTTTAAAACTGGTACGACCAATGGGTGAAAATGTGATGTTGCTTACTTGTTAAATAAATGTTCTATGGGTATATTTCAAACAGTTGTTTAATACGAGTGATTGAAATGGCACCAAGAAGTTCGACCAAAGAGAAGATACTGGATGTAGCAGAGGGATTGTTTGCTGAGCATGGCTTTAACGACACTTCGTTACGTACCATAACAAGTAAAGCAAATGTGAACCTAGCTTCGGTAAATTACCACTTCGGCGATAAAAAGACCTTGGTTCGAGCAGTAATCAATCGTTACTTAGAAGCGTTCATGCCTGCACTTCAAGATGCACTAGTGAACCTTAATTTGAACGAAACGTATACGATGAGTGACGTGTTCGAATCTTTGAGATCGCCACTACGCTCGCTTAACGATGTGAGACCAGACGGCACAAGCCGCTTCATGTTGTTAATTGGACGTGGTTATACCGATGTGCAAGGTCACCTGCGTTGGTTCATTACTACACGTTACAGTGACGTTTTGGGGCTATTTACCAGCTCGGTAATGAAGGCCAATCCAGACCTCACTCAAGAACAGTTATTTTGGCGACTGCACTTCACCCTTGGGACATGTGTATTCACCATGGCGTCAAGCCAAGCACTGATGGAAATATCAGAAAATGATTATGGAAGAGAGGTTGATGCGAAAGCTGTCGTCGATATCTTGATTCCTTATTTAGCGGCAGGCATGTCAGCTAAAGAGTAAGAACAATAAGAAGCATAAATTCACACCAAAAAAATAGTGAACAAAAGGATCTGAACTATGAGCTCTCTAAGACAAAAATGGGTAAGCGACCCAGCCTTTAAACTCTTCAAAAAAGTCCTGCCGCCGCTTTCTAGCACTGAGAAAGAAGCGATGGAAGCCGGTAGTGTTTGGTGGGATGGAGAGCTTTTTTCTGGTAAGCCAGACTTCCAAAAACTGCATCAATATCCAAAACCGGAGCTGACAGCAGAAGAGAAGTCGTTCATGGACAACGAGCTTGAAACTCTTCTAGAGATGCTTGATGACCACAAGATCGTTAAAGAAGACCGTGACCTTCCAAAAGAAGTGTGGGATTTCTTACGAAAAGAGCGTTTCTTCTCACTGATCATCTCGAAAGAGTATGGTGGTCGAAACTTCTCGTCGCTTGCGAACTCAACAATCGTAACCAAGATCGCTACTCGCAGTATCAGTGCGGCTGTATCGGTAATGGTTCCAAACTCTCTTGGCCCGGGTGAGCTACTATCTCACTATGGTACTCAAGAGCAAAAAGATTACTGGCTACCTCGTTTAGCTGACGGTACAGATATTCCATGTTTCGCTCTAACGGGCCCTGAAGCTGGTTCTGATGCAGGCGGTATCCCAGATGTTGGTACTGTGTGCATGGGCATGCACGAAGGCAAAGAGACTTTAGGTATTCGTCTTAACTGGAACAAGCGTTACATCACGCTAGCGCCGGTTGCTACCGTACTTGGTCTTGCATTCAAACTGCACGATCCAGAAAAGCTTCTAGGCGACAAAGAAGATATCGGCATTACGTGTGCTCTTATCCCAGCTGATCACGAAGGTGTAGTGATTGGTGAGCGTCATGACCCACTTGGTCTTGCGTTCATGAATGGTCCTACACGTGGTCACGATGTGTTTATCCCAATGGAATGGCTAATCGGTGGTGCAGACTACGCAGGTAAAGGCTGGCGTATGCTGGTGGAATGTCTGTCTGCGGGCCGTGGTATCTCGCTACCGGCTCTAGGTACAGCAATGGGCCACCTAACAGCGCGTACAACTGGTGCATACGCATACGTTCGTAAGCAATTTGGTATGTCGATTGGTAAGTTTGAAGGTGTCGCAGAAAGCCTAGGTCGCATTGGTGGCTTAACTTATCTACTTGAAGCAACGCGTACACTGACGACGACTTCTCTCGACCTAAAAGAGAAACCGGGTATCGTAACTGCGATTGCTAAATACCACATGACAGAGATGGCGCGTACCATTCTGAACGATTCAATGGACATCCACTCTGGTCGTGCAATTCAAGACGGTCCGATGAACTATCTGGCTGCACCGTACCTAGGTATTCCAGTTGCGATTACGGTGGAAGGGGCAAACATCCTGACACGTAACCTGATGATCTTTGGTCAAGGTGCAACGCGTTGTCACCCTTACGTACTGCGTGAGATGGAAGCAGCGGCAAACCCAGATGAGAAGCAAGGTGCGAAAGAGTTTGATGATCTACTGTTCAAACACATCTCTCATGCAACTAAGAACACGTTTGGTGCCTTTGGTGCTGCACTAACAGGCTCTAAGTTCATCAAAGCGGATATGAGCGGTCCAACGAAACCATACTACCAAGACTTAACTCGTCTAAGCCGTGCTCTTGCAGTGAGTGCTGACTTTGCAATGCTAACTCTTGGTGGTGAACTGAAACGTAAAGAGCTGATCTCTGCTCGTCTAGGTGATGGTCTAAGTTACCTATACATGGCATCTGCAGCGCTTAAGAAGTATGAAGATGAAGGTCGTCAGCAAGCGGACCTAGATTACTTGCACTACGCAGTACAGCACTGTTTGCACCACGCGGCTAAGTCACTACAGGAAGCGTACCGTAACTTCCCTAACAAGGTAGTCGGTAAGGTTCTGAAAGGGCTAATCTTCCCAGTGGGTAACCACTTCGAGAAGCCAAGCGATACGCTAACAGTGAAACTTGCTGAAAGTCTAATGACTCCAGGAGCGCACCGTGAGCGTCTCACCCACCTTTGCTACATTGGCCAAGATGAAGATGACAGCGTTGGTCTAATGGAAAATGCGTTTGTGGCAATGTATGACATCAAACCACTAGAGCGTAAGATCTTCAAAGCAGTGAAAGAAGGTAAGGTAGCACGCAAAGGTCTGTTGGCTGACCGTCTAGCGCAAGCACTGGCAGCAGACGTACTGACACAAGCTGAAGTTGACCAAATCTTGGCAGCAGACAAACTGCGCTACGCTGCCATTCAAGTTGACCACTTTAGCCACGACTATAGTGAAACTTTGACGCGAAAAGAGCTGAAACCTAAGCTAAATAGCGTTGCTTGATAGAAATATCATCAAAAGGCACCTTTCGAGGTGCCTTTTTTGTATTTGTACGGCACACAACCAGAACTTTGCTAGAATTTTGAACAAATGTCTGCAAATACAACCCGAGTGCTCCAACCACTTGCATTTTAGCCACATTTTTGAAGAAATTAGATGCCATTTGTAGACGAAACTTTTATCCTAACAGGGATTTTTTAAGGAAGTTGAATATGATCATCAAACCTCGAATTCGCGGATTCATCTGTACTACAACACACCCAGTTGGTTGTGAAGCTAACGTAAAAGAACAAATCGCTTACACCAAAGCTCAAGGCCCAATTGCAAATGCACCAAAACGTGTACTTGTTGTGGGTTCTTCAAGTGGCTATGGCTTGTCTTCTCGTATCGCAGCTGCATTTGGTGGCGGCGCTTCAACTATCGGTGTTTTCTTCGAAAAAGCTGGTACTGAGAAAAAGCCGGGCACAGCTGGCTACTACAACTCAGCAGCATTCGACAAGCTAGCAAAAGAAGAAGGCCTATACTCGAAAAGCCTAAATGGCGATGCTTTCTCTAATGAAGCCAAGCAAAAGACGATCGACCTAATTAAAGAAGACCTAGGTCAAGTTGACATGGTGGTTTACTCTCTGGCTTCTCCAGTACGTAAAATGCCTGAGACTGGCGAAGTTGTTCGTTCTTCTCTAAAGCCTATCGGTGAGACTTACACTTCAACAGCCGTTGATACAAACAAAGACACGATCATTGAAGCAAGCGTTGAGCCTGCAACAGAAGAAGAGATCAAAGATACAGTAACCGTAATGGGCGGTGAAGACTGGGAACTTTGGATCAACGCTCTTTCTGAAGCTGGTGTTCTTGCTGACGGCTGTAAGACAGTTGCCTACAGCTACATCGGTACTGAGCTAACGTGGCCAATCTACTGGGATGGCGCGCTAGGTAAAGCGAAGATGGACCTAGACCGTGCTGCAGCGGCTCTTAACGAGAAACTAGGTCAAACTGGCGGTACTGCGAACGTTGCTGTTCTTAAGTCTGTTGTGACTCAAGCAAGCTCTGCAATTCCAGTAATGCCACTGTACATCGCGATGGTATTCAAGAAAATGCGTGAAGAAGGCGTACACGAAGGTTGTATGGAACAGATCTTCCGTATGTTCAGCCAACGTCTATACAAAGAAGATGGCAGCGCAGCAGAAGTGGATGAGAAGAACCGTCTACGTCTAGATGACTGGGAACTTCGTGAAGATATCCAAGAACACTGTCGCAACCTATGGCCACAGATCACGACTGAAAACCTAAAAGAGCTGACTGACTACGTAGAGTACAAAGAAGAGTTCTTGAAACTATTCGGTTTCGGCGTTGAAGGCGTAGACTACGATGCAGACGTTAACCCAGCTGTTGAGTTTGATGTAGCAGACATCTAATCTAATTAGCTAGGTCTAAATACTAAAAGGCGCTCATTGAGCGCCTTTTTTTGATCTAGGGGCAGATTAAAAAGCAGATGAAGGATTCGAGTTTCGAGATGAGAAGAGATTAAAAGCAGATGCGGGATGCGAGTGCCGAGATGCGAAGGGATTTGAAAAAGCAGATGAGAGATTCGAAAGGACTCAGGAGCGGATGCGAGATACGAATTTCGAGATGAGAAAAGATAGAAGAGCGGGTAAGACAAGCTCTTGGAGCGATAAAAAATGCACTAACTCTTGCGAATTAGTGCATTGGAAAATTCCGAACGAATCTAGTTGTTAGCTGATAATGATGATGAAAGTACCGGCTAGAGTCATCAATATGTTGGCTATTGCGTACGTACCGGCGTAACCCAGAGCAGGGATCGTAGAACGTGCGTGGTCGTTTACGATGTCCATCGCGGGTGCACAGGTTCTTGCACCGATGATGGCACCAAATAGCAGTGCGCGGTTCATTTTAAGAATGTAAGCACCGACTAAGTACGCGAATATTACCGGCAACACACTGACTATCAACGCAATCCCTATGACTTGAGGGCCGACTTGAGTTAAGTGCTCGAATATCTTGCCACCGGCACTTAAGCCGATACCAACCATGAAGAACATTAAACCTAGGTCTTTGACCATGTTCAGAGCGCCCTGAGGTACATAACCAAAGGTAGGGTGGTTTGCGCGTAAGAAGCCCAGCATAATGCCTGAAAGCAGTAGGCCAACCGCATTACCCAGACCAAACGAAACTTGGCCGAATGTCATTGTAATTAGACCGAACAGAATCCCCAGAATGAAGAAGCTACAGAAAGCCATTAAGTCTGCCATTTGGCTGTGAATCGAGATGAAACCGATTTTCTCAGCTAGGCCATGAACACGGCTCTTCTCACCACTGACTTGTAGAACGTCACCCTTGGCTAATACGATGTTCAAATCCATCGGCATTTCGATTTGAGCACGCACTACACGGTTCAAGAAACAGCCATATTCAGACAGGTTGAGGTCTGAAAGGCGTTTACCCGCGATACTGTCACTTTTTACGACGATCTCTTCTTCTACGATACGAAGGTCAAGAAGGTTACGGTCGAATACCTCTTTACCGTTTCTAAAGCTAGGATCAAGACGAGCATGGCTATCTGGGAAGCCCACTAGCGCGATCTCATCACCTTCTTGCAGAATGGCATCACCATCTGGGTGGGCAAGAATGCCGTTACGACGGATACGTTCAATGTAACAACCTGTTTGACGGTAGATACCAAGTTCACGTAGGTTCTTGCCGTCAGTCCAGTCAATGAGCTCTTGTCCAACGCGGTATGCGCGAATGATTGGCAGGTAAACTTTACGCTGACCAGATGCACCTAAGCCACGCTCTTGAGCTATCTGCTCTGCAGAATCATGCAGGTTGACCTTTTGCAGTTTTGGAATTAAACGTGCGAACATGATCATACTGATCAAGCCGACTAAGTATGCCATCGCATAGCCAACCGACAGGTTTTCAATAACTAAGGCAATGTCCATGTTGCGTGGCACTTCTGCGAGTCCAGAGTTGAGGGCATCTTGTGCGCCTACAAGAATTGGCGTTGCCGTGAGTGCACCAGCCATCATACCCGCTGACAAACCAAACCCTAGCCCCAAGTATTCACTACAGAAGTAGGTGAGGGCGATAGCGGTTGAGAGCACAACTAAGCTCAAGATGAGGTAGTGTTTGCCATCTCTAAAAAAGATACCAAAGAAGTTAGGTCCAGCCTCAATACCAACGCAGTAGATAAACAGCATGAAGCCGATGGTTAGCGCTTCTGCGTTGAACGAGAAGCCAAGGTGACCCATTACTAATGAGGTGATTAAGACACCAATAGAGTTACCTAGTTGAAGATTTCCAAAGCGGATTTTACCAATGGCAAGGCCAATCGCTAATACGACAAAGATGAGAAGAATAGGGTTTTGCTCAAGCAAAAGTACAACGTCGATATTCACAGCAGCAGCTCAGTATAAGGCGTGAAACATAAGATAGTGTAGAGATGTGAATTGTATCTAATTATAGATAAATTATAAGCGCTAATTTGCTATTTCACTTGATTTTAACGTGATTCATTTTTGTTCTAGGTATTAAAAAAGCTCACGTGAATCACGTGAGCTTTAGAAAGGGGTTTCTTCAATGATTTGATAGGCTTTGCGTCAGGCTTAACCTATTTTAATCAACGCTTTCGATTAATCGAAAAGACCTAGGTTTGCTTTTGCGTATGCTTCGAAGTCATCACAGCCACCGATGTGCTCTTGGTCTACGAAGATTTGAGGAACAGTTTCAACAGGCTTACCTACAGTTTTCTCTAGGTCAGCTTTGCTGATGCCTTCTGCGTGAATGTCAACATAACGGTAGTTGAAGTCATCGCGCTTAGCTTTAAGAGTCTCAGCGTGCTCTTTAGCACGAACACAGAATGGACAAGCAGGGCGACCAAAGATTACTACAAACATTTCATTTCTCCTAAATACGGGATGAGGCTCGTTAACCCAAATATGTTAACTATTCTTAAAGGGATACGACTCAAAATTCTTAAAACCAACTATGCCTCAATGCTATGGGGAAATAAAGATGGAATTGCCTGTTAATGCGATAGGTTTTACCTATCAGCTTAAATAATATTCACCAACACCTCCGCTTCCCTCTAATGCCCTCGCTAGACGCAAGGAGATAGGGTACAGAATGTGAATCAGCGCTAATAATCTGACTTTGAGGCGTTTTTAATGCGACAAGTTGCACCGAGTCAAAAAAAATCGATTCAGTTACGGGCATCTTGTAGTTAGATAAATCATATAGCATTCAAATAAACAGATAACCGCATAGAAGTTTTAGCAAACCACAACAACAAAGAGTTCGTAGTATTGTTTGGTCATAGGCGCAGGAGGCACCATGTTTCAATTTATGACATCTACAAAGATCATCTTTGGTGAAGGAGCATTACCGTCTTCACTGTCTCAGTTTAATCAGTATGGCTACAGTGTGTTACTGGTGACTGGGAGTAACCTAGACAGAACCACGATTGTTACCGAATATCTCGACGCACAGAGTATGCGTTATCAGCACATCGCCGTGTCGGGTGAGCCGAATATAACCATGGTCGAAGAGGCCGCCACTTCTGCACGCCGCTTTAAGCCCGATATGGTGATTGCCATGGGCGGTGGCAGCGCAATTGATATGGGGAAAGCCTTGGCGGCGATTTTGCCCAATCAGGGCAATGTGTATGACTATGTAGAAGTCGTTGGACGCAATGTGCCTTTGAAGACGAAGCCATTACCTTTCATTGCGATCCCAACCACGGCAAGTACCGGGGCTGAAGTCACCAAAAATGCAGTACTAAAGTCTGGACAAGATCAGGTCAAAATCAGTTTACGCAGTCCGGATATGCTTGCAGACGTGGCTATTGTCGACCCAACACTTACCTATGGTACTAGCTTGTATCTGTCTGGCCGCGGGGCAATGGATGCCTTTACTCACTTAATGGAAGCCTATGTTTGTGGCGATCCAAATCCACTCACCGATATGATTTGTGAAGAAGGGCTAAGAAAGTTGAGTGCGTCGGTGGTGAAAGCGTGTGTAGAAGACCAACCCCAAGCTCGCGCTGATCTGGCGTTTGCGTCGATGCTAGGTGGCATGGCAATTACTAATGCTAAATTGGGCGCAGCACATGGCTTGGCATCGGCATTAGGCGGAAAGATACACGCGCCACACAGCATCATTACTGGTCGTTTGGCGCCTTTGGTGATGCTTGAGAATATAGAAGTCGCTAGAGAGCAGGATCGCGACGATATCTTGGCTCGCTATCAGCGTATCGCTGCAATCGTAACAGGCGATGAGAACGCAATTGAGGAGCAGTCAGTCAGTTGGCTTTCAGAGTTACTCGAGACACTTGAAATACCGAGCCTTCTTCACTTTGGTGTGTGCAAAACGCCGTTTGAAGATGTTGCTGAGGATGCAATGAAGTCGGTAGCGATCAAGGGAAATCCCCTGCCACTTAATAAGGCGCGACTGGTACACATCTTAGAGAAGGTTTGTCGCGACTGCAGTTGTGATTCTTCACAGATACAGCATAAGAGCTACCGTGAAAGCGGAACGGAATCGAGTTTTACGATAATCAACTCTTTAGCTTCGGAAAACAGCGTCGTCGAAAAGGGCAATAGCTGGACGATATAAAAATTAATAAGTTTGATAAAACAAAAACGGAGCCTTGAGGCTCCGTTTTTTAATATGTCTACAGACAGTTTAGAACTGAGAGTATTTCTCGTAGCGTGAATCACGCAGTGACTCTTTAACGCGTTTTAGGTTTTCGCGGAAACCAGTGCCACGACGAAGCGTGAAGCCTGTCGCTAGAACATCGATAACTGTCATCTGAACTACGCGACTTGCCATTGGCATGTAAACGTCAGTGTCCTCAGGCACGTCCAGGGAAATAGACAGTGAGCTTGCCTTATCCAGTGGAGATTCTTTAGCCGTGATGGCGATAACTGTTGCGCCATTTTCACGAGCTAGGTTCGCAATTTCAACTTGGCTCTTAGTACGGCCTGTGTGTGAAATCAGAACGATAACGTCGTTGTCGCTACAGTTAATGCAGCTCATACGTTGCATCACGATGTCTTCAAAACAGGTGATTGGGATATTGAAACGGATGAACTTGTTTTGAGCATCTCTTGCAACAGACGAAGACGCACCCAAACCAAAGAAAGAGATGCGCTTAGCTTGCGTTAGCAGGTCAACCGCACGGTTTACTTGCATTGAATCTAGGCTATTTTTAGCCACATCTAGGCATGCCATTGTCGATTCGAAAATCTTGTGCGTGTAAGCATCTGGGCCATCATCTTCTTCAACGTTACGGTTCACATAAGGTGTTCCGTTTGCCAAGCTCTGCGCTAGGTGCAATTTGAAGTCAGGAAAGCCTTTCGTATCTAAACGACGACAGAAGCGATTAACAGTAGGCTCACTCACATCGGCCATTTTTGCCAATGTAGCGATACTAGAATGAATAGCAGTTTGAGGGGAGGCCATAATGACTTCGGCGACTTTACGCTCAGACTTGCTGAAATTTTCCAGGTTTTTTTGTATTTTTTCTAATGTATTCATAGTGTTCACGAGGGTATAGAGAACAACTTGCTAGTTAATATCCGCTGACCAGGGGAGTGGCTGAAACAAATAGCAGTGAAGAGTTATCAAGCAAAAAAAAGCTACAACGATAATGCTCTTTAGTACTGCCGTTTCAAATAGATATACTTTTAACTAGCACCATAGGATAAGTATAAACCTAACACACTATTTACTAATACAAAAACACGGGATGAATGCTTCAGAATATGACAAACCTCAACAAAATTTTAGAAAACTACAAAACTGGAAGAGGATTTGAGTGAAAAAAGTGCAAATAGGCGTGGAAATGACGTGTTAGTTACATCAAAAAGAAATAAATTTTCAATCTGATGCAACTAAATTTGAATAACTATGAGTTAATCTTACTGACTAGTGCTGTGATCTTACCCATTAGGTTCGGAGCTAGCTTAGCGATTTCGCGCTGCTCCTCTAACACTGAGGTTAGGATCTCATTACCCGTTAGCGGGTTGGCAAGAACTACACGGAACACGATGATGTGTTGGTGTGACCAAGCTTCAGGGTTAAGACGTGTACGAGACACAAAAGACTTACCCGTTTCACGCTGTTTCTTCTGAATGAACTTCGTCAATTCGTTGAGCAGTTCGTTAAGTTCTGTACGGTCAGCGTCATCAGCTTTTTCTAGAGCTAGTTTAACGCTTTCAGGCACATAACGGTAAGTCAGAAGGCATAATTCAGGCTCAGAAACGAGCTCGAAGTCACTTTGCTGTTTAATAAGGTCGGCAAAATAGCGTGCCTTATTAATGCTTTGGTCGATCAGTAGCTCGTAACCTGGACGACTAATGATGTGCATGGCTGCGTACACAAGCATCGCCATACCAGAGCGAGAGCCTTCTAAAGTATGGCTTCCTAGGTCTTTTGAACCTTTACGTAGAATGTACTGCGCGTGGTGTTCAATGGCCGTCATAGCGTCAGGCTTCTTGAATAGCACCATACCCGCACCCATAGGGATGTAGAGCTGTTTATGCGCATCAATCGTCACTGAGTCTGCCAATTCAATACCATCTAACAGATGACGATGGTTGTTCGACATAAGCGTTGCACCTCCCCAAGCAGCATCTACGTGGAAGTGACACGCTTCTTCGGCACAAATTTCAGCCATTCTCTTCAGTGGGTCAATGTTGCCGGTTTCTGTTGTACCCGCAACACCGATTACTGCAAACGGCTTGATGTTTTTACTTTTTAGCTCAGTGATCTTACGCTTCAGATCTTCGGTACAAATCTTATTGTCGTTATTAGTTTTAACCGACACAAGACCTTCTTGACCGATACCCAGTACGTCTGCGGCTTTTTTCAGAGAGTAGTGGCCACGTTCAGAAACCAAAATCGCTAGACCTTCATAGCCGTAGTGCTTCATAGCCTTAAACAGGCCTTCTTTCTCAACGCCCTTAAACTCGCCTTGTGCCTTAAGTGCATTGTTACGTGCAACCCAAAGTGCGGTGATATTAGCAATCGTCCCGCCGGAGCAGAAAGCGCCCAATGAATGGTTAGCACTGTGCATCCAGCGAGAGTAGAAGGTGTCGTCTTGCTGGTAGATAAGGCGGTGCAGCATCCCCAGCACTTGACGCTCAAGTGGTGTGAATGCTTTTGAAGTTTCGATCTTCACTAAGTTCTGATTGAGCGCAATCATGATCTTTGAAAGCGGCATCAAGAAGTACGGCAGAGCCGACGTCATATGACCAATAAAGCTTGGCGCTGATGTGTGAACTGAGTGAGAAACGAGTGAATCGAGTAGGTGCTCGGTATGTTCAGAAACAAACTCTGGCTGCTCTGGGATATGAGCATTAGAAAAGTCCTTCTCAATCTCACGGAGCGGCTTCTCTTCAGCCACGATGTGCTCTCGTAGAAATTGATTCAGGTTTTGTGACAGTTTGTCTTCGATTTGTGTAAGTGTTGAGTCTGGACCTTCTGGTACCGTGAAGATACGCAGTAGGCTGTCAAAGCTTACATCTGCTGTTTTTTGTTCCGTAACCATAGCAAGCGAGTTATTTTTCTAATATTGACGCGAGCGGGACAATCTAAACGAAAACGGGCACAAAGTCCCGTCTTAATTATGAAATCCCACTTCCCATAAACGTAACTTTCTAGAAGAAGTCACGTTTATGTCGCTATTTACACTGAGTATTTTCTACTTTAGCGATAGATTGGTTGTAACGTTGAAGGGCAGTATCGATCTGTTTCGGGTGGCTCAACAGCTCTGCAAATGCAGAACGTAGCTCGTAGTTTTGAGCGTGTGGCTTAGACTGACGATCATCGAAGGTTGTCTTTGCAATTTTGCCTAGCTCATCATCACGCTGTGATAGTGCTTTGATGTCATGCTGTTCCAGCTTCAGCCAACCTTCAACAGATCGCTCCGTAGCGACTTTGCTTGAATCGTTTACTAGGTAGTAGCGAACAGCAGCACGGTTTAATTCAAAGTGGTGCTTACGGCCTTCAAGGAACCACTGACTCACTTCTTTAAGCTCTGGGTATTGAGCTGAAGTTAGATCAGCAAGATCTGAGTACCAGTTTAGAGATGCGTCGATGTACGCATCGTATTTTTCAGCAAGACATTGTTGGTTTCCAGTTAAGCTCTCTGCTGCAAAAGAGAAAGTAGAAGTTGATGCTAGCAGTAGCGCGACACAAAGGCGTTTCATAGTGGTTCCTTTTTGGGTTTATTCTTTTTAGAACTAATTTTTATGTAGAACTATGTCTTCACAGATTACCGTGGTTAGTATTTGTTGAGCAACGACACTTAATGTCTTTTTATTTCGGTAACTGTTTCAGTATCTTGGGCAATTTCAGTGTATCGAGTACAGAGACACCGACGCATTCTAATGGAAAATAGGTGCCATTCCTGCGATCTAGTTAGCAAGAGATACAAAGAATAGCATCAATACCGGAACTAACAGGCTCAAAATGAAGCCACTGACAATCGCAATAGGTACACAACGTACACCGCCGGTTGTCTGTATCACGGGAAGGGTGAAGTCCATCGCTGTCGCGCCCGCATATCCAATAGAAGTACAAGGGTAGCTTCGTATCAACATCGGGATCACAACCAGAGCGACCAATTCACGTAGTAACTCCAACATAAAAGAGGCGCCGCCATAAACAGGACCAAAGGCGTCCCCCATTAAAATTCCGGCAAGTGAATACCAACCAAAGCCAGATGACATTGCTAAAGCACGAAACAGCGGGATATCTAATAGGTAGGCTGCAATCACCCCTCCTAGCATGGAGGTAACGATAATAGTGGCGGCAATCACCATACCATGTTTGTTCAAGAGAATTTGGCGTAGTGTTAGGCCACTGTTTCGAAGTTGAATACCAATAAAGAACAGCAGTGCGAACAGAATCCACTCGCTGGCTGTATCCACCCAGCTCAAGCCGATTGGCAGTAGCAGGCCAGCAATAAGACCGGTACCAACCACTAGAATCAATTTGGCAGATTCGAGAGCCATAGAAGAGAGTGGTAGTTTCTTCTGACTACTGTCTGTTTGAAGTGGAAGGGCCTTATCAATTAAAGGCAACGCCAGCAGATTGCACGCGCTTAGGCAGACGAAGAATGTTGCAGTGTAGAGCAAAATCGTTTGTAGGTTGCTACCTAGGTTGTCGAGTGCGGCGAGGCTTAATCCCATTAAACCAAGAATGACGTATATCAGAGAAGACGTAGCACGATTAATCGTATCCAGTGTCTTTTCATTAGAAATAGAAAATAGGTACCCCACCACAAGTGGGGCAAAAATGAAGATCATCCCTGTAAACATGATTCCCTCGATGCTGACTTAGCGGTCTATCGCCTTATAAACCGCTGGCACTGATAACGTCGTTAAGCTGTCCGTGGAACTCATTGTCATTTAAGTTACTGAGTTGATAGAGAACTTCAGCACCAGTGACGTTAAGTTCGACTTCGTGAGAGTCGATGTTTTCATCATTGTTTCTAAACATCAAGAGATGATTAGCAATTCGTGCAATATCGAGGTAAGAAACGTCTTTCTCACTGTTTATAGAGGACTTATTCGAGGAGACATCAATAAAATCACTATCAAATCCCCACTGTTTCAAGACCAATTGACTGGTAGCAGAACATTGGGTCTGGAAGATTTGCAAGGCGATGTCTTGGTCGAGGTAATTACCTCTCTCTAAGTAATTGTGATACTCGCTAACCAAACAGAACAGGCCAATATCAGCAAGTAAGCCGACCAATAGGGCTTTTTCTTGCTCTAGGTAGCTGTACTCTTGTGGCTCGTACTCTTTAAACTGGTTTGTAACCAACACCATAGTTGCGCCAAGCTCTTTTGAAATCGACGCACTTTGTCTTAGCAACTGATTACAATCTTGGCTTAGATTGACGCTGTGTTTGAGTTGTTCAATCGCTTGTGCGGTCACAATGTCGCGAACGCGCAGAATCCCGAGACGAGAAACGGCAGTCATGATATCGACACAGGTGATGTTGCGGCGGTTGAACACCACGGAATTGGCAACACGAATCACTATGGCTGTTAACCCTGGATCCTCTAGCAAACATTTTGCTACATCGGCGATTCCTGTTGATTCGAGGGTACAAAGTTTCTGAATTTTCAAAACCACATCTGGGATGGGAGGTAAGTTGATTTTACCAGAGGCAATAGAGCTACTAACCAGTTGTGCGAACTCAGTTTCAAGTCCTTTGAGTAGAAGTGCTTTGTTCTCAGGAAGCCAATAGAAGGATAAATGATTCATATAGAGAGAGTAAATTGTAAGACGGTTCCAGTTTACAAGCCGCAATGCTGCCGTGCAATAGTACAAAAGCAAAAATCAGCTTTGGCTAAAAACAACTAAATTTGAACCGGGATAACACTAGGCGTCAAAATGAAAGCGCCAAATAATGGCGTAATGTGATACCAGTCATGAAATTTTGTGATAATCAATTGATTGCTGTGAGCTAAGTCCAGACTTAATTTTCTTTTCGAAGTATGATTTATTTCAAAGGTGGAAAGCAACTCATAATATCCACCTATATTTAGAACATTTTATTTTCGCATACAAAAAGCTGCTTATCTGGTGATCGTACTAATCGGGGTAATTTGATTAAGGATCAATGGATATGACCGAGACAGCATTTATTAATTACGTAAGTAAGTTTGGTGAGCACCAAAAACGTTCAATGTTTGGAGGTACTGGCCTCTTTCAGAGCGATGCGATGTTTGCATTGATTAGCGAAGGTTGTTTATTTATTCGCGGTGGTGAATCGTTAGATGAAAAATTGACGGATCTAGACTGTGAAAAATATCGCCATGTCAAAAAGCAGACAACAGCCACTGTAAATTACTACGATATTACCGATCTGTTTACGTGTGAGCACCCTGAGCTGGATAGCATTATTCGAACTTCTATCGATAATTCAGTTCAACAACGTAGTTTCAAAAAATCGACTGCTAGCCGCCGTTTACGCGACCTACCTAACATGCAACTCACGTTAGAGCGTATGGTTAAAAAAGCGGGCGTTGAAGATGTCTCTATGTTCATGCAATTAGGCGCATCCGAAGTTTTTAGTAAGGTTCGTAAAACTTACGGTAACGATGTAGACCTAAAGTTACTTTGGAAATTTGCTGGTGCAATTGATGGTATTCACTGGAAACTGCTTCAAGAACCTCGCAAACAACAGCTATTGAAGAGCTGCCACTAGAATCCACCTATATGCTTAAGATTATTCAATACAAATAAAAACCGAGGACATAATCCTCGGTTTTTGTTTATCTATTCAATCGCTTACTTAGTTAACCTTGAGGGAAGCCTAAAGTTTATTAGAACTTGAAGCGAGTAGTGAACATGATTTGATCACCGTAGAAGTCGTTGATACGAGCTTCAGCACCTAGAGAGAATAGTTCTGTAGAGTGGAAACGAGCGTAAACAGAACCGATCCAATCATCGTTGTCATCGATAGATACGTAACCCGCTTTACCACCAACCTCAAGTTGTGGACCTAACCATTGACGGACACCTAGGTTCAGCTCCATACCCAGATCAGTAGAGCTAGAGTCTTCTGGCTGTACGATACGCATTAGCATTTCACCAGTAAGGTCTGCCCAGTTGTTGATTGGAGAGTGGAAACCAAGACCAACGCCAGAATCGAAATCGCCTTCAAACTCAGAGTCGATACGTGCTACAGCGTGAGCATTTGGGTGGATTGACTTACTGAACGCGCCACCGAAAGTAACTGGGCTTGCGCCGATACGAGCTTCAAAGTAATCGTAGCTAAAGTTGCTCATTACTTGTGGTTGGTCATCGGCTGCAAATGCTTGGCTAGATGCCAGAAGCATAGCGGTAGTCAGTAGAATTTTACGCATAACGACAGTAAACCTTTATTAATGTTAATTCCCTGTGTCTGCACCCAGTGGCACAAACAATAAATATCGAGACATTCTAGTCTAACTTGTAGAAAAGTAATCCTTTTAAATGTCATTCATTTGTCATTTAGCTAAAAAGTAAGCAAATTGAGTGCCATTGTGCAACTTTGATTGCTAGATTTGCAGTCTACTCGCCAAAACTGGTGCGTTTATTCGCCATAGTTGTAAGAATTCTTTCGGTATCGAGGATCGCTGTCCATTGCAATAAATTGTCGTCTTCTTGAATCACATAGTCGGTCAGTTGTTGGGTAATGGTGGCTCTGAGTTCGTTACCACGCCAAGGTTTCGAGATGTAGAAGTCGAGCGCTGCGTTATTGATTGCCGTTACCGTGTCTTCCAAACCCGCTTGCCCAGTCAAAAGAAGTTTACGAGTGGGTTGAGTTGAAGGCTCTTGGTTCAACTCAATCAGAAAATCGATGCCGGTTTTGTCAGGCATGATGTGGTCGCAGAGTATCAGCGCCAATTTCACGCCGTCTTGTTGCATCTCTTTGATCACTTCTTTTGCCTCGTCGACTGACTCTGCGCCTTCAACCACAAAATCGTCTTCAAATGGTGCAAGGTCTTGAAGGACACTATTGAGCACTTCTGGCTCGTCATCAACACATAGTATTAGGTACTTATTCATTTGAGGCTCCTTGTGAATCGAGAGGTAACCATACCTGCATTGAGGTATAGCTGCCCGGCTCTGAGTCAACAGTAATGAATCCGCTGTGCGCAGTCACAATTTGTTGGGAAATAGAAAGTCCAATTCCTAGACCGAAGTTTCCTTCCTTCTTGGTTGTGAAATTGGGGCTAAAAATGGTTTCAAGATTGGCGTTGTCGATACCATGTCCGTTGTCCTTTATTTCGACAACCCAGTAAGCTTGTTGGTCACGGTGTTTTTGAGACGTTGTAATCTCAATTGTGCCGCGCTCAGGTAAGGCATCCAATGCATTAGACAAGAGATTGGTCCAAACTTGCTGCAACGCCAATGGCTGGCAAAGCAGTCGAGGTAGGCTACTGTCGTAGTGTTTTTCTACGTTGTGAACCTTCAGCCTGTTTTCAAAAATTACCAGCGTATCTTCAAGTCCTTCATGAAGGTCAGCATGCAGTTTGGCCTCGTCGTCTTGCCTTGCGTAACCTTTAAGGCTTTTGACCATATCCGCAATTCGCTTGCTGCAAACATGGATCGAGCGAATAGAGTTTCCAACCAAATGGTAATGCTCTAAATCGTTGAGCAACTCTTTGGCTGCTGTAGGCGACTGTTGTAGTGTCTCAATCACCTGCGGTTGGTCGGTTAGATTCAATTTCACCGCTTTCTTCGCCATTGCGCGGTCGCTAATTGTTGAAGAGAGGGCTTTGACTAAGTCTCTCTCTTGAGCGGTCGAAAGTGGTTTAGATTGCTTGGCTGTGTCGAGTACTTGAGTGGCCAATGATGAATTCGGCAGGGTTGAATTCAAGAGAATCGAGTCAAGATTATCAGCAAGTGTTTCGATACTACGTAGTATTGCGGCTATAGGGTTATTCAACTCATGGGCAACACCTGCAACTAGTTGGCCAAGCATCGCCATCTTCTCTTTTTCAATCAGTTGCTGGTGGGCAGACTCAAGTGACTCCAGTGTCTCTTGCAGGCGAAGCTTGGTGGTAATACTGCGCTGCAGACGACGGTTGAAATGGCGCAGTAGTAGATTGGTGAACAGTGGTAATAGGGTGCTGTTCGAATGCATCACTTGTGAGAATACATCCCGGTCTAACTTGATAACGTGCGTTGGCGTTAGCGTAATCGCGGTAGAAAAAGAGGGCTCACCAGTCACAAAAGACATACCGCCTACAATGTTCCCTTTGGTGTGTCTTACTACTTCACGTTGCTGACCTAGCTCATCTTTTTTGTATAGAGCAACTTCACCCTCAGTGATAAACCACAAGAAACGGTTGTCTTCTCCCTCCTTGGTCAACAAGTGATCAGAAGAGTAGGCGCGGATAGCTTTGGTTTTATCATCTTGAGAGAAGAAATCTTGCAGCGCGTTAACGACTTTCTCTGCCAAAGCGGCATCGGAAAGTTGATGGAAGTCGTGAATAAAGCCAGATTGGAATGAACGTATTTTCTGTTCGATGTGAGCACGCAAGATTCGCTGCTGATCTAGCACTTGGCTATAAGTGAGTAGGTCGTCTGCCGCGTGTTTGATGATAAAAGACGTGAGCTCCTTTTGGGCAGACTTGAACAGCACTTGGTCTGGAACGGGTTTGGTCAAACAGTGATTCAAGCGTCCTTCATTGACAGCCGTTAAGATAATTTGGATATCTGACGATGCGCTAACCAAAATCGTACGCGCCGTATTAGTATGAGGCAGTTGCTCGAGCTCGATAAGGAACTGAACGCCATCGAACTGAGAGTGATGATGGGTAATCACCAAAGCGACGGTTTGGTGGTTGTCGTGAATGTCTTTTAAAGCCTGATGAGCTTCGTCAAGATCTTCGGCCGTGTAGATATCGAACGTCGCGGAAAGTGGCGCGAGTTCAATCCTTATTCGCTCAATGCTAATTGGATTATTATCTAAACAAATAACAGCGTATTGATTCACGTTTTTCCCTCTATAACTTCCCTAGCCATAGAGTACCAATATGCGTCAGTAAAGGATGAGAGCTAGTTGGTAATTTGTTGAGCTGATTGAAGTATTCAGCAATAGACTGATTTAACTCAATGTTTCCTGATTGCTATTGTTAGGTTAGACTGAGTATTACAAACGATCGTAATTAAAGAGAACACATGGAACAGCTTAGAAAAATCGGTGCCATTGGTGGCGCCATTTCATTAGCACTCTGTTGGCCACTAGCCGTTGGCCAGATTGGGCAGAATGCGATTACAGATGGTATCGCAACATTGAACAGTTCTAGCATTCAGGCTGAAATTGTTGATTACGACCGCGGCTACTTCTCATCAAATGTAAAAACACGCATCACGATTATCGATGAGAGCCTAAAAGAGCAACTAGCCATTGATGGCTTGCCAACTGAATATGTTGTTAACAGTGACGTTAGCCATGGCCTGATTGGTCTTGATGCGCTATCGACTCTGGAAGACCAACCGGATCTACCATTGACTCTGACTACGAGCACTGAGTTGAATGGTAACACCAGCTTTAACTTAGAACTAAGCCAGTTGAACCATCAAGGTACAGCTGAGAATGAAACCTCAGTTTCTATTACTAAGTCGACAATATCTGGCCATGCAACTGTACTGGGACAGATTGATTACAAGCTTGATATTCCTTCTATTCAGATTGATTTCCCATCTGGCGAAGAGATGACGTTATCTAACCTGAAAGGTGTGGGAGAAGGTAAACAAGCAAAGGGCTACTGGTTAGGTACTCAGAACTTCACCATTGATTCGTTTGCTGTAACGGATGCGCAAATGCAGCCGTATGTGTCTATTCAAAACTCTCAATACGATTTTGAATCACACCTTGATGAGGCAACGAAACGCCTGCGCAGTAATCTGAAACTGAACATTGCATCGATTCAAACCAGCGACGGTGAGGTGAACAACCTTAATGTTGATTTTGAGATGGATAAGCTAGATAGCCAATCTTTCGAGAAAGTGTTTGAGATTTATCAGTCAAACCCTGTGCTCACGCAGGAAGATATTGAGCAGATCATTCCTTACATTGATACCCTGTTCGCAAAAGGTTTTGACCTTTCGATGAAGAACATCTCGTTGGATTTGGGCGAGGGTGAGTTTCACTCTAAGTGGCTAGTCAGTGTTCCAGAAGGCACCGAAAACATTAGCAGCGATCCAAGCCTTATCATCCCAGCTCTAAAGGGTGACATTAGCTCGAGCTTTTCTAATGAACTGGTACAAGAGTACCCATTTATTCAGGAAGGCATCGACGAATTGATCGTTATGGAGATGATTGAGCAAACGGAAACTGGCTACGAAATTCACGCTGCACTAGAAAATGGAAATTTAGTCTTTGAAAATGGGCAAGAAATTCCATTAATTGCGCTGTTAATGCCTGCTTTAATGCAGTAATTTGAAGCACAAGCATCGTGAATACGCCTATTAGCTAGCCAAAGCTAAGGTTTTTAATCGATACACAACAAAAGAGGTCTGTAGACCTCTTTTGTTGCTTTTTATGTTGAGTAAAACGTGGTATTACTTGCATAGATATATCGATTTACAGTTTCATCGAGCCACAGTTATTATCGAGCAGGAGCATCACCCCCCATGGAAAACACTTTAGATAACGTTTTTAATTTCAGTGCAGGTCCAGCAGCATTACCAAAACCAGTAATGAAGCAAGCGCAAGCGGATTTTATTGACTGGAATGGCCTAGGCACATCCGTGATGGAAATCAGCCATCGCAGCAAAGAATTTATTCAAGTCGCGGATGAGTCGGAGCAAGACTTACGTGATCTTCTGAACATCCCAGACAACTACAAAGTTCTGTTTTGTCAGGGCGGCGCGCGTGCTCAATTTGCAGCAGTTCCACTAAACCTACTGGGTGACAAAACAAAAGCAACTTACGTTGATGCTGGCTACTGGGCTGAGAGTGCAGTAAAAGAGGCGAGCAAATACGCAGAGATTGACGTGTTCAACGCTAAGACAACCGTCGATGGTAAAGCTGCTGTAGTTCCAGCAAGTGAGTGGGAGATTGACCCAGAAGCGGCTTACGTTCATTTCTGCCCGAATGAAACCATTGATGGCATCGAAATCAACGAACTGCCTGTAACGGACAAGCCAATTGTTGCGGACATGTCTTCAAATATTCTTTCTCGTAAAATTGACGTATCAAAATACGGTGTAATTTACGCGGGTGCTCAGAAGAACATTGGCCCTGCTGGTATCTGTATCGTGATTGTTCGTGATGACCTTCTAGAACTGGCCAACTCAGTTCTACCAAGCATCTTGAACTACAAGGTATTGGCTGAGAAAGATTCTATGTTCAATACTCCACCTACGTTTGCTTGGTACTTGTCTGGCCTAGTATTTAAGTGGTTGAAAGCAGAAGGTGGTGTAGAAGCCGTTGAGCAAGTGAACCAAGAGAAAGCTCAGCTTCTTTACAACGCAATTGATGAATCAGACTTCTATCGTAACGAAGTTCACCCAGCAAACCGTTCTCGCATGAACGTACCTTTCCAATTGGCTAAACCAGAGCTTGATGGCAAGTTCCTAGAGCTAGCGGACAAAGCGGGTCTTAAGTCTCTAAAAGGTCACCGAGCTGTGGGTGGTATGCGCGCATCTATCTACAATGCGATGACGCTTGAAGGTGTACAAGCGTTGGTGAACTTTATGAAAGAGTTCGAGCAAGAGAACGCGTAGTCGTTAAATAGACAATACTTATCAGTTAGGGTGTCGCAGTGTGACACCCTTTTTTGTATCTTTTATAAAATTTTTATTTTGAAGGTCTACATATGATGAGCTAGCTCAAGCCCTGATGACAATTCGCTCGCCAATTATAACCGTACGGGTTATTGTAAATGACTTTGGGTTTTCTCCTCGTATCGAACTTTGAAAGGGGAGGAGCCATAGTGAATTTTCTTCTTTTTAATGGACAAATACTGTATAACGTATCGCCGCAAATTTGCGGTATTCACAGTGTTTGATTTGGTGATGAGGCAGGTTTGAGAATACTAGCGGGGCTCGTAGCGTTTTTCCCTTTGATAGCATATGCGGCGACCATTGAAATATGGGCTGGCATTGAGTTTGAAACAGCTCAGAAAGTAAAGCAGCATATCGAAACCTTAACTGAACATACGGTCGAAGTTCGCCGTTTTGATATCAATTCAATTCGTGCTGAGCTTGTGGTCGCAGACCCTCGAGATACCGCTTTCCCTGACGCAATTTGGGTGCCTTCCGATTTTCTCGGCTTGTCAGATTATATTGATATTTCGACCATTCCTGACACTTGGGTTGATGAAAGCCGTTATGAGGAAAAAGCCCTTGAAGTGGTCGAATTCAATGGTCAGCTTAAGGCACTTCCAGTGGCTATTGGTAACCAACTGGTTCTTTATTCTCGTCATCAAAGTAGTACCCAGATGTCATGGGAGCAGCTTACTCATTTATCGCATGAGTCATCACGTGAAGCTATCGCCTTTCCAAACCCCAATATGTACTTCTATCTGGCTTTTCATCAGCTTTTTTCAAACCAACAATTGTCATCACGAAGCATAGATGGCGAGAGCGTTGTCGCGATATTTCGTTTTATTGAACAGTTAGAACAGCAGGGTGTTATTGCTCGCGAGTGCGATAATGTATGCGCGCGTCAACGCTTTCTTAGTGATCGAGTAGATTACCTAATCGATGGTGATTGGGCCTACAGCGAACTCATTGAATCGGAACCTAACCTTACCATTAATGCGTTACCAACTTATCAAGGTAAAGGTATGGCTTCATTCAGCGGCGCCAAGGTGTTCGCGATAACGGAAAAGGGCATGCAAGATATTGATAAACAGATGGTATTGCGTGAAATGGTCAGTTTTCTACAGTCAAATAGATTCAGCTACTTAGCGCGAAGTGATGCGATGATGTCACCATTCAAGGATGTGAATCAAAAGCGAATGACATCAAATCAAGGCAGTTTTGCTCAGATGTATCAACAGTTTCAAGCAGCACAAATGATGTCGAGTGACTATTATATGGCGATCGTTTGGGAGGCGGCTGCACGTGCCCTAGAGCGTTACAAGTTGGGCATGCCTAAAGAAGAGATTCCTGCATTCTATGATGATTTTGTTGCGCGTTATGCCGAACGAATCGGAGAGCGTCAATAATGAAGTTTTCTCTCAAATACACAATGGGGCTAGTGCTTTTCTGCTGTGCGATTCTTCCAGTCTATTTTGCTGGTCAGCTGATATTGAACAAGCAGTCTGAAACGCTACTAGAGCAGAAGACAATTAAGCTCAATAACTCGACCCAAGGTATTACCCAGACGGTGAAGAGTGAGCTCGATCTAACCTTACGTCTTACTGAATGGTACGCCCAAGACCGATCGCTATTAAAGGCGGGTAGCAACGTGTTCTTCTCGAGCGTGGTATGGGAAAAAATGGCTCGTTTCAATGAGCTTGCTGATAGTGTGTCAGCAACATACATCTTGGACAAAGATTGGCGCCCAATCTATGACAGCAAAGGCAGTCTATATCATTTTGAAAACAGCCAGTTATTGAGTGAGATAAAGCGCCCCAAATCCACCTATATTCAAGGAAAGATCTTTCATCGCGAGTTCGCAGAACCGTCGCTGGCGAACGACTCGAAATCTGGCATCGCAATTGTGGCGCCAATTCTGCCTTATCGATTGGTGGAAGGGTCTGAATATTCCCCGCAAGGTTATCTAGTTGTGTTGATGGGCTACGACAGGTTGGAGACAAAGATTGCGCCGTTTCTTTTTGAAAAAGAGTCGGTTGAATTTCATTACTCCCATTCAGTCGATTTGAATTCGGGTAGTGAGCACGAACACCTAGTAAAAATAGCCAACCCATTGTTCTTAGACCCGCTTTCCATTGCTGTGAAGCACAATGTGTCTGATGAAGCGCGACAGCAAGAGATGCAGCAAGCGCAAGTGGTCTTTGTGCGGATTCTATTTGCTACATTTGTGCTCGCCGTGGTGTTTGCTTTAGTGCTCAATCACTGGTTCTCACGTCAATTGAATCTGTTGTCGGAATCGGTTGAATCATACTCTAAAGAGAAGCTGCCCACTATTAAACCTGAACAGCATAAGTTTACAGAGTTTTACGCATTCAGTGTGTTACTCGACAAGATGTGGCGGCGTATCGGGTACCAGCTAGATGAACTCACGATACGCAATGATAAGCTCAAATCCGCCTATCAACAGATAAAGGTCAACAACGCGCAACTTGAAAACTTCAATGTTCAGCTTGAGCAAACTGTTGAGGAGAAGACGTATCGCTTGACGCACTCGCTGCAAAGAGAGGCTGACCAAAAGCGTAATATTATGCGGATTGTTGAGTTTGCTTCGATGCGACAAGGTGTTGAGTATCGGTTAATACCGAACTTGGTCGAAACCCAATTAGCGGCGTTGCTTTCGGGTAAGAGTATTCAGTTCTCGTTTACTAAACCGACTTTAGATGTCTCGAATGCTAACCGAGTGCAATCTCTACTGGATTCGAAGGGGCAGGTCATCGGCTACTTTAATCACAATAGTGAACACCTAACGTTGAACGATGAAGATCAACTCATCTTTGATCTTTACCAGAAACAGCTCGCAGCTTGGATTGAGCTAGAAAACATGACGCGAGTAGACCTTGCTTCGGGGTGTTTTAATCGCAAAGCATTTGATGATGATTTAAGTTATTGCGAGCGTAAGGTCATTGAGAAAGGTTGGGTGCTGTCTTTGCTGGTTATCGACGTCAATGGGTTGAAACAGACCAATGATGTCCATGGCCATCAGGCGGGTGATAGGTTGATTAAAGCCTGTGTGGACGTTGTTCAGGAGCGCCTACAAGCTCATAGCAATATGTATCGATTGGGGGGCGATGAGTTTGCGGTATTGACTTTGACTCCGAGCGCTGTCCCTGAGGTCGAGACACTCAAAGAGCAGTTATACACCGACCAAGCGCAGTCTCATATCTTAATAAAGGGTCATCCTATTCCAGTGCTGTTTTCCATCGGCTTCTCTCAGAGTGACAGTTCGGCATTGAGAGACATGTTCAGTAATGCCGATCAAGATATGTATACAGAGAAACGTCGGTTTTACGAAGCTCAGGGCGACTCTTAATTACTCTAGAACGTACGGTACTAAAAAGGAGCAATGTTGCTCCTTTTTAGTTTGGGGCTCTTTAGCTGGAGCTCTTTGGTACAGGCGGTTCAAAAACTGACTAGCCGATTACAACCAGAACTCTTTTAGTGGTCTACTTGCATCATAGTGGTGTGCAATCTGTGCTTGAAGCAGCTCTGCTGTCGCAATGGCATCCGTCAACGCATGGTGTGGTGTGTAGTCGGGGAGGTGATAACGGCGACGACTTTGGCCTAATCTAACCGAGCCCGGCTTCTTACCTTTCAGTTTGTTCCACAAACCGCCAGCAAGCTTATGCTGCACTTGAGATTCAATTTCCAAGGTATCTAATACAGGGAACTCAATACCTTCACCTAGACGTGAACGCAGAGCGTTATCTAGGAAGTTACGCTCTATGCGTCGATAGTGAACAACTGGGATATGTCCCGCCATTGCTTTAAGCACTTCATCGAGCACCTCGTTTAAATCTGGGGCGTTAAGGATGTCGTTGTGCGTAATGCCATGGATAACCACCGACTCTTCTTCCAGCTTTTGTCTTGGCCTTAACGTCCAGTGACGTGCTTGTTTCAGGTAGACTCGGTTTAGCGTAAATGGCACTAACCCAATGGTGATAATTCCATCTTTAGACGGGTTAAGTCCTGTGGTCTCAAAGTCCAATGCCAAGAAGGTCACTTCAGAAATCGGAGTGTCAGCCGCTGGTAGCGGTTTGCTGTAGTACTCTTTGAGACGCTCATCCTTGACACGGTCAAGCTTCTGGGCAAATTTGAAATGCCAATCTACAGAGGGTGACTTAAATATTCTCGTCATCGTATCTACTTAAAGTTGTTGTTGGCTTGGTAACGGAACTTGAGGAAGTTCTGAGCGTTACTGAGAATCTGGAATGCATCTTTTAAGTTACGACGTTCAAAGTCTGATAGATTCTCTGGTTCGATGTTGTTATCTGGTTCAATATTATTATCAACGTCCAGAGCTTGATGTCGGATACGTACCATAGAGATAAACTCCATCGCATCTTTAAGATCCTGAGCCCGCCCTTTCGGTAATATACCAGCGTCAAGAATGTCGTCGAGACGCTCAAATGAGTTTTTAGAGCGTGACGCGACCGCGAGTGAGTGTACACGGATTAAGTCAGCCAGTGGCGCGGTACCGCGTCGTTTGAGGTTGATGGAGTTGTTATGGCGTCCATCCTTCTCCATCACGAAATCTTTAAAGAAACCAAGTGGCGGTGTGCGGTTGAGCGCATTGCGAGCCAAACACGCCAAGAATCGGTTGTTCTTGCGAGAACGTCGTACAATGAAACTATTGAGTTGTTCTGCCCACTTTAATCGGCCGTAAACACCATCAAGATCGAAGAAGATTGAGGCGTTCAATAGCGCTTTCGGGTTCGGATTATCAATCCAATCTGCGAAGCACTCTTCCCATTCAGTGCGCGTCATGCGCCAAGTCGGGTTGGTCGCCATAATGTCGCCTGTACAGTAGCTGTAACCGCACTGATCTAAGCCGTCGCAGATGAACTTAGAGAATGCTTCAAAGTAAGCACCATGCTTTGCTTCGTCGTAAGTATCATCGAGAATAATCGCGTTATCTTGGTCTGTAACGAGTAATTGCTCATCGCGGCCCATAGAGCCTAAAGCAAGGAAGCAGTATGGAATAGGCGCGTTGCCCAGAGTTTCCTCAGCGAGTTCAATAATGCGTTGCTTAAAGCTTCGGCCAATTACCGACATAGCACTGCCCACCATGTGAGCGTTCGCATCCTCGTTAACTAGGCGAACAAAGCTGTCTTTAACCTGTTCTGACAGGACTTTGAGGTCTTCAATACTCTGCTGCTGGAAGATACTGCTCACCAATAGCAGCGAGTTTTGTGATTCGTAACGAACGATGTCTGTCGCTTCAATAATACCTATTGGCTTTTTGTCTTTGAGCACGGGTAGGTGATGAACGTTATAGCGCAGCATGGTGAGCATGGCTTCATAGACGTAGGCGTTGTGATCGAGAGAGATAACCTCTGCAGTCATTACGCTAGAAACCTCATCAGAAGGGTCTAAGCCTTCAGCAAGCACACGAGTACATAGGTCTCGGTCGGTAATGATACCGATAACTGGTGTTGAATCGTCTTCGTCATCTTCCACGATGTCAGGATCAATAATCAGCAGTGAAGAGACATTCTCTTCTGCCATCATGGTCGCCGCTTGTTGAATAGTTCGCGAACGCTCTATCATTGGTGCGCTGCTGGTAAGCAGAGTCTTTACCTTTGAGGTCGTGAGATCGTTGGCATCATTGTTGTTCGAGATGGCTTGACGTAAACGCGCGTTATCTTCAACCTCAACAAAGTCGGCAAACGAGTCGTAATTGTCGTAGAGTTCTTGAAAGATGGATTCTGGGATACAGTAAAGCAGGGTATCTTCGATCGCTTTAACTGGGAAACGTACCTTGTTATTGGTCAGAAGGCCCATCTGCCCAAACAGATCGCCTTGATCTAAACGGTTATAGAGTTCTCCTTTACGTCGGTAGACTTCCACCTCACCACTGCGTACCACATATAAGTCGTGGATTTGGTCGCCGAAGTGAATTATCGGTGTGTCCTGACGATAATAGGAAATTTCCACGCTGCTCGTGACTTTTGTAAGCATCTCTTCCGGTAATTCGCTGAAAGGAGGGTATTGTGCGAGGAAATTTTGAATCTCTAATAACTCAGCATCCATAATGTTCATCCGTAAGTTAATATGAATTCATGGTACATCATTTGATAATAATTTGCCGGGACAAATCATTCTGTGAGGTAAAACCTTTTTAAAGTCTGATGGATAGACTAACCTTTGATAAAAAGAAGACAGTGTTAAGGAAGAGTTAAATGTCGATATGGAAGCTGGGCTTAATCTCTGTATGTACTGCTTTCTCAGTAGGGGCTATGGCCCAAGATAATGAGCCAACAATTCTTGATTATAATTATGTCACCGCTTCGGTTTATTCAGGCAGTCTAAATGCAGATGCAGGCGGCAATAACAATGCTTCTGTGTTTGGATTGGGTGTTAGCTATGAAATGACGGATGAGTGGTTGCTTATTGGCGATTACACCGCGCGCTTTATTCATCCAGATGAGAGTACGACTCGAATTGATACTCTGATGGGCGGCGCGGGCTACCGTTTCAATATCCGCAAAGATCTCGATATCGTGGCATCCTATTTGTTGGGGATAACCAAGGGTGAAATCGAGCTCAATTCAAATAATCAGACGCTCGAATCGGATACCGAATTTATCCATGGTGGTAAGGTCGAGTTGAATTATGGTTTCGCGAAAAGATGGATTGCTAACGGTAGTATTCAGGCCAATCGAAGCGATCTGTTTGATGAAGAGGTTTACCACTTAGGTTTACGTTACAAGGTTACGTCTAAATTCTCTATTGAGGGAGCGTACCAGCACCGAGACGGCGAAGGAAATAACGGTGGAGAGCGAACTAACGAGCTTGGTCTAGAGTTTAGATTAGAGTACTAACCGTTTAGATAAGTTTCTAAAATAGCCGGTAAGGCAACTAAAAGTGTCGAAATAATAAAAAGCCAGCATATACGCTGGCTTTTTTGATACTTAAAAGAGCTAAAGCTTATAGTACTGCAGCGATGCCTTTACATAGAGGTAGCATGTTTGACTTAGTCATGCCTGCAACACTGATACGGCCAGAACCTACGATGTAGATAGCAAATTCTTCTTTCAGGCGAGTTACTTGCTCTTTAGTTAGACCAGAGAAAGAGAACATGCCGTTTTGACGTTCGATGAACGTGAAGTCTGCATCAACGCCTTGTTCTTTCAGAGTTGCAACGAATAGCTCACGCATCTCTTGGATACGGTCACGCATTTCAGCTACTTCTGCTTCCCATTCTGCACGCAGTTCAGCATCACCTAGGATGTGCGTAACAACAGCACTACCGTGCGCTGGTGGGTTAGAGTAGATAGAACGGATGATGCTCTTAACTTGAGAGAATGCAGTGTTTGCAACGTCTGCTGATTCAGCTACTAGCGTGAATGCACCTACACGCTCGTTGTATAGACCAAAGTTCTTGGAGAATGAGCTCGCGACTAGGATCTCTTTGTTGTACTTAGCGAAAGTACGAAGGCCAGCTGCATCTTCTTCAACGCCTTTTGCAAAACCTTGGTAAGCAAAGTCGAATAGTGGAAGAAGCTTCTTCTCAGCAACTAGTTTAGCCAGTACTTCCCACTCTTCCGCTGTTGGGTCGATACCTGTAGGGTTGTGACAGCAGCCGTGTAGTAGAACGATATCGCCTTCAGATGCTTTCTCTAGGTCAGCAACCATGCCCGCGAAGTCTTTGTCTTTAGTCTCAGCGTTGTAGTAGCTGTATTGAGCTGTTTCAATACCTGCAGCAGAGAATACGCCATTGTGGTTTGCCCACGTTGGGTTGCTGATCCAGATTTTTACGTCGCCAAGTTGACGTTTAATGAATTCGCCAGCAACACGTAGAGCACCAGTACCACCTGGAGCTTGTGCTGTTTTTGCACGTTGAGCAGTAACGATTTCAGCGTCTGCGCCGAATAGCAGCTTCTGTACCGCTAGACCGTATTCCGCAGTACCTTCAATTGTTAGGTAAGATTTAGTTTTCTCGTTTTCTAAAAGAGCGGCTTCCGCTTTTTTAACGGTAGCTAGAACTGGTGTTTGGCCATCTTCGTTTTTGTAAATACCAACACCAAGGTTGATTTTTTCTGCACGAGTGTCTTTTTTAAACTCTTCAGTCAGGCCAAGAATAGGGTCTGCTGGTGCTGCGAGTACTTTTTCAAACATAATCTTCATCCATGTCAATTGAGAGGGGATTGTATCTAGTGGTATTTATACCTGTATGAAATTTTGAAGACAATATGAATTGGGAAGAAAGCGGAAAAAAAATCTATTTCGATGGAATTTATGAGTAAAGCTCGAATATATCTAATAAAACACCCTACGGATAAACCAATAGGGTGTAAGAAGTTAGCGAGTTTTATATCAGCTACGCAGGCTGTAAAGTCAGGTTTTCTCGTTCGAGTTCGCTGATGTCGTGCTTGCCATCTTTGTGTGTTGCGGCAATCTCAACAAATTGATGTTCTACCGCTAAGAAAGCTTCAACAACCTCAGGGTCAAAGTGCTGACCTTTACCCTCAATAATGATGCCTTTGGCTTTATCGTGACTAAAAGCGGGTTTGTATACACGTTTTGATATCAAGGCGTCGTACACATCAGCCAATGCCATTAAGCGGCCAGACAATGGAATGTCTTCACCTGCCAATTGATTCGGATAACCTTGACCGTTCCACTTTTCATGGTGAGTCAGTGATATCTCTTTAGCTACTCTTAGGAATGAGCTACTACCCAGTTGACCTTCAGCAATAGACAGTGCCTCAGCACCAATCTCTGGGTGCTTTTTCATGATGTCGAACTCTTCATCTGTCAATTTACCTGGCTTGAGCAGCACATTGTCAGGAACACCTACTTTGCCGACATCATGCAGTGGTGCCGATTTGTAGAGCAGTTCAATGTATTCAGGTGTGAGCAATGATGAGTGTTTTGGTGATAGGCTCATTTGCTCCGCCAATGCTTTTACGTACTCCTGCGTTCGTAAAATATGAGCGCCAGTTTCGTTGTCACGAGATTCCGCTAAGGCAGACAAGCTGACGATTGCCACGTCACGGGTCGTTTTGACCTCTTGCTGAACGGATTGCAGGCTATCGAGCATGTTATTGGTCAATGATGCCATCGAGCCAAGTTCATCGTGATTGAATACAGGCAGACGAGATTGAATGTTCCCCTTGGTTACTTCAACCAGTGCGCATTCATGACTTAACAGAATTTTCTTAATCAGTTTGCTCCACATCGTCATGATCACCACGGCATAACCACCTAGTACTAAGGATAAGTAGGCAAACTCTTTCATTATGCTGATTTTGCCCGTGCCGTCTAAGATGCGCTCTGGATTATGCTCGAGCCAAAATACGTCTTTGATTGCGACCATACTTAGCATCAGGGTCAACGATGTTAGAAGTACCATTACTAAGCCTATCAGCTGCTTAACCAAAGATTGGCGAACACCGCTAAGTTGAACGTTGCTGACACCTTGTACATGGTAGGTATCCATCTGCTTGAGCTTGGAGTCGAGCTCTAGAATGCTACCAGTAAAGAATCCAAACAGCGCCAATCCGAATAAAACCTTCAGGTTGCTATCTAGGGGAAACTCGTAACTTAGGTTGTAATAGGTCGCGAGTGGGATACTAATCGCGAAGAATAGGCTCGTATCTAGCTTAATATATTGCCCTTGTTGGTAAACAGACCAGCGAGGGGCAATGACAAAACGAATCATAAATAGAATAGCAAACACTATGCTGACGTGCGTGATCGTTTCCATAGCCGTTAATGTTTCTAACATCGGACAAACTCGACTGCCATATGTCCCAAAAAGAACACCGGCGAGAACGTACAGCTTGGCGGTTAGATTGGTATTGTGGTGTGAAGAATCCATCAATTAATCCTTGTTATTATCCTAGTCTGCTTCCAATGACTTATTAGTAGAACGAGACAGGCTAAAAAATATTTCTTCTGTATGGATTTTGATAATTCTATCGGTGAGAAAGAGCAATTGATATAACTAAGTGAAAGCTTTTATAGAATTGTTAAGTGTAGCGTTTGTCTGGGAGTTGTTATGGGTAGAGGAAATTGGGTTCACTGACTTCTCTAATAGTCAGTGAACCATGGAGGCGTCATTTCTTAAGGTGAATTTCTGCTTCAACCGAACCCGCTTCGATTTCTGGGTGTGAAGCTAGCTTGTCCGCTGCCCACTGGTTGATGTGTTTTAGAATGGCCGATACGGCATGTTTTTGAGTAGCTGGTTGGTCATCAACAACATCAAGCTTCTCTTTTGGATGTGAGCCGGTTGCGTCTTCAGCAATGTGCAGCCAATCTGGGTGCCAGTAGTAAGGTTGTCCACTTGGCGCTGTCCAACTGTGGACACCATTTGATTCACCTTTGTACTCTAAGTGTTCTGCTTCTATCTTTTTCATTATGGTCTCGCATTATTATTGTGAACATCTGTATAAGTTTAGAGCGATATGAATATCTCGCTATGCATCAAAGTTAGCAGAGCAGCTCATTAGTTCTGTGAAGTTTTTCACACAATTATATAAATGACGCTGAATCAGTGGGATAGCTACAATCTAAGCCCATGTTAATGCTAGAGTATTGGGTTTATTGATTCTTTAGGTAGTACAACTTATGGCACGTTACGAAGAGCTGGCAAAGGATATTCGCACACAGATAGCCAACAATACTTGGCGATCTGGCGAGAAGATCCCGTCTGTTCGTATGAGCTGCCGTAACTATAAGGTCAGTAACAGTACGGTTCTTCAGGCGTACCAACTGTTAGAGAGCGAAGGCTGGATCATTGCCAAGCCCCAATCTGGCTACTTTGTGGCACCTAAAATCGAGAGCCTGGTGACGTTACCTGAAGTATCAGAACCCAAACGTGCGATCAACGATAGGTTGTTCGACTTTCTAACCTCTAGCTCTGCTGAAGGCGTGGTGCCTTTTGGTTCAGCTTTCCCTGACCCGGACCTGTTCCCACTTCCGGTTTTGACCAGAAACCTTGCTAGTGCAGGGCGTAAGATGACGGGAGCGAGTGTTATTAATAACCTTCCTCCCGGGAGTGAATCTTTAAGGCGTCAAATCGCCCAGCGTTATCTACAGCAAGGGATTGTCGTTAGTCATCAAGATATCGTGATCACGTCCGGCGCTATGGAAGCTCTAAACCTTAGCCTGCAAACGGTGACCAAACCGGGTGACACAGTAGTTATAGAAGCGCCAGCGTTTTATGGCGCGCTGCAAGCTGTCGAGAGGCTCGGATTGAACGCAGTAGAGGTAGAGGTTTGCCCTAAGGATGGATTGAACATCACTGCGTTTAAACAAGCGTTGATTGATCATGATGTCAAAGCGTGTTGGTTGATGACAACATTCCAAAACCCAACCGGAACTTGCCTGTCAGATAAGAGCAAAAAAGAACTGGTTGCTATTGCTCGTGAACATCAAGCTTTGATAATCGAAGATGACGTTTATGCTGACCTCTATTACGATGGTGAGAAACCTAAGCCGCTTAAAGCCTACGATACTAATGACTCTGTGTTGCTCTGTGGTTCTTATTCGAAGAGTTTGTGTCCCGGCTATCGTGTGGGCTGGGTAGTCAATGCTCGTTATCATAACCAAATCCAAAAACAGCAACTTCTATCCACACTATCGAGCAGTGCTCCGGTACAGTTGGGCGTGGCACATTTCCTTACTCATGAAAGCTACGATAATCACCTGCGTAAACTACGTAAGCACCTACAATCGAGGAAGCAAGAGTTTATCGAGGCAGTAACAGAGTATTTCCCTATTTCAATTGAACTAGAAGAGCCGCAGGGTGGCTACTTTATTTGGATTCGTTTCCCTGAGTTATTCGACAGCCATAAGCTGTATAAACAAGCAATGGAGAAGGGGATTAGTATCGCTTCGGGCGACCTGTTCAGCGAGAGTGATATGGTCTCTCACGCGATTCGACTTAACTTCTCTCATGAGCTGACTCAAGATCGCCGTTCTGCGTTGAAAACGGTGGGCCAGCTCGCTCACCAACTGTTGCGTAAGTCATAAACCTCAACATTAAAAACTGTACGCCTTGAATCAGGCATAACTGTACGCCTTTCAACAAGATAATCTGTGTTTGAATAACGGTAGACCAAATATTGGAGAAACCGTTATGTTGAAACCACCTGCTGGAAATGAAATCAAACTTATCCTAGTCGCTATTGTATGTGCGGTACTGTTGATTTTCGGCCATGTGTTGTTGGCAAAAGCATTTGCTGATATGGCATGGACTGAATACACCACAGCTGCTATTCCATTTGTTCTATTTGGTATCTGTGCGCTGGCGATTCGTTACGCAGAAAAACAAGAAGAATCCTAACCGATTATCAATGACAGCTTTCTACTAAGGAGTAGGGAAGGAAAAATCTATTTCTTACTCCTTATCAAATTGGCTTGTCCAACTCATTACCACTCATTATTCGTCCTCACCAAATATATTCCCCTTGTCAAATGTAAGCCCGAGTAAGTGCTTTCTCAAAAATTGTTAGTCATAGCCAAAATGTTGACCCCACTCTAAAGCTATTAATAAATTGATCAGCGAATAAACCTTGTTGTATTTGTGTCAATTATTGGTCGTGCGCAAATTAGCAAACAAGTTGATGTGCTTACAGTGTCTTACACCATATAAATATCTCTCTCATACAATCGTATTGTTCAGTTGAGAGGAATAAATATGAATAAAATGAGTGTATTAGCAATCGGGCTGGTGGCGAGTTTTGCTCACAGTAGTGAACTTGTCGTTGACCTAAACGACTTATCGAATGTCACTGAGGTAGAAAGCCACGGATTGACATTGATAAGTGAATTTCATGGTTATGAGCTTGATGAAGGCCGTTATCGCTATGCGAACGACGTTGACCTTGATGGTTTAGATTGGTCTTTTTGGTACGGTGAGCATCAACATATAGCAAAGCCTGAAGTCAGCTATATCTCAAACGTGCGTGAAACAGGCAACTTAGAAAAAGTAAAAAACGGTACTACTAAGAATGCTATCGGCAACCGTTATTACTGGGATGGAGGAAGCTCGCTAGATTACAGTGACCAATTGGCAGACTCTGCAATTATTCATGGCAATGGTGGTTACGAGTTTACGGTCACTCCAGGAAAAGAGGGCGAGTTTGTTGTTGAGCTTTATACACACAATTGGTTGTCATCGTCCGATGTCACTGCTTGCCTCAAAAATCAATGTACAACTGTTCAGAACGACATCTCTTTCCACATGACCAGCGTGAAGAACACAATCCGCTTTCAATCTGAATCGCCAGATGACCAACTAACCGTAACCTATAGCCGTAGCCCAAGACAGTTCGATTTTGAGCAAGATAAGGGGTATCACGCACTAGAAGCTATCCAGTTCATGGAGGTAAGATAATCATGAACAAACTGATTCTTGCATCAGCAATCTTGGCGACATTTTCAGCGCAAGCTGGCATTGGGAAAATGGATCGCTCGGTGACTCAGCACAAAGAATTTGCACTACAAAGTAAATTTGATTTCGCATGCCACATGAATGCAGGATCTGCGACGCTGATCGACCCTTATTGGGTCATCACAGCGAACCATGTGTCAGGAGCGAAGAGTGAAGGCTATCGCAACACGGTTACGTGCTCATCATTTAAAAAAGATGAGAATGGTGTTTATCAAACAGTACATTCATCACGCGCAAGTACCGATCCTAACGGTGTGTGGGGTGAATACGAGTTTACAGATGGTGTGTATGATTTTGCACTTGTCCGTTTGGACACGCCAATCACGGGTATCAAACCCGCTAAGCTTCCTGAAAAAGGCATGTTTAGCTATGACGAAATTTATGAAGTGAACACCGTTGGGTTTGGAAACTACAATGGCCGTAATGGTGGTAGAAAATTCGTCAAGTACAACGACACCGATAAAAAATGGCTGGCAGAGTACAAATACGATCCTGTCATCATGCCGCAGAGTAACCTCCAATGGTTGGCGATTCATGGTGACTCAGGCTCGGGTATTACGATTGAGCGTGATGGTGAATTTTATATTCTGGGTGAGATAGGCCTGCAGTATTACGGAGAACTCGGTTGGCAAGATACCTATGATGACGTTATCGGCCGTTTAGAGAGCATTAAACATGACATGAAAACACACGGCTTTAGTTACACAGAAGTCGTTGAGTTAAGTGATGTGAAATGGACACATGAAACACAAGGCACTGTTGATAACCTGCACGCATTTTATAGTTACTGGCGAGCTGAAAACATGGACTTTAATGGTACGTACTGGACTGAAGATGGTGGTATCTATAACACAGTGTATGCCGCTGATGGTGAGCGCTATACTTTTGAAACGGTTATTCCTGCTAATCCAAAGGCGCCCGCGTTTGACCTCTTTATCAATGGTCGTCAGGTTGCCCACAATATCAAGGCGGACAAAGAGAGTTTGCTGTTGAAGGTGAACGCTTTTGAGCAGAAAGGTGACCAAATGATTGTCGAATTCAAGCCAATCAATATCGACAAAAACAATGAATCAGTCGAGAAGATTCTGTTAGATCACTTCTTGGTACGACACGCAGGTGAATAGCTTCGCGGATTTAACCAATAAAAAACCTCCGCAATTGCGGAGGTTTTTGTTTTCTTTCTTTTAATTCAGCGTAGTGCGGAATTAGAAGTTCGCAGAGCGAGGAGTACGTGGGAATGGGATAACGTCACGTACGTTGCCCATGCCTGTTACGTAAGATACTAGACGCTCAAAACCTAGGCCGAAACCAGCGTGTGGCACTGTGCCGTATTTACGTAGGTCGCGGTACCAGCTCATGTGTTCTGGGTCGATACCTACTTCACGCATACGCTCGTCTAGGATGTCTAGACGCTCTTCACGCTGAGAACCACCGATGATTTCACCGATGCCAGGTGCTAGTACGTCCATTGCCGCTACTGTCTTACCGTCATCGTTCGCACGCATGTAGAATGCTTTGATGTCTTTCGGGTAGTTCTTCACGATTACTGGTGCTTTGAAGTGCTCTTCTGCTAGGTAACGCTCGTGCTCAGAAGACATGTCGATACCCCATTCAACTGGGAATTCGAACTCACGACCTGAATCTAGAAGAATCTGGATTGCGTCAGTGTAATCGACTTGCGCGAAGTCAGAAGAAACAAACTGCTCTAGACGAGTGATTGCTTCTTTGTCGATGCGTTGAGCGAAGAACTCAAGGTCATCACGGCACTCTTCAAGTACTGCTTTGAACACGAACTTAAGCATGTCTTCAGACAGCTTAGCAACGTCTTCTAGGTCAGCGAATGCAACTTCAGGCTCAACCATCCAGAACTCAGCTAGGTGGCGGCTTGTGTTTGAATTTTCAGCACGGAACGTAGGGCCGAACGTGTAAACTTTGCTTAGTGCACAAGCGTAAGCTTCTGCGTTTAGCTGACCAGATACCGTCAGGAATGTCTCTTTACCGAAGAAATCTTCGTTGTAATCTACATCGCCTTTCTCTGTGCGAGGTAGGTTTTCCATGTCTAGCGTAGAAACGCGGAACATCTCACCAGCACCTTCTGCATCAGAAGCTGTGATCAGTGGAGCAGATACCCAGAAGAAACCTTGCTCGTGGTAGAAGCGGTGAATTGCTTGAGATAGGCAGTTACGAACACGCGCAACAGCACCGATTACGTTAGTACGTGGACGTAGGTGCGCTACTTCACGAAGGTACTCGATAGAGTGACGAGTTTTCGCCATTGGGTAAGTTTCTGCGTCTTCAACCCAACCAACAACTTTAACGTCAGTTGCAGCAAGTTCGAAGTCTTGACCTTTCGCAGGAGACTCAACAATCTTACCAGTTACTTCAACAGAGCAGCCTGTAGTCAGCTTTAGTACTTCGTTTTCGTAATTATTAAGATTATTAGGGACCACGGCCTGAATCGGGTCGAAACAAGAGCCGTCATAAATGGCAAGGAAAGAGATTCCAGCTTTGGAATCACGACGTGAACGGATCCAGCCGCGAACAGTTACTTCACTGTCTACCGCTAGCTTGCCGCCAAGTACGTCTTTTACAGGCGCGTAAGTCATGTTGGTTTCATTCTCCATTGAGGGACAAATTCAACCCAATGCTAAATCACGATAGTTTTAATTTTCTGATACTTGAACAAAAAACAATCGAAACATTGAGTTGTATAAACTTTTTAAATCAATGGAACATATTACCTGTCACACAGAGAGCTTCAACCTTTATTGTTAGTTGAAGAAAGAAATATTTCCTATATGGACTTATTTTTCTTTAAAGGCCGACTTTTTACTCTATTAGTCGGCCTTGTTTTAGATATGAAGAAGCGTGATTAGCTTCCTTGTTGCTTATTTGAAAGGGTAAATTGGTTGATCAAGCTCTCTAGGTGGTCAGACAGCTCTTCAAGGTCGTTACTGATGTCACGAGTACTTGCTGCCGATTGTGAGGTGTTATTGGCATGAGATGTGATCGCTTCAATCTTATTCTGCACATCTTTCGTTGCGTGCGTGGTGGATTGAGTCTGATGTTGAATATCTTGAGCGTGCGCTAATACCTGCTTCATCTCCTCAACAACGCCATTCATCTCTTCTGCTAGTGCGTCGATATCGGTCGAGCTTTGGTAAGCCTGCGCACATACATGGTCGGCAGATTGTAGAGATTGCTCACTACCTTGCTGGAATTGATTGATGATCGACTCGATGTTGCCTGTGGCTTCTGCCGTGCGAGAGGCTAGGTGGCGAACTTCATCGGCAACCACCGCAAACCCGCGGCCTTGCTCCCCGGCACGTGCTGCTTCAATCGCTGCATTGAGCGCCAATAGGTTGGTTTGCTCGGCAATTCCATGAATGACGGTCAAGATAGAAGACACTTCGCCGGTTTGTTGATTGAGAGAAGAAATCTTATCTTTCACCTCTTCGATGCTGGTCACTAGGTTCTTAATCTCATTACTTGCATCGTGAGCTTGGTTTGCGCTCTTGAACGCGACGTCAGCGGTATGGTTGATTAGGTTCGAAGCTGTCACAGTGGCTTGCTCTGCACTCACTTGTTGCGCTTGAATCCCTTCAATGTTGCTTTGCACTTCGGCCGTTTCACCTTGCTGATCGCTGGCGGCTGTCTCAGTAATGTGAGCAACACTGGTTAATTGGTTTGCCGACGCATTCAGTTTATGTGAGGTGTCTTGTACCTGACCTAAACTGTTCGAGACCGTCTTCATGAAAGAGTTGATCGCTGCTGATAGCGAACCAATTTCGTCATTACGCTCAATTGGCAATCTTTCAGATAGGTTTTTGTCGTCGCTGACGCGTGTCATGAAACGAGCGGTTTGCTGAAGAGGGCGGACAATGATCTTGCGGATAAGCCCCATGGTCAGAGCAAAGCCAACAAAAGAGATCACAGCCATGATGGCAATGGCTGTCACAGTTTGAGTATGAATAAGGTCGTTTACATGGCTCAAGTTGTACTCAAGACGAATTGCGCCGAGTACTTCACCTTCCGGTGCCATATGACAAGACACACAGTTAGTGCCGCGGTAATTCTCACTCGACTTCATTGGCAGGGCGATGACCAGTCCTTTACCCCAATCCGCACTGAAAGGTTCAATGACCGTTTCACCGGCGAGCGCACGTTTATCGATGTCGTCTTTCGGTTGTTGAGCAGCACTGCCTGGACCATAAAGTTTGCTGACAGTGTCTGCTCTAAGCACGCGAACATCTTCGATGCCTTCTTGCGCCAATGCTTTATGACGTAGCGTCTCTTTTTGCGACATGGTGCCTGTCAGCATCATCATGTTGAGGCTATCGAAATAGTTACTGGCTTTATCGTGCAGTTGCTCACTCAAAACTGAGTTTACAAGTTGCTTCTGCTGCGTGTATTGAAAGTATGTAGAGATAGCGAGGAGTAGGGAGAAAACTACGGCCAGTGCTACCAGTATTTTAAACGTTATTGTTGAGCGCATACCGAACACATATTTTTATTAATTATAATGACGAGCATACTGTAGCGGCAAAGTTATGCGGTACCTACCATAAAGGGGTAATTGTGTGACCATACTCCGATTGTGGTTATGTTTCTGTGATGTAGCAGCTTTGTGATGGAAAATTGGCGTTAAAACGTCATAAAAACAGCGCACTTAGCGTCATATTTTGATCTTGTTTCAACTAATGAGGTTTTTAATTAATGTATTTGTCTATAGTGGCGGGCGTGAGATTGAAAATGAAAATAACATGTGAATATGAGTTAAGACTTTTAGATAAATGTAGCAAATAGGATCGCTTAAATGAGTGATTTAGAATATATGTGATGTTTTTTAACTCTGATTGTTTAAATTACAGTCAAACGAACAAAAAATAGCAGAAAATAAGGTTGTGCCGTTGTTTTTCAGGTGTCTTTCGTTAAGATGAATTTACCTCAATACTTGAGGAACGCAGTAAAGGATCGCTGCTTGTAATAACACGGAATGTGATTAATTTGGACACATAGATGAAATTCAAAATCACATCACCAATCATCGAACCGACAGAAGGTTCACCACATCAGCAACAGAACTCTTCAGTTGCCTCTCTTTCTCTACAATCTCGCTTTTATCACAGCTCGCTTTCTACTGCCTTCTCGCGATTTAACTCCGCTTATCGCTCCTATCGATATTCGTTTTAAAGCTTAACTTCTTTCGAATTTTCTTTGCATCTTGATTGATGACAGAGAAGTACACCTATTAAAAACTAAACAAATAAGTTAAAGACAATGAATATTAAAATGATAGGGAGCTCCCTAATTATCGCTGGTACCGCTCTGGGTGCTGGTATGCTCGCAATTCCAATGGTTCTTGCTCAATTTGGATTGCTATACGGTTCACTTTTGATGGTACTGATCTGCTTCGGTACTACTTATGCGGCGCTTCTGCTCCTTGAAGCGACAATCAAGGCTGGTGGCGGCCTTGGTTTGAACTCAATCGCGCGTAAAACTCTAGGCAAACAAGGGCAGCTGATTACTAATGGCCTGCTTTACGCTCTGCTAATCTGCTTATTGATGGCGTACATCTTAGGTGCTGGCGATCTTCTAAGCCAACTACTTGCAAGCCTTGGCATTAATATCAGTGCGACGACAGGCCAGATTGCATTCACCTTGATTGCGGGTGCAGTGGTTGCGTGTGGTACAGGTGTGATTGATAAGCTCAACCGAGCGCTATTCTTTGTGATGCTAGCAAGCCTTGTGATTACGATGACGTTCCTTGCTCCGGGTATGACTCAAGAAAACCTGACGCAAGTAACGAGTCATGATCACGCCGCGCTAATTAAAACCAGTGCGATCTTGTTTACCAGTTTTGGTTTTATGGTGGTGATTCCTACTCTGGTTTCTTACAACCAAGAAGCGACAGACAAGCAACTACGCAACATGGTGATTGTCGGTTCCTTGATTCCACTTGTCTGTTACCTATGTTGGTTATTTGCTGTAGTGGGTAACCTAAGCGAAGAGCAATTTAGAAGCTTCCATAACGTGTCAGACTTGATGGCCGCGTTTGAGACTAAGTCACCTTGGATTGGTAATATCCTGTCGACCTTCACTGGCTTGGCACTATTGACCTCTTTCTTCGGTGTAGCAATGGCTCTGTTTAACCAAAACCGAGACATGTTTAACCAGAACACTGCGGTAACTTACGTAATTAGCTTTATTCTACCTCTTACAGGTTCATTGCTGGCAGCAGATAAGTTCCTACAAGTATTGAACTACGCAGGTATTATCTTGGTGTTCCTTGCTGTGTTTATCCCACTAGTGATGGTTCACAAGCAACGATTTATGAAAATGGCTGAAGATAGATATTCAGCGGAAGGTGGCAGCGTGATGATGCTATTTTCTCTGCTGTTTGGTTGCTTCTTGATTATCTCTCAAGTGATTTAATTCGACGCTAGCCATAGGCATCAAAATAATAGATACAAAAAAGGAACGCCTCGGCGTTCCTTTTCTTTATAAGCAAATTAAATGTGAGTGCTAATTAGCAAACCACTTTGATTGCTAGACCACCTTGAGAAGTCTCACGGTATTTCGCGTTCATGTCTTTACCAGTCTCTAGCATCGTTTCGATAACTTTATCTAGAGATACAGTAGGAGCAGAAGAACGACGCAGTGCCATACGAGTCGAGTTGATCGCTTTTACTGCAGCGATACCGTTACGCTCGATACATGGTACTTGTACTTGGCCAGCAACTGGGTCACATGTTAGACCTAGGTTGTGCTCCATTGCGATTTCCGCAGCCATACATACTTGCTCTGGACTACCACCCATAAGCTCAGCAAGGCCAGCAGCAGCCATAGAACATGCCACACCAACTTCACCCTGACAGCCAACCTCTGCACCAGAGATAGAAGCGTTACGCTTGTAAAGACCACCGATCGCGCCAGAAGCTGCGAAGTAACGGATGTAGTCTTTCTCTGTTACTGTTTGAATAAACTTGTCGTAGTAAGCCAGTACCGCAGGGATGATGCCACATGCGCCGTTTGTTGGGGCAGTAACTACACGACCGCCAGCTGCGTTCTCTTCGTTAACAGCGAAAGCGAACATGTTTACCCAGTCAACAACCGACATTGGATCGTTAGTTGTTTTCTCTGAAGTCATCAGCTGTTGGCGAAGTGCCGCAGCACGACGAGGTACACGTAGTGGACCAGGCAGGATACCTTCAGTGTTCATGCCGCGATCCATACATTCACGCATCGTTTTCCAGATGTTCGCGAAGTAAGTGCGAGATTCTTCATCAGAGTGAAGGGCTGCCTGGTTCTTCATCACAAGTGTGCTGATAGAAAGGCCGCTCTCTTTACACTGGTTCACTAGCTCTTCAGCGGTTGTGAATTCGTAAGGCGATTTGATTGGGTTCTCTTCTTCTTTGCCGAAGTTCTCTTCGTCAACGATGAAGCCACCACCAATAGAATAATAAGTCTTTGAGTACGCTTTTTCGTCATCGATCCAAGCGTGGATAGTCATGCCGTTTTCGTGTAGCTCAAGGTTAGTAGTATGGAAGTTCATACCACCGTCTTTCGGGAACGATACTGTGTGACAGTGCATGCCAACAGGAAGGCGCTCAGTTTCTTCTACGCGAGCGATAAAGCCCGGAATAGAATCGATGTCTACTTTCTCAGGGGTGTTGCCAGCAAGACCCATGATGATAGCGATATCTGTGTGGTGACCTTTCCCTGTCAGTGATAGTGATCCATATACGTCCACGGTGATTTTAGTGATGTCGCGCAATTTTCCCATTGAACGAAGATCATCAATAAACTCTTTACCCGCTTTCATTGGTCCAACTGTGTGTGAGCTCGATGGACCAACACCGATTTTATAGATATCAAAAACACTAATCATAGTGATTACCTCAAAAGAGAGCCTCCCAAGGGGAGTAGGGAGGCTCATTTATTATCATTATATTTGGTTTTAATGCTCAGCTTGCTCAATGAGTAATACTTCACTCATGTGCGTCAGTGTAATGATGCTGAGATTAAAGAGCGCCGTAGATTACAGAACTAATAGCCGCTAGACCACATAAAGCTGTAAAGATTTGTACAGGTGCTGAAGTTTTGTACTTAGCCATTGCTGGTACTTTGTTCATCGCGAACACAGGCATTAGGAACAGAATAGCTGCAATCATTGGAGCACCCATTGTTTCAATCATACCTAGGATGCTTGGGTTAACTACCGCAACAATCCAAGTAGTCACAACGATGAACGCTAGAGAGATTTTTTCAATCTTGCTTACTTGAGTGTTAGAGCGAGATTTGATTAGACCTACTAGACCTTCGTGTGCACCTAGGAAGTGACCGAAGTAGCTAGAAGTGATTGCTGCGAACGCGACTAGAGGACCCATGTAAGAGATAAGTGGAGAGTCGTGAACGTTAGCTAGGTAAGAAAGTACAGAGATGTTTTGTGCTTGTGCTGTTGCTAGTTGCTCTGGAGATAGAGAAAGTACAACAGAGAATACGAAGAACATTACAAAACCCATCAGCATCATTGCTGCGCCACCAGTGATAGCGTCAGTCTTCTTAACTGCGTTTTCACCGTGTACACGACGTTGCTCTTTAGAGAACTGAGAAATGATTGGGCTGTGGTTGAAAGAGAACACGATGATTGGAATTGCTAGCCAGATGATAGAAGGCATTGCAGACCATTCTGGGCTTACGTCCATCATAGATGTGTTCCAATCAGGAACTAGGTAGAAAGACAGTGCTAGTAGAATGAATACTAGTGGGTAAACCATCGCTGAAGTTGCTTTCAGCATTAGCTCTTTACCGAATACAACACCAGCAGTCATAGCTAGGATAAGTGCACCAGAAAGAAGAGGACGTGGAATAGATTCCATACCCATTTGGTTTACAAGGAAAGAGTCCACAGTGTTTGTGATACCAACACCGTAAATTAGAACGATTGGGTAGATAGCGAAAAAGTAAGCGAAAGTAATAAGGTTCGCGCCAGTCTTACCAAAGTGTTCTTCTACTGTATCAGTGATATCTGCTTCAGGATTTTTTGCAGACAGTACAAAACGTGCTAGAGATTTATGTGCAAACCAAGTCATTGGTGCTGCGATTAGAGCTAGGATAACTAATGGCCAAAAACCACCCGCACCAGCTTTGATTGGAAGGAATAGTACGCCAGCACCTACTGCTGTACCGAACAGAGAAAGACACCAAGTAAAATCTTTATAAGTAAACTTGCTCGAGTCTTTTACGGCATTTGCCGAAGAAGTTGTTGTATTCATGTTAAATTACTCATTTTTTGGGAACAGGAAATAAGTCGGGGCTAATTTTGCAGAATTTTCTTCGGCAAAAAATAGATCTAAATCATGTAATGAAACGGCTTGTTATATGATAGGCGAAAAACGGTTTTGTGATCACGATTTTGGCGTGCTACAGGTGATTTTTGCTCATGCCTGATATTAGTTTTTCTTATCTGAAGGGTGGGCTGTTTTAGATTTATACAAGGTAACCGTTTGCGTAAAAACGTATTAATAAATCTGTTCCATGGAATTTTGAGCGTTTGTTAATAAAAAATAACTGAAACCTCCATTTTATGTAACCTGTTTCACTACATGCTGCTGCATTGATTGTACAATTTGTGCCGTTACGCCCCAGATCAACTGGTCTTTGAACGGCATTGCGAAGACGCGATGCTTGACCTTTTTAAAATCTACTAAATGACTGTGTAAGTTGGCTTGGTCGAACACATATTCGGCAGGAACTTCAAAAATTGAGTCCACTTCATTACGGTCGATTTTGGGCTCGTAGTCGGAATCAATCAGCGCAACAATCGGCGTTACTGAAAATTTACTGATGGTATTGAGAGCGGGAAGCTGACCTATCACTTTGACCTGCTCCTTAACAATACCGATCTCTTCTTGTAGCTCTCTAAGTGCGGTATGTTGCAATGTCGGGTCGCTTTGTTCGTATTTTCCGCCGGGAAAGCTCACTTGTCCGGGGTGATGTTTCAGATGTGCAGCTCGTTTAGTAAAAATTACGTTAAGTCCATTTTCACGTTCTACTAGTCCGACAACCACAGCGGCTTGGCGTAGATCTTCATCACGAATCTGTGCCACACGTTCAATGGATTCTGGGTGATAGCCCACAATCGGGTTAAGTTGAAATTGTTGTAAGAAGTTCTGTTTGTCCATATTGAGCCAATGTATTGATTATTATGCTAATAAGTATAAGCACAACTTCTGGCTCAACACCAATCGGCAACACTCGACAGTTTTAGGAATGAAGGGGTGCGAAGCGTTGCATATTTGCTATATTGATAGAAACCACCGCCTATATTGTAAGTTTTCATTGGGCTGTTAAGTACTTAGCAATCTAGTGCTCATAACGACCTAGAGACCATAGCTACTTAGATACTATAGCGACCAGCGGACTCGGCAACTGCAGCGGCGTGATAATTCTAAAAACTAAAAAATGAAGGTATGCAATGAAAGGAATCATATTTACCGAATTCTTAGAGCTTGTTGAAGATAAGTTTGGTCTTGACCTTCTTGAGGAAGTGCTTGAAATGTCCGACGATGAAGGTATCTATACCTCAGTCGGCAGTTATGATCACAAAGACCTAGTTAAACTCATTATCAATCTCAGCAAAAAAACTGACATTGATGCTGCCAGCCTGCAGCGTGTATTCGGGCAGTCTGTATTCAAGAACTTACTCGACTCTTTGCCTGATAAAGCCAGTCTCACCCATAGCAATACCACCTTTCAGTTCATCCAGCATGTAGAGCGTTATATCCACGTAGAAGTGAAGAAGCTCTACCCAGATGCTGAGCCGCCTCAGTTTACATTCTTAACGACGGAAGAAGCACAGCTGGTGTTCGACTATAAAAGCGCCCGCTGCATGTCACATGTTTGCCTAGGTTTAATAGAGGGGTGCGCGGACTATCACAACGAATCTATCGCGATAGAGATGATTCCTCAAAATGAAGACCAAAGCGTTGTTCGTTTCAACTTGAGAGTAGAATAGCAGTATGAGTTCAGAGTCGGCCATTGAGCGTAAGCTTAAACGACAAGTTGCAGCACGAAAAGAAGCGGAAAGGTTACTAGAACAGAAAAGCCTGGAACTCTTTGAAGCAAACCAACAGCTTGAGCTGGCGCTACGTCAGCTTGAGAAGCGCTCCAACGCCAACATACGTCGGATCGAATTCCAAGAGCAGATAGATAACTTGTTGATCGACTTTGGTCGGGCGTTTTTACGTAACGACTTAGACGACGTTATGCTCCAAGAGTTAACCACCAACATCACTAACAGTTATCTAATTGAAGCTAGCCGTTTAGTGCTGCCTCCAAAATTGCTGCCTGAACTAAAAACCAATGACTATGGGGATGCTGCGCTCGGTGGAGTGGATCTGGATGCTCAAGAATTGATGTGGCAAGGCGATGTGTTGTTGATTCCGCTTGAGGTAGAGAAGGTTATTATTGGCTCGCTACTAGTAAAGGTAAACCTCGGCGATCAAGATGGCGACTTTATTCAAAGCCAGCTTATGCTAGTAACGGATCTTATCTGTAGTGCCATTACCCATCAACTGGCTATCAATCGTAACATCGAATCAAGACGCCGAGCTGAAGAGTCCGAACGTTCTACTCGCGACTTTGTTGCGATGATTAACCATGAACTTCGAACGCCGCTTAATGGATTGTTAGGAAGTGCAGAGTTGATTAGCGATACAGAACTGACTGAGCCGCAACGTGAAATCATTAACAACCTCAGCCAGTCTGGTGAATTCCTCAGAACCATCATCAATGATTTGCTCGACTACAGTAAAATCAACGCAGGTATGCTGGAACTGATTCCAAAAACATTTGCGTTGCGTGATCTGAAAAACACCATAGAGAGCATTTTCATCAACCGTGCGACGGAGAAGCAGCTCGACTTTACGATTTCAATAGGCAAGCAGGTTCCAGCCTATTTTAATGGTGACTTGGAGCGAATCACTCAGTTGTTTGTGAATTTGATCGGTAATGCCATTAAATTCACTGAAGAGGGTTACGTCCGAGTAGATGTGAGCTGGAAAGATGGGCAATTCGTTTTTGCTGTAGAAGATACCGGGGTAGGTATCGCCGAAACCGCAATCAACACCTTGTTCGACCCGTTCACTCAAGCTGACCGATCCAGTAGTCGAAACTATGAAGGCACCGGCTTAGGCCTTGCGATATGCCGTAAATTAGTGAGCCTGATGAACGGCCATATCTCGGTAAAAAGTGAGCAAGGTGTTGGGACCACATTCACCATCGCACTACCTCTCATCGTAGTAGAAACGTCTCACTACGAAGAGAAAGTAAAAGAGAGCATCGTTTCTGATACAGGTTTATCACTATTAAAAGTGCTGGTGGTAGACGACATCAAGATGAACCAAATCATTATTCAGCAGATGCTGCGCAAGCATGAGATTGAACCAGCCATTGCGAACAACGGCGTAGAAGGCTTTGAACTGGCCAGTGCCAATGAATACGATGTGGTATTCATGGACTGTCGAATGCCAATAATGGATGGCTTTGAGGCGACCGAGAAGCTTCGTGCAAGAGGCTACACCAAATCGATTGTGGCATTGACTGCGGGCACGACTTTAGAGGAGCGTGAGCGCTGCATCGAGTGTGGTATGGACGACATCCTGAGCAAGCCATATACGGCCAATGATCTAAAAGAGATGCTTAAGAAGTGGGGAGTAAGCCCAGTTACTCAGTAGGTACAGCAGAAAGGGTATTAAGATAATAGCTTGTACACTTTGTTAGCGTGACTCAAATAAAAAACCAGAAGCTCGGACTTCTGGTTTTTTTATTTTGTTAGCACATCTAGAATACTGCGTTGTGCTTTTGATTAGTCTTGAGCAAGCACAGGCAGGATTCTACTGAGCTTGTCTAGTGTCTCTTGATATTCAGATTGGCAATTACTGTCTGCAACTACGCCGCCACCGGCCCATGCGTAAAGTGTTTGGTCCTCAGCAACCAAGGTTCGAATCGTGATGCTAGTATCCATACGACCATGACGACTGATATAACCGATACTGCCACAATAAGCAGAGCGTCTATGCGGCTCTAACTCTTCAATGATCTGCATTGCTCTTACTTTCGGTGCACCAGTAATGGAGCCTCCAGGGAAGCACGCTCTTAATAAGTCAGCGGCGTTGTATTGTTCATCGAGATCAGCACGAATGGTACTCACTAGGTGATGCACCGCAGGGAAGCTTTCGATATCAAACAGTTTCGGAACGTGTACTGTTCCCGGTTTTGCGACGCGACCAATGTCATTGCGCAGCAGGTCAACAATCATCAGGTTCTCTGCTTGGTCTTTCTCTGCATTAGCTAAATCGTTCGCGTATTCAGCATCGACTTGAACTTCTTCAGAGCGAGGGCGGGTACCTTTGATTGGTTTGGTCTCAATTGTGTTGTCTTTAAGCTCAAGGAAGCGCTCTGGAGAAACACTTAAAATGGCGCATTCTTCAAGGCGAATAAAACCAGAGAACGGCGCGCTGTTGTATTGCTCAAGCTTTTCATACGCTTGCCACTCTGAGCCTTGGTACTGAGCATTAAAGCGCTGCGCCAAGTTAATTTGATAGCAGTCACCAGATAATAGGTACTCTTGAACAGAATCGAACTTATTGCTGTAGCTATCCTGACTCATGTTCGACTGCCATTTAGTGGTTAAGCTAAATGGCGTATGAGATACAGGGCTACGATCCTGAAGCCATGCCAGTCGCGCTTCAACATTTAAACCAACTACACACGCTGTCTTGAGTTTATGGTCAACAATAACAGCCCAATTATACAGGCCAACGGCCATATCTGGTGCTTTGATATCATGTTCAGCCAGTTCTGGTAACGTCTCTACACGACGTCCCAAATCGTAGCTGAAATAACCCAATGCACCACCAACAAACGGCAGGTCATGTTCACAATCAAGATCGGGGATTAATTCCTGTTGATACTGATGCAGCAACTCAAATGGATCGTTCTCTGAAACGACACGATTTTCATTAACATTTATTGTGGTTTTTTGACCGATTGTCTCGAATGTGGCGACCGGTTGAGCAACCAAAATGTCAAAACGACTATCAACATGGCTTTCTGAAGCTGAGCGTAATAGCATTGTCCACGGTAGGGTTTCTATACCTGAAAACAGCTGTTTAGCTAAAGTTGATTGATATTCGAGCGGCTTGATTTGGATAGACTGGAGTTCGTTGTTATTCATTTGTTTAATTTGTGACAAAGAGTTCGATCACTGCATGGCGTGTGAGAGGAAGCAAGAGTATCATAAATTGAAATTAAAATGGGCTCCTGATTCACACAGTTCAAAACAAGGGGTTTAGTGCAAAGCGAAGCAGGCGACTATCTTGGCTATTTAACGGCTCAGATAAGCGAGTGTTAAAGCAACTAAATTAAGCTCAACATTATAATAAGCTAAACACCCATAGAGCCATGAGCCCAACATGGAACTAGAACAATAAAGAGGCATGCAATGACGGTTATTCGTAAGCAAGATGTGATCAGCAGTGTCGCTGACGCACTTCAGTACATTTCTTATTACCACCCTTTAGACTTTGTCCAAGCCCTAGAAAAAGCCTATGAGAAAGAAGAGAGCCAAGCAGCAAAAGATGCGATCGCTCAGATTCTAATTAACTCTCGTATGTCGGCAGAAGGTCATCGTCCAATCTGTCAAGATACGGGTATCGTAACCTGTTTCGTCAACATCGGTATGGATGTGAAATGGGAAACAGACCTAACAGTTCAAGAGATGGTTGATGAAGGCGTTCGTCAAGCTTACAACAACCCAGATAACCCACTGCGAGCATCTGTCCTAATGGACCCAGCAGGTAAGCGTATTAATACCAAAGACAACACACCAGCGGTTGTTCACATTAATATGGTTCCAGGCAACAAGGTTGAAATCCAAATCGCGGCGAAAGGCGGTGGCAGCGAAAACAAAACTAAGATGGTCATGCTTAACCCTTCTGATGACATTGCAGAATGGGTAGAGAAGACACTACCAACTATGGGTGCAGGTTGGTGTCCACCGGGCATGCTAGGGATAGGTATCGGTGGTACGGCTGAAAAAGCGGCGGTACTGGCGAAAGAGTCTCTAATGGAGCACATCGATATCCAAGAGCTTATCGAAAAAGGCCCTGAGAACGCAGAAGAAGAGCTTCGTCTAGACATCTTCAACCGCGTAAACAAGCTAGGTATTGGTGCACAAGGCCTTGGTGGTCTAACTACCGTTGTTGACGTGAAAATTAAAACTGCGCCAACACACGCGGCGTCTAAGCCAGTATGTTTAATCCCTAACTGTGCAGCGACGCGTCACGTACACTTCACGCTAGACGGTAACGGCCCAGCAGAGCTAACGCCACCTAAGCTAGAAGAGTGGCCAGACATCACTTGGGAAGCGGGCGCGAATACACGTCGTGTTAACCTTGATGAAGTAACTAAAGAAGACGTTCAAGAGTGGAAGACGGGTGAAACGGTTCTTCTATCAGGCAAAATCCTTACTGGCCGTGATGCTGCGCATAAGCGTATTCAAGGCATGTTAGAGAGCGGTGAAGGTCTACCTGAAGGCGTAGATTTCAAAGGTAAGTTTATCTACTACGTAGGTCCGGTTGATGCAGTGGGCGATGAAGCGGTAGGTCCTGCTGGCCCAACAACTTCAACACGTATGGATAAGTTCACTGACATGATGTTAAACGAAACAGGCATCATGGGTATGATCGGTAAAGCGGAACGTGGTCCTGCAACAGTTGAGTCGATCAAAGAGCACAAAGCGGTTTATCTAATGGCAGTGGGCGGTGCAGCTTACCTTGTAGCGAAAGCGATCAAGAAAGCTCGTGTTGTCGCGTTTGAAGACCTAGGCATGGAAGCGATTTACGAGTTTGAAGTAGAAGATATGCCAGTAACGGTAGCGGTTGACTCAACAGGTGCTAACGCTCACCAAATTGGCCCAGATACTTGGAAGGTTAAAATCGCTGAAGCTGAGCAGTAATTGCAAGCGATTAGGGTAAAAGGTCTAGATTTTTTACTCGAAAACGACAAAAGTGCAGCAAGTCCTGCACTTTTGTCTTATTATCAATGATATAGTGATAAACACATAGTTTGATATAAGAATATAGGAGAAACGGATGCCTCGTTTTATTCAGATCCTCCAGATTATTTTAGCCGTGGTGATTGGTGGTTTTGTTGGTTATGATCTGATCTTGAAAGGGATTAGCATCTTCGATAATAAATACGTCACAATTACATGTGCATTGTGGTTGATTGCAGAGATTGCGCTATTTGTTATCTATAAGTTGATAGAAGACGATTAGTCGTCAAACGTTCCTCAAATGCAAGAAAGACAAATTGTCAAAAGCCCCTGATTATAACGATAATCAGGGGCTTTTATTCATCTAGCATTAAGAAACGATATTAGATAATACCTCGCATAAACAGGACGGATGCTTTCATTTACTTCTCTTCCTTATCCCCTGTTTTTGAAATACGCTCCTGTGCAGTCAAGCATGCGAGCCAAGTATAACGGAGTCGTTCGAATGAAAAAAATAACACAAGAAGTGAGTGACTTTATCAGTCGAGGAACGGATTCTCATATTAGAGTTGCGGTAACTGGTCTATCGCGCGCTGGTAAAACCGCCTTTATCACTTCCTTAGTGAACCAGCTGCTGCATACTTCAACCCACAACAACTTGCCCTTGTTTACTGCGGCGCGAGATGGACGCTTAATTGGCGCAAAACGCATTCCGCAACACAACATGATGATTCCACGCTTTTCTTATGATGAGGCGATGGATGCGCTGCACGCAGAGCCACCATTTTGGCCAGTGCCGACGCGCGATGTGAGCGAAATTCGATTGGCACTCAAATATAAGCCAGCGAGTGGCGCGAAGAAGCTTCTACGTAAAAATAGCACCTTGTATCTCGATATTATTGATTATCCGGGAGAGTGGCTACTGGACTTACCGCTACTGGATATGGATTTTGATACCTGGAGCCTGTCTCAGTTTGCTGCGCTGAAAGGTCAACGCGCTGAATTGGCACAAGTATGGAAAGAGCAAGCGAGTGAACTGGATTTACTTGTAGATGCGGACGAAAAGCGCTTAGCAGAAATTGCGGATATATACACGCAGTACCTGCATTGCTGTAAAGAGCAAGGTTTGCACTGGGTTCAACCGGGTCGATTTGTCTTGCCGGGTGAATTAGAGGGTGCACCTGTGCTTCAGTTCTTCCCATGCTTGGAGCCAACGGAAAAATATGGCAAACAGAGCAATTATGCAGTTCTTAAAGCGCGCTATGAAGAGTACCAACAGAAAGTGGTGAAGGCGTTTTACAAGAACCACTTCGCTACATTTGACCGCCAAATCGTTTTGGTCGACTGCTTACAGCCTCTAAATGCTGGCCATGACTCTTTCATGGACATGCGTGGTGCACTGGAGCAGTTATTAAAGAGCTTTAAATATGGGCGTAGCAATATTCTGCGTCGCTTGTTTGCACCGAAGATCGACAAGATCCTATTTGCGGCGACCAAAGCCGATCATATAACACCGGATCAGCATCCAAATCTCGTGTCTTTGCTACAACAGATGGTTCATCCAGCTTGGCAGCAAGCGGCCTTTGAGCATATTGAAATGAGCTGCATGAGTATCGCGTCGATTCAAGCGACCAGTGCAGGTTTCATCGCTTCAGGCTCGAGCAGCCAACCAGCGCTACAAGGTACGACATTGGATGGACAGCCACAAACCATGTATCCAGGTGAAGTACCGAAGAAGTTGCCGCACAAAGATTATTGGCAACAGAATAGTTTCGATTTCACCAGCTTCAGGCCGATGCCTCAGCATTCTGATGAACCTTGCCAGCATGTGAGAATGGACAAAGCACTTGAATATCTTATTGGCGATAAATTGAAGTAGGGGGTTAAAGAATGAGTGAATTGAAAACCAAACAAGTCTTCGACCAACCACTGAATAGTGAGTTTGCCGATGAAGAAAAACGTCAAGATACGCCAGAGCTGAATGCGCAAACCGTATTTGAACAGCAAGAGAAGTTCGTTCCTGCCGCTGTAGAACAAGACAGCGAACAGCAGGGCGAGCCGGAGAAACAGCTAGAGCAGGTCATCCGTCCAAGTCGCGGTCGTAAATGGCTGGCTTCAGGTCTACTAACGGCTTTTGCAGGCTTAGTGGGCTGGCAAGCTATCGATAGTGTTGTCACCGCTATCCAAACGTCGGACTGGCTATCACTTGGCTGGGCTGGCTTTATGGCGGCCATCGCGTCGCTTGGTCTTGGTGCTATGGGTAAAGAGTTGTGGAAACTGCGTTCTTTGAGAAACCATTTCAGTGTTCAAGAGCAGAGCGAAGTGCTGCTCAAAAGCGATAGCGTTGGCAAGGGTAAAGCCTTCTGTGAAGATATCGCCAAGCAAGGCGGTATTATTGCTGAGTCGCCAGCGTTCGATAAATGGAAGAACAGCATTAACCCAGCGCACAGCGATGCCGAAGTGCTGGATATGTATGATGCGATTGTGGTGTCGCAACAAGATAAGATTGCTACCAATCTCGTTACGCGATACTCAACAGAATCAGCAGCTCTTGTTGCTGTGAGTCCGTTAGCCGCAGCTGATATGTTGCTGGTGGCTTGGCGTAACTTCACCATGATTGACAAACTGGCTGATGTATATGGGATTGAGCTAGGTTACTGGTCGCGTTTGAAATTGTTCAAACTGGTATTGGTGAACATGGCGGCCGCGGGTGCGAGTGAGCTGGCTATCGATGCAAGTATGGATCTCGTTTCTATGGATTTAGCAGGCAAAGTGTCAGCGAGAGCGGGTCAAGGCTTAGGTGTCGGTATACTGACTGCACGCTTAGGATTAAAAGCGATGGCACTGCTGCGACCAATGCCTTGGCATCAAGATCGCAAAGTGAAGTTATCGCATATGCGCAAAGCCGTGGTACACGAGCTGAAAAGTATCGCAATCAAGTAATTATTGAGAGAAGAGTAAACATCTGTTTACTCTTCTTCTTGACTGAATAGAGGCCTTAATTCACACTACTGTCAACTTATCCTGACACCTTGAATAGGAATACTTGTGCGTCTTGAAGTATTGTGTGAAGACAGACTCGGTTTAACCCGTGAGCTGCTTGATATTTTAGCAACCAAAAGCATCGATCTGCGTGGTATCGAGATTGATGTTAAAGGCATTATCTATCTGAATTGCCCAGATATCGATTTTGATGCTTTTAGTGAACTTATGGCTGAAATTCGTCGAATTTCTGGTGTAAAGGACGTCCGAAAAATTCAGTTTATGCCAAGCGAAAGGCATAACACAGAGCTGATTGCACTACTTGCAAACCTTCCAGATCCAGTTATCTCAATCGACCTTAAAGGGTCAGTAGACATGGTTAACCATGCTGCGCTTAATCTGTTTGGTAAGACAGAGAAAGAGGTCGTGGGTGAGCCAATCTCTACTTTTGTCCCTAACTTTAACTTCAGTCGTTGGATTGAGGGTGACGTAAAACGCCATCGTGAAGTCGTGGTTTTGGATGGTTTAGACTTCTCTATCGAGATCCTTCCTGTCTACCTTGGTGGTGACGTCAATGAGCCAGTATTGGCCAGTGGCGTAATGACCATTCGTTCGTGCCAACAAGACCAAGCGCAACAAGACTCTTTGTCAGAGCAGAACAACTTAGGCTTCGAGCATTTTGTCGGTGTCTCTAACCGTCATAAAGCGCTGATCAGCCAAGCTAAGAAACTGGCGATGCTTGACCAACCGCTACTTATTGAAGGTGATACGGGCACAGGTAAAGAGATGCTAGCGAAAGCGTGCCATAACCGCTCTCATCGCTCTTCATCGCCTTTCCTTGTGTTGAGCTGTGCCTCAATGCCAGATGATGTTGCGGAAACAGAACTGTTTGGTCACGCTCCGGGTTCGTTTAACCATGAGCAGGGCCATAAAGGTATCTTTGAGCAAGCGAATGGCGGTACGGTTTTCCTTGATGAAATCGGTGAGATGAGCCCACACCTGCAGATTAAACTACTGCGCTTCCTACAAGACGGCAGCTTTAGACGTGTTGGTGAAGAAGAAGAGATGCATGCAGATGTGCGTATTATCGCTTCAACGCGCCACAAACTGTCTGAACTGGCTGACTCTGGTTCGTTCCGTGAAGACCTTTTCTACCGCTTAAATGTACTGACGCTGTCGATTCCAGCACTGAGAGAGCGCTCGAATGACGTTGCGCCACTACTTGAGCTTTTTGTGGCTAAGTACGCGCAGCAACTCGGCATGCTGAAACCTAAGCTCACTGCTGAACTGGTTGAGCAGCTTGGCAATTATCAGTGGCCGGGTAATATCCGTCAGCTCGATAATATGGTGCTTCGCGCACTGACTGAGTTAGAGGGTGATACTTTAGCGGTTGAGCAGTTCCACTTACCTCAGCTAGAAACCATGAACTCTGGAATGGCTAACCTTAGCCTAGACGGTTCATTGGATGAGATAATGAAAGACTATGAATCGCAAATCTTAGAGAAGCTTTATCAGTCTTTCCCATCTAGCCGCAAACTCGCTAAACGATTGAATGTGTCTCATACCTCGATTGCTAACAAGCTTCGAGACTATGGTATCCGCAAGAATTAGGGACGTTTGATGGAAGATAGAAGTACTCCTGAGCGTCTATATAAACGCTCAGGCAATCTGATTGTGCGTACTGCAGAAATAGACGATGCGTCACTGATTAGTGGTTATTTCCAAGCCAACCGTGAGCACTTAAAGCCGTGGGAACCCACTCGTGAAGAGGCGTTTTTCGAACGCACTGGTTGGGCTCAGCGTCTAATTAAGCTTAATGAGCTACACAAAATGGGGCTGGCTTACTACTGCTTGATTATCAACGCAGAGACCAACGAAATGTTAGGCACCGTCTCGTTCAGTAATCTATCTCGATTCCCATTTCATGCGTGTAACCTGGGTTACTCCTTGGCGAAAGATGCGCAGGGCAATGGTTACATGCGTAAAGCGCTTCGCATGGCTTTGGACTACATGTTTGAAGTGCAGAAGATGCATCGCATCATGGCAGGGTATATCCCACACAATGAAAGAAGTGCGGCTGTATTAAAGCATTTAGGCTTCGAGAAAGAAGGGTTTGCTAAAGACTACCTTTTGATCGATGGCCAGTGGCGAGATCATGTTCTCACTTCATTGATCAACCCGAATTGGGAAGATAAATGATCGTGATGATCTAGAATTAGAATTTGCTGAGCGATTAAGCTCGGTAGTAAAACTATCAAGCCGAATGAACAAGGCTTTTTAAAAGTTAAGGAAATTTGATGTCATATACAACTTTGGACGAATACCAAAGAAAATGGATTTTCACTCATCAGTCAATGCCATTGCCTGCTGAAGACTTAGAAAAGATCAAACCTATGACACAGGCGCGCGCTTCTCAGTTCTGGAAAGAGAATGTAAGCCCACAGAGCCCAGACGCAGATAGACTGAGCTCGCAAGACTGGCCAAGCAAAGCATCTAACTGGGAGCAAGAGATCAGCTGGATGGAAAACTGGGAAGCTGACGAACCAGATATGCCACAAGAGATCTTAGACTTTATTGACTGGCAAGATGACGTAACTGTCTATTTTTGCTATGAAAAGTACAATGTTCTTGAGACTAAATGGTCTGTATTTAAGAAGCATTGGAAGAACTTCTTGTTCTACGATGATGGCCCAATTCTGTTAGGTCGCCGTCGCTCTGAAGCACTTTGGTTTGCGACTAATGGTACTGTGAAAATCGGTAATCGAGCATAAGTTGAATTGAATTTTAAGCGATAGAAAAGCGAGCATAGTGCACGCTTTTTTTATTTTAGCTGGGTGTAACGTTTACTCATTTTGTTTTCGTACATTTGCTCATCCGTTAGTCGAATCAACTCTTCGATAGGTGGAATATTTGATGAGTAAATAAGTGAACCATGGCTAAAAGTGGCATGGCAATCTATCCCCAGTTTTTGGGAGTGTGTCTTAAAGTCAGATTGCACTCGGTTTATTATCTTGCTTAGGGAATCTTCGGTGATGTCTCTACACAATAAGAGAAACTCATCTCCTCCAAGTCTTCCACAAATATCATCTTTACGAGTGTTACGTTGAAGTGAATGAGAGAAGGACTTTATATATTGGTCGCCAATATTATGTCCGAAGTTATCATTGACATACTTAAGCCTGTCGATATCAAAATAAACAGCTCCAATACTGATGCCATTTTCTATAGTGCTATCGATGAATTTTGGTGACTCGCTTAATATCGCTCTACGATTAAATATTTGGGTCAATTCGTCGTGATTAGACGTATATTTCAATTTCCGCACTCGTTCTGCAGTATGTACTTCTCTTTCCAATAGCGCACGAATACTCTCCATTAAATTTATCTGTATCGGTTTATAAGAGGTCTCTTTAGTGTCTAGCGCGCAAAGTGTTGCAAACATGCTGCCGTCGGATTGGAAGATCGGCAAGCCTAGATAGGAGACATAGCCCATCTGCGTGAGTTCGGGATTGTCGTTCCATTCCTCTTTACCAGACGCATTTTTTACATAAAGCATTGCTCTGGTTTCCATCACTTTCTTGCAGTACAAATTGATGTCTCTGGGGATGATTTTGCCAGGGTTCGCTTTAACACCTGGTGAAGAAGACATCGCAATGTTTTGGAACCCAACTTCAGCCGTAAGAATAAGCCCAACAGCGGGAGCATTAAGTACTTCTGCTATGTTATTGAGCATGCTTTTCCATAAAGAGAGGTCCATTTCTTTCACTAGATCATTGATGGCATATTTAGAGCTGGATTGATAGATATTGGTAAATGGCATTAATGATCACCTTTTTGGAATGTCATACTGTTGACTTTAATGTCAATTTTCTGCCTTTGCAATCTGAAATAATGTATTTCCTTCCGTTTGTATTTTTAATAAGACAGAGGCATAGCCCATAGGTGGTGTGTTTATAAAAATTATATAAAAAGCGCTACGATCATGTTTATTTTTTAACAAAAATAAGAGCATTCTATCTGTTTAAATAATGTGCTTATAAGGAGGTTTTCGATATGTAAATCACAAATTCACTATGGTTTTACCGGAAAGTATGGAATCAATCGGGTGGAGTCCTATATTGGGAAGTGTAGCCTTAGTGGAGGTGAAGTATTATGATTTGGGAAACTCTCGAACGTGTAAATAAACTTCGCAAGGAAGCAATGGAAGATCCAGATTTCTTGGATTCGGCAAAAATGCATGAGGAGTGGATATTGAACGAAACTCATCAGCCAACTAAACGAGGAGCAAAACCAAAGAAACCTAAAAAACTGTCTGATATTTACGAACACACGGATTTTACGATTAACCCAACTGGAACAAAACATTAGTAATGACAAACCACATTATGGTTCAACGATTTAAATGGTTAAACAAGGTAACCAACATAAACTAAAAAGCCACTTTCAATCAGCGAAAGTGGCTTTTTTATTATCAAGTGATCGTATTCGAGCTATTAACTATGAATCAAACTCAGCCCGCTTGGTAGAGCATCACCAAATACTCGCTTAGATTCACTCTCCGAAAGCTCTGTCACTTCAGTCACCAGCGTTAGCCACGAGTCCGGCACTTTACTGCTCTTCAATTTCTCGACAACTTGTGCGCGGAAATCATCAGAAATATCGAATAAGCGGTCACCAGTCTTACGGCAAATCATCACTGCCGCAAAAGCGATCATTGGCTCTTTGTGCCAATTCTGTTCAAGCAGCTTAGGTAGCCACTGCTCAGCTTGTTCACGAGGAATGACGCTGTGTTGGCTACCGTACAGAGGCGTACGAGACGCTAAACGACCCAGAGCCCACCAGTGAGCTTGCTCGAACTGATTATGATTAATGGCTTTGTTGAGGAACCAAGTCGAAAGCAGCGCTTTATCTTCTACTTCCAGTTGCTCTAAGGAGGCGGCTAAACGAACCATAGACTCATAGCCATGGTCTTGTGCATCTTTCGCTGATTTAGGATTCTTCATCGCCCCTGGGTGTAGGTACTTAGCAATATCCGCCAAAATGGTCTCTTGCTGCTCTTGGTTTAAGCCGCCCGCAACACGACGCCAGAATACCCACCAGTCTGTCCAGCCTTGGTGATTCTTAAACTGGATACCTTGCTGGTAAAGACCCCACAGCTGTTCCATACGCCATGAATCCGTTGGATCACCAAAACCGGGACGCATGGAATATCCAGCCAAGCGAAGCCAGTTTTTCTCGTGAGCTTCAGAACGACGGCGACGTTTTCTACCTAGTGAGAAGGTATCAAAGAGGTGACGTAAGGTGGTGAAGTCCCACTCATCACGTTTACCTAAACGCTTTTCAAGATCTTTAGCGAGGGTTTTAATCTCTTTTGAATCGGCACTTTTCTTATTACCGCTGTAGAGGCGAGATACTAGCTCTTTACACTCTTCGAGACGAGGGTGGAGCTTCTCTTGCTCAGTATCATCACCTTGCTTATTGCGAACCTCAAACTCCAACGACCAACGCTGGCTGTCATCATTAACGCTCACACACTCCATTTTCAGTGTGCCGACTTCTGTTAATTGGCAAGCAAGCTGAACCTCAACACGCTCTTTCTGGTTAGCTTGAAGCTCTTTGTCATCCAAGCCTTCCAGCGTTGAGATATAAGGCGGTAACGGTGAAAAAAGATCCGCATCGACGTCAACCATCACGCCATTTTGAATCGCAGTATCGTGAGCGATCTGATCATGAGTGGAAGTCAGTAGGTTGAATCGTACTGGTTCGCCAAGAGTTAAAGAGAAACGACGACTGCTTAGACGAATCTCATGGCCTTCTTCGGTACCTTTAGCCAGTAGACAAAGTGCTTTGCCCATCTTGTTCTTTTCTTGTAGGTGCAAGAAGTAGGAGCGTGCGGCACCACCACCAATTTTAAGTTGTGCGCCACGTCGTGCTTTACCAAAGGCAACGGCACCTAAAGCGACCGACCAATCCGGATGCGGGTTGTCTAATACGGTGATATCCGAGCCTTTCCAACCACTCATTAATTGAGTGATACGATCGGTCACCAAGTCACTGTTAAACACACCACCGTTCAATAGGATGGCTACCGGAATAGCGGGTGCAGATTCATCGTGCTCAATTGAAGAGTTTTCTAACGCGGCTTTCGAGACTTGCTGATGCTGAGTTAAGAATTCGGCGATATGTTTGCTTACTGCTGGATCGGCGACATACGGAAGACCAAACTCAACCACTGCGCTGTGGCGTTTGTCTGGAACTTCATTAAAGTCAGAAAGAGGGAAGAAGCCTTCAAGAGCAATCTGGTGTACCTCTGATTTGGTCAATCCAATACTCTTTGTACCACCAAGAAGTTTCGAACCACTACCCAGCATGGTGATTTTTACGTCATCTGGTGCTTGGCTTGAGAGTAGGCTCTCTTTAGCACTACGAGTCTGCTGAATAAGCTTGGTTAGGCTAGAAGCGTTAAGCTTTTTCGTTTGGTTGAAACGTTGCTCAGCAAGGTGAGCTAGAGCCAAGTCGAGGTTGTCACCACCAAGCATTAAGTGTTCACCGACGCCGATACGATCAAGGGCGAGTTCTGCTTCTGCGCCATTTTGAGAATTGAAGCGTGCTTCAATCAAACTTAAATCGGTTGTACCACCACCGACATCACACACCAAGATCAGAGGTAGTTGTTCAAGCTCTTGAGCAGCCGTTTGCTGGTGGCGTGCATACCAGTCGTAGCAAACTGCTTGAGGCTCTTCTAGTAGTAAGATCTTGTTAAGACCCGCCAATTGAGCCGCTTCTAAGGTTAACTTACGTGCTGTTTCATCGAACGATGCTGGCACAGTTACTACAACGTCTTGATCTTCCAGTTTGTTGCTAGGGTTGCGGTAGTTCCAAGCTTGGCGGATATGGTTAAGGTAGCTTGCACTCGCCACAACAGGTGAAACCTTATCAACGTCACTTGCACCTGCCCATGGCAAGATGTCTGAGTTGCGGTCTACAGCTTGGTGAGAGAGCCAACTTTTAGCGCTGGATACCTGACGACCTTCAACTTTAGCGCCGAGTTCACGTGCCCATTCGCCAACAATCACATTACTAATATCGCCAGCGACAGGTTCAACGTCCCATGGAAGGGTAAGATCGTTTTGTGCAATCTGCCCTTGAGCTGGGTGATAACGGAAAGAGGGGAGTAGGGGTTTACGAACCACTTCGCCAGGGCCAATAAGCTGGTCGATGTCGAACAGAGAAACAGGGGATTGTTGTAAATCGTCGGTGATTTCACAGTAAGCCACCACAGTGTTGGTGGTACCCAAATCGATACCGACTAAGAAACGAGGAGATGCCATACAAAACCTTATTCTTCTTAAGTGATGACCAGTTTGTTGAAAGAGTTGGTCTTATTGTCGTAATTCTTAAACGTCATTCCCGATAAGGAGGTATTACATCAATCGTGATAAACAATTGAGTCGGGAATATCATCACTTTGGATTTCAATGTATCGGTTGAAAACAGATTCTCTAGGTTATCCGTATCAGCGGCAGAGAATCACGCTTTGATAAAATAACGGCACCCGCGAAGGTGCCGTTGAATCATTATGCTTGCTCGTTTGAGTCTTGGTTCGAATCTTCACGAACGTCAAACTCAACGTGCCATTTCTGACCGTTGTCAGTTGCGATAGCTTCTAGGTAAAGCGTACCTAACTCAGTGACGCGTGAAGCAAGCGTTACAGGGACGACTTCGCCTTCACGACGACCTTCAGACACTGGCAGAGTCACTTGGATTTCTGGTAGCTCTTCTAGATCTTCTGGTGCCCAGTGGTCAAGGTGAGTACCAGCTTCATCATCACGGCGTGTCGTTGAACCGAAGAATTGGAAGTGAACCGGTTGACCGATCACTAGGCCGAACTCTTGGCTTGGTACTTGAACGCTTGAGCCTTCTTCCATACCAAATGGTGCAACACACAGTGCTTCCATTGGAGGAGCCATACCCGGAATTGCTGGCATCGTACTTTCGATACCTACGTAGTAAGCAGAAGCGATACCACCGCGAATACGTACGCCTTGACCACGACGAACAGCGCCGTAGTAAGAAGCACCGCTTGCAACGGCAAGATCCAGATCAAGACCAGAAAGCTGCTTAGCAAATTCAGCGTCAGCGTTGATCAACCACTCATTGATCGTGTCTGAAAGGCGATCAGCCAGTAGGCTAGATTTCAGAACACCACCGTTGAATAGGATAGCCGTTGGTTTGATGAAATCAGCAGTTGGCGCTTCCGCACCTGGCATGCCTGGCATGTTTGCGAATGGGTTAAAATCTTGCTGAGCCGTTTCTTCGCCACCTGATAGCGCGTTTGCTTGCTTAGATAGGAAAGCCGCAATATGACGCGTAATACCCGCATCTTGAGCGTAAGGCAGACCCATTTGAGTCAGTGCACCACGTGTTTTCTGAACTGGGTGATCAGTTACAGCTACTTTAGGGAAGAAACCATCAACCAGAGTTTGCTGTACTTCTTGTTGTGTTAGTTCAGTTTTAAGCGTTGCGCCCAGTAGCTTAGAACCACGGCTTGGAACAACGATTGGCACAGATTGCAGTTCAGCATCGTTTAGTAACGCTTCTTTTGCATCACGACATGCGTGTGTCATTGCTTGAACTTGCCAAGGAGCCAGCTCTTTACCTTCTTGTGCTAGCTTCATCTTCAGACGGTAAGCCAGCGCTAAATCCATGTTGTCACCGCCAAGTAGGATGTGTTCACCTACCGCGATACGGTTCAGAGTTAGGTTGCCGTCGTCTTCTGTCACTTCAACCAAAGAAAGGTCAGTCGTACCACCACCGATATCGACAACAAGTACGATGTCACCAACTTCAACTTCGTCACGCCATTGATCGTTGCTGTTATCGATCCAGCTGTACAGTGCCGCTTGCGGCTCTTCTAGAAGTGTTAGGTGCGTGAAGCCAACGTTACGTGCTGCTTCTGCCGTTAAGTCACGAGCTGCAGGGTCGAAAGATGCAGGAACAGTAATGGTCACATCTTGCTCAGAAAGCGGGTGTGATGGGTTAGCGTGGTTCCAAGCATCTTTCAGGTGCTCTAGGTAAAGCTCAGTCGCTTTCAGCGGTGATACTTTTTCAACTTCTTCAGGGCTACCTGCAGGAAGGAAAGCATCACGACGGTTAACGCCACCGTGACATAGCCAAGATTTCGCGCTAGCGATTAGGCGGATTGGCGTTTTCGAGCCGAGGTTACGAGCAATCGCACCAACCAGTGCTTTTGGTTCTGTTGACCAAGGAAGAACGCGTGACGCTTCGTTCATCTCGTGTTCGTGCGGCTGGTATAAGAACGAGCCAAGTTGGCTGCGCGTTTCTACTGTACCCGGAGCAGTAAGCTGAGGGATTGGCATTACCTCAACGCGAGCGTCTTCGTTTGTTGTATCGATGAACGAAAGTACACAGTGTGTTGTACCCAAGTCGATACCAACGCTGTACTTAGCGCCTTGCTCTTGTGCTGGTTGCTCTTGAGACGAAGCGTCTTGAGATAAATGGTTATGCTGGTCCATTATAGTTCTACCTCTGCAGGAGCAATAACAGATGCATCGTAGTTTTCAGCCAGTTTAGGTAGCTTCATTTCAGTCGCTTTCCAGCCTTTGTGAACAAGCGTACCGTTGAATGGTGCGCTACCAGTTACGTTACCTGTTAGACGAACTTCTTGTGGGTTGAAACCTTCAGCCACAGTGATGCGAGTCTCTTCGTCTTCGCTACGGATGTGAGATAGAGTTACGTAGTCGCTCAGTACTTTTTGACCGCCAGTGTGGATAACACGTGCTGCAGCACCAACTTCTTCGTCAGAGAACGACGTTAGGTCTTCTTTTAGGAAGTCAATCAGGCGAGCTTCTTGTTGCATGATAGATAGAAGCTGCATTGCAGAATCCGTTGATGCTGTTGCTAGCTTAGATTCAACTTCTACTACTTTTTCGATAACTTTTTCAACTTCAACAACTTTCTCAACTTCTACGATCTTTTCAACCGGCTTTTCAACTTCAACAATTTTCTCTACTGGTTTTTCAACCACTTTCTCGACGACTTTAGATTTGCGAGATACAGCGATCAGCAGTAGTAAAACGCTTGATGCAGTTAGGCCTGCGTGAAGCATATCAAACGTTTGTGGGATAAGGTTTAAATCAAAGTTCATTGTGATTTCTCTTTAGATTGATTTAACGGTATATTCGCTTGTATAGATGAATATACTGGTCGGAAAGAAGAGTGATTTACCTTAGGGTAATTCAGTTTCTTTCAAGCTATAAATATGGGTAGATACTAGCATATTCAAGGTCTAAGAGCTTTATTTTATGTTTTTGATAACGGGTTTTTTTGGCGTGTTAGCTTGAAAAGTAATCGGGATTTGTTGGTTTAATCGCCACTAATGTCCGTGGTGTGTAAATAGTGTTAGTTCTATTCCAGAATCATCCCTAAAGGGGAATAGAGTCTATTATACTGTCGGTGTATAATTTCGAATCAATTAACATGTTTTGGAAGCTCTATGCCGCATACTATCGACCCTAGGACTGGGTTGAAAAAACGAACGCTCCCGTTAATTACTTTTTTCGTCACGTTTTTAATAACGGTTTTGTGTCTCGTCATCGTTGCCATAACTCAAAGTCGATCCTTAAAGGCCAACCTAAACAGTTTTGCTGATCATCAGACTTTGAGTTTGAAAGCTTTCATCGACAACGACGTTGCCTATATCGGCTCTGGTGCAAATTTCTTTTACTCCAATGATCCTCAACATTGGGACAAGTTCGATCGATTCGCAGAACAAACCATTAACGGATCCAAAAGCCTTATTGGCCTGCAATGGATGCAAAAAGTCACTGCAGACGAAATGGAGCAATACACAGCGAAAATGAAATCGCTGAATCCCTTTTTTGAAATCTACACCATCCCTAAACATGGTCCTAAAACCTATGGCTATGTGCTAGATGATGAACCAGCGTTTATCGCGACCGACCTTTATCCGAATACAGAACCTAACAATCAAGTATTAGGGTTCTACTCCTCTCGTGACCGCTTTAGGCTCATCGTGGACAATATACGTGAGACTCGAGAAGCGAATATTTCAGATAAAGTACGACTACTGCAGGACGGTTTGAGTAGAGATTTACCTAAAACCGGTATGTTGGTGTACCACCCAGTATTTGATGGTCAAAGCGATGATTTGCTTGGCGTGGTGATTGGGGTAATTCGAACAACCTTCTATTTTGAAAACCTTTTAGCCTCAACCGTGGGTGATATGGATGTGTATGTGCGTGTTACGGACCATGGTTTTGAAGCGGAAGATGCCCCCCTGTTGTTTGAGTCAGAAGGCTTTGAAGGCGTCGATGGTCAGAGTATCACTAAGCATATTATGCTAACTAATCGACAGTGGACCATCGATTACAAGAGCAATTCCTACATCTCATTCAACGGCTATTTGGTACTGGCAGGTATCGCCATAGTCGGGACTATGATCTCGCTGCTGTTGGCGTACATTGTGAATTTACAAGTACGTGAGAAAGAACGGCTTTCTCAAATGCTTGATAAGCGCACGGAAGAGCTTCGTTTTCTGGCTAATCACGATAGCCTAACTGAAATATACAACCGACGTGCCTTTAATAAAATGCTCGATAAGGCCATAAGAGGTGACACGCCGTTTAGCCTCATTGGGTTTGATATTGATAAGTTTAAAGTGATCAATGATGAATATGGTCACCCTGCCGGCGATGCTTTGTTGGTGCACGTAGTGAAACTTATTTCAACCAGTCTTAAATCAGGCGACAATTTATTCCGAGTTGGTGGGGATGAGTTTTGTATCCTTTCTAGTATTTCCGAGAGGGAGCAACTGTCGAGTTATCTAGACTGTATTCTAAATAAGGTGCGAGAAAGCGTTTGTGAACACAAAGGTCAACAGCTTAATTGCACCTTGAGTATCGGCGCAACTATCCGCGTCAATGAGGGCATCGAAGAGACGCTTCAACTCGCCGACAGTATGCTTTATCAAAGTAAAGTCAACGGGCGCAACCAAGTGACGATTGCAGGTGATTTGAACACTTAGCTGCCTTGGGGTCGAGATCTTTAATAGGCTCAGGTACAATCCCTGCTTTAAAATTTTAGACGAGAGAATTAGGCAACGTATGAATCACAATCGAGTAGTCTGTTTCGATTTGGAAATGTGCTGTTGGAACGAAGATGGAGTAGGAACAACCGGCGAGATCATTGAAGTGGGTCTAGCTGAGATTGATCTGGCTTCAGGAGAAATCGTTAAACGCGCGCAGTACTACGTTAAGCCTGAAAAAGATGAAGTCTCTCTGTTTTGTGCTGAATTAACTGGTATTACTCCACGTAAAATCGAAAAGCAGGGCCGCCCATTGGCGTCTGTCGTTCAGTCGATGATCAAAAACTTCGGTGGTCCCAATAAGATTTATGCAGCTTGGGGGCGTGATGACCTGATACTACACAAAGAGTGTATTGAGAAGGGGATTGAACCTCCGTTTACCGAGTTCTTGAATATTGCGACCTTGTATCGCATTCAACATCGTCTGAAAGACAAACGTATCGGTCACCGAGCTGCTCAAGAAGCACAAAATATCGAGTGGGAAGGGCGTCAGCACTCAGGGTATGTCGATGCATACAACCTTGCTAAGCTAACACTAACCATGCTCTAGAAATCAGTGTTACTCATTAGAAAAGCCATCATTACTCAATCAGTAATGATGGCTTTTTTCTTATTAGTTACTCTTTATAGGTTGGGATAGCGACTCTGTTACCACGTTTTCGATGGTGCTGGGTTAGAGTGCCAGTCGGTGTGGGTTGCGCCGCCGCTTTCTACCCAAGGTGTAATGTCAGGATAAGCCCGACTAGTGTCCGTTTTCTCGTATGGATGAGCCCAGTTAGCAGGGATATCTAATGCCCAAGGTAGACCCGCCTGAGTTTGATAGAACTCGTTATTCTCAACAACACTGTCATCATCACCTACGCCAAATATGTTGGTATTCGCAAGGTCTGTGCTCGGGTAGTTCATTAAATGAATCTCTTTGTTTCGAGAACCCACTTTGAAAATGAACGGGTTGAACGCTTTTGGTGCCAAACTGCTCATAGAGCCATCAATGACTAGTGATGCGCTGTAATCTACCGCACTTCGGTTATCACCTGCCTCAGTGTTATAGAAGTTAGAAGAGCCGTTGGCTGGCAACAGATCGCTCACACTGTCAATCAACACGAAGACCATCTCGCCGCTGTGACCAGATTCAGGAGTCACTGTTGTAGTTACGCCGTCGATTGTACGAGTCAGTGTACCGACATCAGACGCTTCCAATCCAGCGAGAGATATGGCGAAGCTGTTGTTGTCAGCGGCACCACGCGCAACGGCTTGACCGTAGTAATCGAAGCGGGTGATCTCATTGCTAGCGTTAGTGTAAACACCGTAAGCGTAGCGAGTGACGAAGTCATTCAGGTCGTAATCGCCTTCATAAGGCCATAAATCTTCGTACGCTAATGTATGCCAGCCGGTTGTTGGCGTACGGCTGTAGAAGGCGATATTCGGATCGTTTGGCGCATAGTCGTTGGCGTCAGCAACACCGTCGCCATCGCTATCCCCAATCTCTGGCCAGCTGATTTCTGCAAAGTTACTGATTAAACCGTTAGAGTCAACTGCAGTCACTTGTACTTTCCAAAGCTCGCCATTTTCAGTTTGATTAGCTAGTAGAGTAGCGCCATTGTTGTCATCCTTGCCGACGAATTCATCGTCCACATAGAAACCTTGTCCAACATCCACAAACCAGCGATAGGTATAAGTGACTGAGTCACCGTCTGGGTCGGCAGGGCTTGGGCCTGTTACTGACACTACTAGTGGGTCATTATCGCCTAATCCACTACTGCGAGATAAGGTTGGGGTGAATGGAGGATCGTTCTCGATCTCAGTATAAGTTACCGTCAATAAGCTGTAGTCGAGCGTGGTTAACCAACCGTCGCCATTAACATCAATGTCTAGATCTACATTAATTAAGCCGTCATCCAATGAAGCAAGCGGTAGGTCGAATACAGTAGTAGACCAGTTGTTGTTGGTACCTTGTAGGAAGCCAGGGTTGAGCATAGTGCCGTCGACGGTAACACTGTCGTACTCACCATTTTCACCATGGTGTGCTTCAGAATCCACATCGTAGGCATAAATTGTCAATGTCGCAGAGGTTACTTGAGCTCCAGCCGGAATAGAGATGTCATGTTGCCAAGAGTAGTCTTCATTCTTGTTACTGTAGATCGAAAATCCGTATCCAGACGGTGCAACATAATGAGGAGAAGTACTACTAGCATTGATCGTTTGGGTCACGGTCGTAGAGCCGTCACCGTTATCGACGGTTTGGTTGTCTGAAGCCGCTGCAAATACTTGATTGGAAAAGCTACACGCAGCGATGGAACCAGCAACAAGTAGTGATTTTTTCATATTATCCATAATATTCACTCCTTAATCTGCGTCTAAAACGATGTTGCAGCTGACGTACAGATCATTGGTAATGTCTGTCGAGTCAACTTGAGAGATACACTCATTACCACGAACAAGCGCCACCAACTTAATGCCTTGCCATGTGTCTAACAGGCTTAATGTGTTAGTCAGCTGGCCGTCGCTATTTGTCATCCCCGTATAAAATGGTTGGGAGTCGGTACCGTCACTGCTCATGCTATACAGTTTTACGATGTGAGCACCACGGATCGCTGCCGCCTCTCCGTCACGCTGTGAAACATCACTGACAACATTAATTGTCAGGTCTCGAGAAGTTGAGCCGCTCCATTCGAAAGAGCTCGGCACTGAAATATCTGAGAAACTCTGTGTTGCTGCAGGTGTTGATGTGCTGCCTCCGCCTCCGCCGCCACCTCCTCCACATCCATGCAAGGTGAGAGCAACTGATGTTGTTAATATTGTTGGAAGTAGCTTTCTCATGGTCGGTTCCCTTTTGTCCCTAAAAACCTAAATAGAGCAAAGAGGGTGCCAAAATTTAACTATATGAAAATAATAGATTTTAATGTTTTTTGTTATTTTGGGGATAGGAGAGCGAGTGAATATATCAATATGAGAATCAAAATGATGGAACAGTGAATTGCAGAAGTTGTAGAAACTGATTTAGGTGCATTTTTGTGGGGCGAAGGGGGCGATTAAGGTATCTATTTTTAATTAATATTAAAGATCGACTCGTGGTCTTTTTATCGTGAAATCCTATGTTAAGTTTCTCTCGCTTTTACAAGGGAGTGAGTATGAAAGAAACAATAATCAGACAATCGTTAAAGCACACACTCGGTGCTTTGATGTTAACGATGAGCAGCTTGGCTGTGGCTAAGCCAGTAGTGTTGATTAATACGTTTGCTGTCGATGCGGCAAGCGAAGAGGTAACGCTTGAGTATTGGGAGGCTGCGAGAGACATTCTTGAGCAACAACCGGGGTATATATCGACTAAATTGCACCGTTCACTCGATTATGATGCGACTTACCGTTTTATCAACGTAGCGCAGTGGGAAAGCGAAGCCATGTTCAAAAGTGCCATAGCGCACATGAGAAAAGAGTTACCGCCAATGATGTTTCAAGGCGTATCTGCTGACCCTAACCTGTACCAGATTATACGAGACTAAGAGATGACGTCGATGCGATATACAACCCCTCTGACTTTAGCTTTTTTTAGCTTATTTTTATCTTTTAATATTAATGCAGCGGCTTTTGGCGTTGCTGTTGCGTGGAAAACCGATGATGCTCAAGCGGTGTTTGATGCAATGCCCAATCAAAAGAAAGCCTTCGCCAATTTGATTGATGCAGGTTTAATTCACGATATGTTTGTGAGCGAGAGCTTCATCGGTGACAAGTCGTTTCCTATCATTAAGTTCGTGATGGAAGCTAACAGTGAGCAAGAAGTCCGAAATACAATAGGTAACTTACCACTGCAATATAAAGAGTTGGCAGAGATTACCGAGGTGCGAGAGATCGGGAACAAGTGGCTAAATACCGACGTTGCCTTCACCAACTACGCCGTAGAACTGAGTTGGAAAAAGCCAGAAGATAAATTGCTGGTGGATAAGGTTATCGGACGTGATTTGCAGAAAATTGTTGATTGGAGTGCAACAAGCACCATCACTTCAGCATATCTTTATAACAAAGACATTTCAGACTCAGCCGATGGTGAGGCAAAGATGATTCGACCTGTTTACTCAATCGCAGTGCTCGCCAAAGATGAGGAGCACGCACGGCAAGTGGCGAATGAACTCGAAGCAGTTAAACTAGGCTTTGCAGATATACATGTTAGTGAGCTGGGTTTTAAGCTAAAGCTTTGATTCCGATATAATATTTGTAAATGTGCTAATCTATATTGATTGGCACATTCGTTTTTCTACTGTATGGACAATAATAAAATTACCTTAAATGACTTAGTGCTTGAGCTTGATACTTGCACCTTACGAAGCACGACTTCTTCTCACCAAGTTAACCTCTCTTATTCAGAGTGCCTGATCCTAAATCTATTGTATAAAGAGTCCCCGAAGACCATTAAGCGTGATGTTTTGCTCGAACAGTGTTGGCCTGGAAAAATAGTAACCAGTAGCTCGTTAAATGTTGCCATTAAAAACCTTCGTAATGCGTTGATTACATTGGATGCACCATTCAAAGTCGTGACAGTGCAAAAAGAGGGCTACTGCATTCCAGCTCTTGATTCCTTAGCGTCGATTCCAACTACTGACGATACGGGAACTAAGGTAGAAACTCACGCTGAAGCGGCTGAGCTATCCGATACTCTCGAGTCCACCCAGAAAATGGTATTTGGAATCGCTTTAGCATCGCTAGTGAAAGGAGCGCTCGGCTCATTGGTGGCTATCGGGCTTTTAACCACTTTTTCTCAAATGGCATTTTTCATGAATCATGAGACCATTGCAGGGATAGAGGTCGTTCATGATGACATCAAAATCATTAAGAAAGACGAGGCGCTTTTTGAGGAACTCTCAGAGCGAGGGGTAACTCGCGTGTATCTGCATGACCGAGGTGTTGGATGCAACAATATTCAAGCCGTTGCTTTAATGGACGGTCAGTGGGTTGAGATTACCTCTGAGTTTTTGTCACTTACCTGCCGCCAAGAGTCCTAGCATGAGACATTTTTTTCTACCAATTATCCTGGTTGTTGTTCTTATCTTATCGGTAGGATTGGTTTCCGGTATGTCCACCAATAACGCTTATCAGTTTAAGGTGACTTATGATGGCCTAGGGTATGAAGAGCTGACACTGCGCCTCAGAAATGGTCGTTCAAAAATGCATTACATTGGTTATGACCGAGAGGGTAAGGTGATTCATGCCAAGCAGTTCTTTGGTGTTTTCCTGCGTTGGGGGGATCATTACTATTTCTACCAGACCGAACAAGACCAGGCGTCTAACCCTCAAACATTCAATGTAAAAAACCTATTTATTCAGGAGCTAGAGAATAAACGCAGTGTTTTGGTCTCAGACCAAAGAGGGCTGTTTATCCATAAAAATGGTGTCCCTCTGGAGCTAAAGGGCATTTTTTACGGACGTTCCCTCTCTAGTGGTTGATGTTCCCTCTTTAGTGATTATAGATATCAAGACTAACTCATTGTTGGGTTAGTCTTCGACGCAATTGGGATATTAGGTGGTGTTGCATGAGGGATCGCGACAAGGCTACTCTTCGCCAAGCACGCTCAGTTTTGTCTTAATGAAATCGCTGTGGTCCACATAAAGCAGTTCTGCGGTTTTGCGGATCACCGCATCTTCCATCGGATCAATCTCACCGTCAGCATGAGCCACTTCCCACATCGCCTTAATTAAGTCGATACGCACCGGTTGTGATAGCTCTCTAAGTTGCGAAGTGAAATCATACAGAGACACAGATTGGTCAACTTGTGGCTGCGCTTTTTCAAGCAGTTGAGCAGCTTCTTCTTCTGTTAGACCTAGCAGGCGCTGAATCAGCATGAGTTTGGCTGCTTGCTCTTTCTCATCGATTTCGTGGTCAGCACCAGCGACTTCACACAGCAGGCTCGCAATCGCAATATTGGGCGATGCTTTCGAGGTTTTGCTAAGGTCTTCACCTTCAATCAGTTGTTTGAACAGTGAAGTAAGAGAATTAAACATAATAAGCTCCAATCTACGAAACAGGACTAAGTTGCACGCTCAACCGAATTGATAATATTGAGATATAGGTTGAGCTAATACTATTAATATTGGGCTTACCTAGGTCATTCGCAAGTGGATTTACACTATGTTGACAAAACTATAGGTAGTTTGACGAGTCATTAGCCCTAATCAGGCTCTGGGAAACGAGTTACCTTTCCATCGCCACTCAAGGTAGTGATTGAAATAGGTTTTCCCGATTCATCGAGCTTAAGTTCACCAATCGCGCTGCGGTTTGAAAGGCGATAGAAGTTCTGGTTGTCAGGGCTTCTCTTCTCGATTCTCAAACGCTTACGTTTGGTGAAGTAGTTAAGTATTGAACGCGGGCTATACAGCAGGCGATCACATACGTCGCAGAACTTAAGCAGAGGTGCTGGGAACTCGTTCTTGATACCGCTACAAGTGATCTGATAGATGTTCGGACTGTTTTTGCGATAACGCAGCTTGATGTCGTACGCAAAGGAGTAGTGCACATCGCCAGAAAGCACCACAAAGTTGGTCGGTGTTTTGGTGTGGGTGAAAATGCTGATGAGGGTGTTAGCACTACCTGGGTGGGCCATCCAGTTCTCCGCGTCAATGAGCAGCGGTTGGCCACAGGTAGTCATGATTTTCTGCAGTGCTTCGATAAACTTAACGCCAAACATCGGTGCAGCAGAGATAATGATTACCTTATCTTGATGCATGAGTTGATGTTGGAATTCAATCAGAGCTTCCCAATCCATCAAGCCTGACGGTTTGTTCATGCGTGATTCTGAACGCCAACGACGAGTACGAGTATCAAGCACAATCACCTTCGGTGATAGATCGATGGTGTAGTGCCAATCTTCAAAGCGACTCAAGTATTCGACGAACGCTTGATGCGCTTGCTCGTCAATCTTGGGTTGAAGTGGCATAGGTTCAAGTGACTTGGCTTCTTGTGAGCTTTGAATCTCAAACACCGATTTAGCGTGCTCGATAAACACATCATTGAACTTCTCAGGCGCATTACCCCAACCTTGGCAAAGCCAGTAAGACGCGAGGCCATTACCAATCACTTGTGTTGCCAACTGGTTTTGCAACACCGCTTGTTCCCATCCGACGGTGAGATTCCAGTCATCGGTAACGTCATGATCATCGAAGATCATGTAGGTCGGGATGTGTGCGAGCAAGCGTTGCACCTGTGGCAAACCTGCAATGAAGTCGTTAATAACCTCAGTTTCATCGCGCCACTGTTGTTGCTCAAGTGGCGTTAGCTTTCTGCCACCTTGTTCGAAGTTGTTTTCAATCAGACGTTCACGGTTAATGCACTGCCAAAGAGTAGGTGACCATACCAACAGATACATAGCGACGAATTCAGACAATGTCACTAAGTGGTTTTCACAATCACGAGAACTGAAGATAGGCACCTTGCGGTTAGGGAACAGTTTGTCCAACAAAGAGTCTGACTGATTGTGATGCGGCAGATAGTGGTGGCGCTGGTAAAGGTGATATTCACTTTCAAACAGGGACTGGCTGTCATGAATATCATTAACCTGAGCGTCAGTCGGTAGGCGCTCATCTGGCAGACCAAGCAGTTGGATTACTTGCCAAATGGCATCTAGCATAGGGCCTGCTACATGGTCAGCGTAAATCTGGTCGCCACTCATCATCAGCAGGTCAGGGCGCTCTTGAGGAGTCTGTGTTTCTACTTTGTTGTCAGCTGCGACCAAACTGTCTTTACTCGGATGGTGCGGGTTGCGACAAGAGCCATGCAGAATGTAATTCGACTCTTCAGATACAACAAATTCAACGCGTTGGCGATCGTTGTAAGTAAGATGTGGTGCTAGTGCTTTAAGCGTGCCTTGTTCCGTCTCGATATCGTACTCGAGTGGCGTATTGGTTGGAAATTCACCGTGAAGCTGGATAAGTGTTACCCAAGCTGAAACACCAATTCGCAAGCTTTGCTGCTCAGCCAACTTTGACTGATAAAACGCGTTATCTTGGTCGCGATGGTAGAGCGAAACCATACCTAAAAGCGGCTGACTGGTGACGGCCCAGATGACAACCTCGTCTTTGGTCGTTTTACGCAGTATCGGGCCAGCAATAAGTAAGGGGAGTGTCTCAGGTGTCGAATGCTTCACAGTGTTCCTAAAATCGTGGTGGTGGACTATTCTTTAATTATATTAAGTCGTTATCTGGTTCGGGCGTCTCGAGTATTTCGATAACTTCCGAGCTAGAAAGTTCATGACCCATTAAAAATAGAGCCAGCATCGCGTCGGCTTTTGTTTTGGTGTCTGAAGGAGCATCAAGTATTTGTTCGAGTTTTTCTCGGATCATGGTAACTTCGTGCTCCACAAAACCACGACCTTCTTCGTCTCCTTGTGTTTCTTCAGGAGCATTATCAAATTGAAGAAACAACAGATCACCATCAAGCGTGGTGTCGACTAGTCTTTCAGGTAACCAAGCCTCTCCCATGACAACGTCAGGATCGGCATCGCTCGGAAGCTGGTTTATAATGTTTTGTAATTCGGAAACTTTCACAATACTTTAAATTGACCATAGGGTGATCTTCATTGTAACGGTCAATGACGATCAAACCTAAAGTTAGTTGACCAAAATTGGTCAAGAAATGTCTATTCGGTAGCAGAAATCGGCTCAACAGAGAAAAAACAGTAATGAAGAACAAATTAATAGCAACCATGGTTAGCTCGTGTGCGCTACTTAGCAGTGGTAATGCAGCAGCGATCGAAGAGCAGGAGTGGGGAATTGCCGCGATGTATCGAACGGCGAGTATTCCCTACGACACGTCCGGTGGTGACCAAACGGTAAGCTCGTTCGTGCCAATGCTGTTTTTTAAGAACGACTATGTCTTTATTGATGGCACAGAAATGGGTGCCTACCTGCTCGAATCAGACGACGAGAAGTGGCAGCTGAATGCAATTTCGCGCATGCGTTTCATCGATATTCCTGCATCTGAACAGAATGCAATCGAGGGTGATACCGCCGATTTTGGTGCGCAGGTTGCCTACCAATTGGACGATCAATGGCGCTTAGAAACTGAGTTTATGAGCGACGACTCTTACCGTTTTCATGGCAACTTTAGAGCCAAAGGCTACTACGAAGTAGGGGACTGGGAGTTCACACCAAGTGCAACACTGCGTTATAAGAGTGCCGATTTTAACACTGAGTATTATGAAGTGGGTGGGCAGTCGATTGGTGCCGGTGCCGATTTCAATGTGGGTATCGAAGCCAAATATCACGTTATTTCTAACTTGTACCTGCTTGGTTCTACGAGCGTTACTCGCTTAGATGATAACGCCTACGAATCGTCAATTGTTGAAGACCGCTACCAAGGTGAATTCTACGTCGGATTTGGTTTCTTTAATGACAAAGAGAAAGCGCCAAAACCTCGACTTAGTAACCCAGCCTATCTTCGTGTGGCACACGGTTGGGCAACGCCATCAAACATCGGCGACATCATGAAGTTCAACGCCGAGAAAGATGAGTTCAATAACCAGCTGACCTCATTCTTCTACGGTCATCCACTGACGGATGAAATATTTGGTTTTCCGTTGGATATTTATCTAACGCCAGGTATCGTTCACCACTGGAGTTCAGAGGTTCAATCAAGCAGTACCGAATATGTGGTTGCGATTAAGGCTTACTACACCTTTAACTGGCCAACGCAATGGCGTTTTGGTGTCGCAGAAGGTATGTCATACATCGATTCAATTACTTACATTGAAGCTACCGAGATGGCAGAGAAGGGCTATACCGCAAGTCACCTGTTGAACTACTTAGACTTCTCGTTTGATGTCAATGTAGGCGATCTGTTCGGTAAGAATGATCTCAACAATCTATGGTTCGGTTACTCGCTGCACCACCGTTCGGCTATCTTCGAAAACGCGTCACAGTTTGGTCGCATTAAAGGTGGCAGTAACTACAACACCATCTATTTCCAATATGAGTTTTAAATGCAACTCGATATAACGACGAAAGCCTCATAATGATATGAGGCTTTTTCTTTTTCATTCAGATTATATTCTTTTGAAACAGCGTTAACTTAAGCCAGTTCAGCCAGTTTGCTCTGCGCTTCTGAGATGCCTTTTGCTGCTGCGTCTTCACCCATGTTTAGTGCTTCTGCGTAAACAAATTCCACATCTGTGATGCCAACGAAGCCAAGTACTGTACGTAGGTAAGGTGTCACGCTGTCAGTTGCCGCGTCTTTGTGAATACCACCACGAGTCGTTACGACGATCGCTTTCTTACCTTCGATTAGACCTTTCACGCCGTTCTCTGTGTAAGTGAACGTCACGCCAGCACGAGCAATTAGGTCAATCCAGTTTTTCAGCTGAGTTGGGATAGTGAAGTTGTACATAGGTGCAGCAATCACTAGCGTATCTGCAGCTTTAATCTCTTCGATTAGCGTATCAGATAGGTCAACAATCGCTTGCTGATCTTGAGAAAGATCTTCCGTTGCGCGAAGCGCAGTGGCTACTGAAAAGTCCAACACTGGAAGTGGATTTGCAGCTAGGTCGCGAACAGTCAGTTTATCTTGGTCTACATTTTTGATGAACTCTTCAACCAGTTTAGTTGATTGAGAGTAATCGCCTAGGATGCTTGATTTTAGGGCTAATACACGAGACATAATGGTTTTCCTTGAATAAGTGCTTTTTGTTATGTGATGCATTATAGGAGAACAAAGAGAGCCTAAAAGGCGATAGATTCGCTTAAGTTGTTCGAAAAAATTGAATGACTCTAGAAGGTGCGCTTTTGTGAGGTGCTTTCCGTTATCTTGTTCTAGCCCTTATGTGCTACAATTCGCAAAGTTTTATGTAATGAAAAGAATAGGACACGCTTTGACTTCGTCTCCGGAAAAAGCAGATAAGAATCAAGACGCCGCACGTTCGGACGCGGCAGACAAGAATTCTGCTTCTCAGGCTAAGGCCTCCCAAAATACACCTGCCTCTCTTCGTAAAGCGCTCAAAGAATGTATGATGCGCGATCGCTTCCGTCTGAGTAAGCGAATTGCAGGTGCTAACCGAATTAAAAACGAGAAATCGAAACACGCCGTCTTTGATGAGATTGCACTAGATATTGCCCAATCGATGATGACGGCAACCCAGCGCGCTGCGCAAAAGCCAACCATCGAATACCCTGAAATCCTGCCAGTAAGCCAAAAGCGTGACGATATCGCTAAGGCAATTGAAGAGAACCAAGTGGTGATCGTGGCGGGTGAAACGGGTTCAGGTAAAACAACTCAACTTCCTAAGATCTGTTCTGAGCTTGGACGCGGTCGCTATGGCCTAATTGGTCATACTCAGCCACGTCGTCTGGCTGCGCGCTCTGTAGCGAACCGTATTGCAGAAGAGATGGAAACCCAACTGGGTGAGTTTGTGGGTTATAAGGTTCGATTTAACGATCAAATCTCGGATAACACCCAAATCAAACTGATGACCGACGGTATTCTACTGGCCGAGATTCAGCACGACCGTTATTTAAACCAGTACGACACCATCATTATCGATGAAGCGCACGAACGTAGCTTGAACATCGATTTCATCATGGGCTACTTGAAAGAGTTGCTACCAAAGCGTCCTGATCTAAAAGTGATCATCACGTCGGCGACTATCGATCCTGAGCGCTTCTCTAAGCACTTCAATAATGCGCCAATCATTGAAGTATCTGGTCGTACTTACCCTGTAGAAACACGCTACCGCCCACTGGGGGGGGAAGACAGTGATTCAGATCGCGACCAAATGGAAGGCATCTTCGAAGCGGTTGATGAGCTGTGTGATGAAGGCTTAGGCGACATCCTGATCTTCATGAACGGTGAACGTGAGATTCGTGACACGGCAGATGCGCTAAGTAAGCGTAACCTGCGTGACACTGAAATCGTGCCGTTGTATGCACGTTTATCAGCGGGTGAGCAGAACCGCATCTTCCAATCGCACACGGGTCGTCGAATTGTACTGGCAACCAACGTTGCGGAAACCTCGCTAACGGTTCCGGGTATCAAGTACGTAATCGACCCAGGTACAGCGCGTATCAGTCGCTATAGCTACCGTACTAAAGTACAACGTCTACCGATTGAGCCTGTATCTCAAGCGAGTGCTAACCAGCGTAAAGGTCGTTGTGGTCGTGTGGCTGAAGGTATCTGTATTCGTCTGTACTCAGAGGAAGATTTCGAATCACGCCCAGAGTTTACTGATCCAGAGATTCTGCGTACCAACCTAGCGTCGGTAATCCTACAGATGACGGCGCTTGGACTAGGTGATATCCAAGCTTTCCCATTTGTAGAAGCGCCAGACAAACGCAACATCCAAGATGGTGTAAGACTGCTTGAAGAGCTAGGCGCGATTGCATCCGGCAAACCAAACAGCAAGAGCAAGAACCAAGGCGACGATACTAAGAAACTAACCGCTATTGGTCGCAAGCTATCTAAGCTTCCAATCGACCCGCGTTTAGCACGTATGGTGATTGAAGCTCCCAACAATCGCTGTCTGCACGAAGTGATGGTTATTGCGTCTGCATTGTCGATTCAAGACCCGCGTGAGCGTCCATCAGACAAGCAGCAGTCATCTGACGACAAACACAAGCGTTTCTTCGATAAAGACTCAGACTTCATCACCTTCGTTAACCTGTGGGACTACATCAAGAAGCAGCAAAAAGCGCTGTCGAGTAACCAGTTCCGCAAACAGTGTAAGCAAGATTACCTGAACTACCTGCGCATTCGTGAGTGGCAAGATGTTTACTTCCAAATTCACCAAGCAATGCGTGAATTGGATACCAAGCTTAACGACGAACCGGGTAGCTACGAAGGCATTCACCAGTCGCTGCTATCGGGTTTGCTATCGCACGTTGGTATGAAAGACCAAGAGAAGAACGAGTACCAAGGTGCACGTAATGCTCGCTTCCATATCTTCCCAGCGTCTGGCCTGTTTAAGAAGCAGCCTAAGTGGATCATGTCAGCTGAGCTGGTGGAAACCTCAAAACTTTGGGGTCGTATCATCGCCAAGATTCAACCAGAGTGGATTGAGCCGTTAGCCAAGCACCTCATTAAGCGCAGCTACAGCGAACCTCATTGGTCGAAGAAACAAGCCGCGGTCATGGCGCACGAGAAAGTGATGCTTTACGGCATTCCAATCGTACCTAAGCGCCTAGTGAACTACGGTGCAATTGACCCGACTGTTAGCCGTGAACTGTTTGTACGCAGCGCACTGGTTGAAGGTGAATGGGAAACTAAACATGCCTTCTTCAAACAGAACCGCAAGCTTCTGCAAGAAGTGGAAGAGTTAGAGCATAAATCGCGTCGTCGTGACATCTTGATTGATGACGATGAGCTGTTTGATTTCTACGACCAACGCGTTGGTGAAGAGGTGGTTTCTGGCCGTCACTTCGATACGTGGTGGAAGAAAACCAGCAAACAGACGCCTGAGCTACTGAACTTCGAGAAATCGATGCTGTTCCGTGGCGATGCGAGCCATGTTACTGATTTAGATTACCCGAACTTCTGGCATCAAAATGGTTTGAAGCTGAAATTGAGCTACCAATTTGAGCCGGGCGACGATAACGATGGTGTGACGGTTCACGTACCACTGCCGATTCTGAACCAAGTAGAGCAGAGTGGCTTTGACTGGCAGATCCCGGGGTTACGTCAAGAACTTGTCATTAGCCTTATCAAATCGCTACCTAAGACGTTACGACGTAACTTTGTGCCTGCGCCGAACTATGCAGATGCATTCCTTGCGCGAGTAACGCCACTTGAAGCGCCGCTACTCGATTCTCTAGAGAAAGAGTTACGCCGCATGACAGGTGTCGAAGTAGTACGTGATGATTGGAAACTTGATCAGATCCCAGAGCACTTGAAAGTGACATTCCGCGCGGTAGACCACCGTCGCCGTAAGCTGAAAGAGCACAAAGATCTGCACGAGTTGAAAGAGAGCTTGAAAGACAAGGTTCAAGAAACACTGTCGAAAGTGGCTGATGACGACATCGAGCAGCAGAACCTTCACACATGGAGCTTTGGCGAACTGCCGAAGGTGTACCAACAGAAACGTGGCGGTTACGACGTAAAAGCCTTCCCAGCGTTAGTGGATACCAAAGACAGTGTAGAGATCAAACTGTTCGAAACTGAGCAAGAGCAGATCTCAGCAATGAAAGCAGGTCAGCGTCGTCTGATTTTGCTTAACGTGCCATCGCCGATTAAGTACCTGCACTCGAACCTGCCAAACAAATCTAAGTTAGGTCTTTACTTCAACCCTTATGGTAAAGTCCTTGATTTGATTGATGATTGTATCGCTTGTGGTATCGATAAGCTGATCGAAGAGAAGGGCGGTTTGGTTTGGGAACCAGAGCAGTTTGAAGTATTGAAAGAACACGTTCGTGCAGAGCTTGGTGATACGGTTGTAGAGATCGCTCAGCAAGTTGAAACTATTCTGACGACAGCGTTCAACATCAACAAAAAGTTGAAAGGGCGTGTTGATCTGTCGATGGCATTTGCCTTGTCGGATATCAAAGCGCAGATAGAAGGGTTAATATTCAAGGGCTTTGCGACTGAGTGTGGTTGGAAGCGTCTGCCGGACATCCTGCGTTACATGCGCGCGATTGAGCGTCGTATGGAGAAACTGCCGATTGATCCGAACAAAGACCGCCTACACATGATTAAAGTCGAATCAGTAATGAACGATTACAAAGAGTTACTGAATAAGGTGCCAAAAGGGATCGCGGTTCCAGAAAATGTCAAAGAGGTGCGTTGGATGATAGAAGAGCTTCGTGTAAGCTTCTTCGCACAGCAACTTGGCACGCCGTACCCAGTATCGGATAAGCGTGTTAAAAACGCTATCGATGCTTGTTAAGGATTGAGCGAGACAATCGAGCAAGGTTCAGGTATGAATCTTGCTTATTTTCTTGTTAATTGGATAGTAATTACAAAAAGACGTTTTAGTGGCAATCATTTACCGCTTAAGCGTCGCTAGGACGAGAAGGTCAAGTATGAAAAAAACGTTATTAGCGCTAGCTCTGCTAGGTGCATCTTCAACAGCGATGGCTGATTCATGGTTATACGGTGGTGTAATGGGTGGTCAAAACTCATTTGCTGACGAGAGCGAATCAGCGGTGGGTATCCACGTGGGTACAGGTATTCTACCTATCATCGGTGTAGAAGCAGGTTACTGGGATCTAGGTTCTTTCAGCAACACTAAATACGGCAACCGCACTGCTCAAGACATTGACGCATCAACAGCTTACCTTGCTATTAAGCCAAGCATCGACTTCGGCCCTCTACACGTTTACGCGAAAGGCGGTCTGCACTCTTACGAGCTGAAGGGCGAAACATTTAAGCAAGACGACGTTGATATCATGTACGGTGTTGGTGCAGAGTACTTCATCTTTGGCCCAGTATCTATTGGTGCAAGCTACCAGAACTTTAAGATGAAAGACGATGACTCAGGTGTATTCACGCTAAACGCGACAATCCACCTACTGTAAGATTTTTCTAAAGCAGTGAGTCGTCATTTTGGCGCTTTCGATTAGAATCGCACCAAAAACAACGAATTAATAAAAACGCCAGCGTAATTGCTGGCGTTTTTGTATTTGGGCTTTAAGTAGCGAGTTTATTGCGAGTAGCTAAGTTTATTGTAAGGAGCTAGCTCTATTACAACTAACTCGTCTAGCGAGACTTTTTACTGTCTAGAATCTGTTGGATTCTCGGGTTCAGAGCCTTACCGTGCTTCTCTTCGTACTCTTCACGTTTCAAATCGTTGAGGTTCTTCACTGAGTTCGCCGCCAGTAAATGTTGTGGCAGCTCTGTATGAAGCATACCTTTCTCATCAAGTCGTTTCGCTTCCAAGTAGTACTTCTTGAATAGGGCATCAAGTTTATTTTCAGCTGTGCGTTTCAAGTCGTAGAGCTTGTTTTGAATCAGCCATTTTTCAATTGGGTTGATAGCAGTACGAGACAGCACACGAATGCGGCTATCCAGTAGCTCTTCTTCTGTCAGTGAATCTTTTAAGATCCAAAGCTCACCCATTTGTGGTGGCCAGCTGTTACCCAATTGAATACGCTCATGACAGTGCATCAGCACGCGGTTTAAGCCGTCAGAGTCGATGGTATTAGCGAATTCAATAAACTTACCGCTTGGCTCACTGCCGTATTGGTATTCCCACTGCGTTTCATACACGCTTAGGAATGAACCGAATACATGGATACACCAGTCAGACAGCTCTAGCTCAGCCGGATCTTGGTCAACGACAGGCACTTGCTGATTTGAGCCTGTATTGGACTCGACAGTAGGTACCGATGGCGAAGCAGCGACCGGTAAAACTTCTGGAACAACAGCAGGCTCAGGATCAGAAAGTTGGCTTTTTGCCTTTCTGGATGAGTTGCTGCCTGAAGCGCTCAGATGGGCTAAGCTTTTGTCGATACCCATTTCCTTGAGTTTGTCCTGAAGTTCCTGAATATTGAGCGGTTTTCGGTTGTTGTCTTTCATTTTGCTTCTCGTTAACTAGCCAGTACTGCAACTTAGATTCAATTCGAGATATTGGCATTAATTCATTGGCTTTGGCTTTGTACCAAAGGACAAACTTCTTCCATATTAGATTATGGTCACCGGACAATCCGGAAAACTTAAACGCACGTTCAGCCCACGATGGAATGTTCTCTTCATCCAGATCATGAGTTGAAATTGTGTTGCCATTCATTCCACCGCGGCTTTGTGGGCGAGGGGAGGTCGACATCACTTGCATTGGCGCTGGAGCAGGCTGATATTTCGGTGCAGGTGCAGGTGCAGGTGCAGGTGCAGGTGAATAAACTGGGATGGAGTTGACCTGTTGTGCAGGTTGCTCTTGTTCCAGCAGCATCTTAAACACGTGCATTTCTTGGTTGTCTCTGCGCTCGACTTTCACTTTATCTAGCCAACCATTGTCGACTAGGGCTTTTAAGCAGTCCGCTAATCCAAAAACAGATAGAGCCGTCAGCGTAGAAGCCTTGTTAAGTTCAATCGTTGCGTAGCCTTCATCATCGGCATTGTCTGCGAGTAAAAGCATCACCAACTTTTCAGCTGGGCTGCTGGTATTAATTTTCCAAGTAAGATAGGTAAATTTAGCGCTCAAAATGATGCTCTTGATAAAGTACAACTCATGTTCCCATTGTAAGCCACCCACACCGGAATTTATAGCAACTTAAGCTAAATCAATGTCAGCTAAACAAATATTAAGCATTGCTGAGCATTCAACACTCCACCTCTATTTCAAAACGACCTATTTAAGAATCATAACGCTCCCAGAGTAAACAGTTCGTCACGTAAGGTATTGAAAATGTATGAGCTTGATTGAGTAATGGTTAGAAATGATTCATGAGTCGAATAAATTTATAAATGAGACTTGATCTGATCAATAGTTGAGCTATTATGACGATAAGTCAAAAATGACGAAGCGTCACAAAATGGCAGCGTACATGATTATGGGATTCATGTTATTATATTGAGTAGGAGTATTGTTTAATACAGACAAGGTTTAAAACAGGCCGCGTCTGTATACAGGCTGAGTTAAGGTACGGACTAAACATGAAGTTTGGCTTAGGTTGCAAAGATGAAATAAAAGGAATGCTAGGGTGCATCTCGGGCATGACTAAGAAACAACAAGCGATCGCAGAACGCGAGGTAGAGCTTATGTTGTTGGCAAGGGATATCGTTAGAGAGCAGGGCTTTGGTAACTTAACAATGGATAAGTTAACCGCTGCGAGCTCTTACTCGAAAGGGACGATATACAATCATTTTTGCAGCAAAGAAGACGTTGTTTTAGCCCTGTGTATTCATTCACTTAAAACAGAGGCGATGTTATTTGCGCGCTCTGGAGAGTTTGAAGGCACAAGCCGTGAAAAAGTAATGGCACTGCACGTTGCATACCGAATCTATGCACGCATGGAGCCAGTACTGTCAACCTGTGCAATTATGGCTAAGAGCCCTTGGATACTAGAGAAGGCCTCGCCAACAAGAGTGCAAGAGCTCAATAAACTCGAAGAGATGGTGATTCAGCATGCCGATGAGTTGGTAAACCGCGCTGTTGAAGCGGGGGATCTGAAGTTCTCTTCTGGAATTGGTTCTGATGCTATTGTTTTTGCAAACTGGTCGATCGCTTTTGGTTCCAACGCCTTGAACCAAAATGCATCTAACAGCCACTGTATTAAACGAATCCAAGACCCATATTCAGTGTTACACAACGCCAATATGCTTTTAGATGGCTTGAACTGGAAGCCGCTCTCTTCGGAATGGGATTATAAAAAGACCTGGCGCCGAGTAGAGCAAGAGCTGTTCAGTGAAGAAGTCGCCTACCTAGAATCTGTTGGTCGTTGATCATACTTAACCCACCTTGGTGGGTTATTTAAGCGCCATTAGTGACGAATCGTCAAAAACATGAGCTGATTTAGGTTGTATCGAATCAATTCTTAGTTTTGACCTCATTTTGTATGTTTGCCAGCGAATTGCTGGTTTTTAAATATACATTTATGACGAATCGTCACATATGGAGGCTGTGATGGAACCCCAAAATCAACCATCAGAAACCCAGAACGCTTGGTATACTTTGCCCACCCAACGTTCGTTTATAACGCTGTTCGTAGTGCTAGCGGTGATCGCCGTTGCGACGTTCGGTGCCAAAAACCTCTATTTCAGAGGTGACTACAACATCTTCTTTGAAGGAACCAACAAACAGTTGATGGCGTTTGACGAGATTCAAACCACCTTCGCCAAAACAGACAACCTTTCCATTGTGATCGCCCCAGACGATGGCAATGTCTTCACTCCAGAGACTCTCACTCTGGTTCAAAACCTCACCGTCGACTCATGGCAGATTCCATACTCTAGTCGTGTCGATTCCATCGCGAACTATCAACATACCGAAGCGTTCGAAGATGACCTGTTGGTAGAAGATCTCTTGTATGAAGAGTACGAGCACACGCCGGAGCGAATCGCCAAAGTAAAACAGATCGCCCTCAACGAGCCACTCCTCAAGAATGCGTTGGTGTCGGCGTCTGGCGATGTGACGATTGTTAACGTGACCGTGCAACTGCCTGAAGTGGATAAAACTGCGGAAGTACAAGAAGTTATCGTGGCTATTAATGCCATGATTGACAAGTACCAAGCTCAGTATCCGAATGTTGAATTCCATAAAGCGGGCATCATCGCCATGAACAACGCTTTTATGACTTCCGCTCAGGAGGACAGCTCAACGCTAGTACCGTTAATGCTGTTAGTGGTGTTGGTGTTCCTTACCTTTATGCTGCGTTCGTTCTTTAGCGTTGTTGCAACTCTTGTGGTGATCATCTCCTCGATTCTCGCGACCATGGGCTTGTCTGGTTGGGCTGGTATGTTCTTAAGTACCGCTACCGTGAACGTTCCAACATTGGTGTTAACCCTAGCGGTGGCTGACTGTGTGCACGTGATTGTCACCATGCGCCAAGCCATGCAGCGTGGAATGACTAAAGCCGAAGCAATTCAATACAGCATCAAGCTTAACTTCATCCCGATTCTAATCACGTCGGTGACCACAGCGATTGGTTTCTTGATGATGAATATGTCGGATTCTCCAGTGCTGCGTGACTTCGGTAACTTGTCTGCACTGGGTGTGATGATCGCTTGCTTGCTATCAGTCTCTCTGCTACCTGCGCTACTTAATCTGCTGCCAGTGAAACGCCTTGCGCCAACCACTAGTGAGTCTGAAAAAGTGACCTTCATGGACAAGCTAGGCGATTTTGTGGTCAACAATCGTAAAGCCTTGCTACCAGTTTCTACGCTAGTGATAGTGGTTGCTGCTGCCTTGATTCCACTTAACAAAGTTAACGATGAATCGGTGAAATACTTTGATACCTCAAATGAATTTCGCCAAGCCGCTGACTTTATGGAACAGACCATCAGTGGCATGACCAACCTAAGTATCGCGATAAAAACCAACGAGTCTCAAGGCATTGCCGACCCTGTGTTCTTGCAAGCGATTGGTGACTTTACGGAGTGGCTGCGCGTTCAACCAGAAACTGACCATGTTGCAACACTGTCAGACGTTTATAAGCGTTTGAATAAGAACATGCATGGTGACGATCCTAGCTATTACCAACTGCCACTCGATCGTGAACTTGCGGCGCAATACCTGCTGCTTTACGAGATGTCTCTGCCATATGGATTGGACTTAAACAACCAGATCAACGTCGATAAATCCTCAATCAAAATGGTACTCACCGTCGATAACCTTGGCAGTGTGGAGCTGGTGGAACTTGAACAGCGCATCTACGCATGGTTCGCAGCGAACGCACCACAATATGAAGTAGTGGCATCCAGCCCATCTTTAATGTTTGCTCACATCGGCGAAACCAACATGGCGAGCATGCTTTCTACCTTGCCAATCACGCTAGTGCTTATCTCTGCGCTGATGATCTTCGCTCTGCGTTCGGTTCGCCTAGGCGTGATTAGCCTAGTACCAAACATTGCGCCAGCGATCATCGGCTTTGGTTTATGGGCGCTTATCTCGGGTGAAATCAACCTTGGTTTGTCAGTCGTTGTCACGCTTACTTTGGGTATCGTGGTTGATGATGCGGTGCATTTCCTAAGTAAATACCAGCGTGCTCGCAAAGAAGGCCAATCAGCTGAACAGGCGGTGCGTTACGCTTTCCACACCGTTGGTCGCGCATTGTGGATCACCACAGTGGTGCTTGTTGCTGGCTTTAGCGTACTCGCGCTATCTGGTTTCAGACTCAACGCCGACATGGGCTTACTGAGTGCCATTGTTATCTTTATCGCACTGGTTGTGGATTTCATTTTGCTACCAATCTTGCTGATGATTTTCGACAAAGAAAACCACTACGTGAGCGACGCAAAAAAGCAAACCGCTAACACACAGGCAAACCCAACCGCCGAGTTATCCACTTCGACCAAATAAGGAAATGTCCGCCTGCATGCGGGCTGACCAAGGAGATTATTATGAAAAGCTTTAAACATTCTATTCGTAACAAAACAATAGTTAACAAAACAAAAGCTAAGACAACGACAACAATGAAAATAAAAGCAAAGAAAACACTAATAACGTCAATGATAACAATGGGTGCGCTAACCATAGGCACATTTGCGGCTTTACCTGCGCTGGCTGATCCTGCAAAAGGGCTAGAAATTGCGGAAAAACGCAAAAGCCTAGATACAGGCTGGGGCGACTCGGTTGCGACCATGGAGATGCTGCTTAAAAACAAACAAGGAGAGAGCAGCACTCGCTTAATGCGCCTTAAATCTTTAGAGGTTGATAACGATGGCGATAAAGGCTTAACCATCTTCGACCAACCGCGAGATGTAAAAGGCACGGCTTTCCTTAACCATTCGCACATCACCAAGCCAGACGATCAATGGTTATATCTGCCAGCTCTAAAACGTGTGAAACGTATCTCTTCACGTAACAAGTCAGGCCCGTTTATGGGCAGTGAGTTTGCTTACGAAGATTTGAGTTCATTCGAGCTAGAAAAGTACACCTTTAACTATGTGGAAGACGCCAAACTCGATGGGCTCGACACCTTTGTGTTAGAGCAAGTGCCAACCGATAAAAACTCAGGTTACACCAAGCAGAAAGTGTGGCTCGACCAAGAGCACTACCGCCCAATGAAAGTCGAATTTTACGACCGTAAAGGTGCACTGCTAAAAACTTTATCGTTCCAAGATTACAAACAGTACCTAAACCAGTACTGGCGTGCCCATACTATGGCGATGCAGAACCATCAAACCGGTAAAAGCACTGTCCTAACCACAACAGACTTGGTGTTCAAGAACGGACTTGAAGAGCGCGACTTCCAGAAAAACACCCTTAAGCGAGCGAAGTAGGGCATTGATATGAAAAGGAATGTGTTACTAGGCTCGCAGCTAGCGGTGACCATCGCAGCAACACTCGGTTTAATGAGTGTTTCTTCGATGTGCCATTCGGTTGAGCTGGCAGGGCAAGTTAACGTGGAACACCGTCAGTTCTTTAGTGACGGCTTACAAGGGCAGAGCACAGACCAAACTTCGTTGGTGCTGCAACCTGAACTCTATTGGGAGCAGCAAGACGGTAATGGTAGCTTCACCTTTACCCCGTTTTATCGCTTTGACAGCCAAGACGATGAGCGAACACACGGCGATGTTCGTGAGGCGCTATATCTAACATATTGGGACGATTATGAGCTGCGTGCTGGTGTCGGCAAAGTGTTCTGGGGTGTGACGGAATCGGCGCACTTGGTGGATGTAGTGAACCAGACCGACGCCATTGAATCGGTTGATGGTGAAGCCAAGCTTGGCCAACCTATGGTGCACTTCACCTCAGTTAAAGATTGGGGCACCGTGGATGCAATGCTACTGCCGTATTTCAGAGAGCGTACCTTTGCGGGCGAGGATGGAAGGTTGCGACCAACCATCCCAGTTTCTGATGATGCGCTGTATGAATCCTCGAGAGAAGAAAAGCATGTCGATGTCACGCTGCGTTATAGCCAAATGTACGGAGATTGGGACGTTGGCTTGAGCTACTTAGCAGGTACCAACCGCGACCCATACTTTCGCTTTGAAGGGAACAAGCTCAAACCTTACTACGCGCAAATGCAGCACGTCGGGTTAGATGTACAAGGTATTGTTGGTGACTGGCTACTCAAGTTAGAAAGCGTTTATCGAGACAGTTTCGATAACCACACAGGGCTCGTCACAGGCTTTGAATACACTTGGGTAGGGGCGTTAGATTCGTATTGGGATGTTGGCTTTCTTGCAGAATATCTGTATGACAGCCGAGGCAATAATGCGCAAAACGTGGGCCAAAACGATGTGTTTGTCGGAACGCGATTTGCGCTTAACGATGAAGACGGCACCGAAGTTCTGGTCGGCATGACGCAAGACTTAGACAACAGCGATGTTTACAGTGCGCGCGTAGAAGCTTCAGCCCGAATCATTAACCACTTTAAGTGGCGATTGAACGGTTGGTTGTTCGAGAACGAAACGCCGGAAGACTTGTTGTTCTTTGCTCGCAAGGACGATTTTGTTGAGCTGGCGTTGGAGTATTACTTCTAATGTTGGCTAATTGAGGCGTTGTTGTTGAACAAAACGCCTCAATTTTAGTTTGGAGTGCGGTTTATAACGATCAAGGTCGTCTTTTTATAAAATCGGCGAGAAATCGAATAGCCCTAAAGGTAAGGTGGTTATGTTTGTTGACCACCTATAATGATCGGATATGCATTTAAATTATGCTGGCGGCATTGGCCCTAAGGGACTTATGAATTCATTTAATTGGGATAAAAATTTTGAAACAGGTATTGATGCTGTAGACGAACAACATCAATACCTTGTTGGCTTTATCAACCACTACGGCAACCTGTTATCGGAGAATACGATTTCTATCGGTGACATTAACGTTGCTTTGCTCGATCTGACACGCTATGCCGAATTCCACTTTAAGGAAGAAGAGTGTTTGATGAGGGAGCGTGGTGTGCATGAAAAGCACATTGAAGAACATATCAAAGTGCATCGTGTCTTTATGCAAGACATCTACAGCATGCAGGCTTTCATCTTGGAAGAAGATCAATCATCGGCACGACAATTACTTGATTTTCTGATTCATTGGCTCGCCTATCACATCCTTGGCATCGACCAAAACATGGCGCGACAAATGGCAGCGATAGCAGAGGGCGCGACACCTCTACAAGCCTTTGAAGCAGAAGAGAAGCAGCAAGACTCTTCGACCATTCCCTTGTTAGCGGCACTGAAAGGTTTGTTTGAACAGGTGTCTGAGCGCAATAAACAGTTGTTACGCTTCAATCAGTTACTTGAAGATAAAGTCGAAGAGCGCACTGCTGAATTAAAACGAGCAAATAAGAAATTGGAAGAGCTGTCGCTAACAGACTCGCTCACCAAATTACCTAATCGTCGCTGTGCGTTTAAACAGCTCGCAGTGCATTGGCAAGAATCCCAAGAGCTTGGCCTACCTTTGGTTTGCATTATGATCGATGCCGACCACTTCAAAAGCATAAATGATACCTGCGGCCATGATGCTGGTGACTTGGTATTGCAAACCCTCGCACGTGAACTAAAAAACACCTTCCGTAATGACGATATTGTATGTCGGTTAGGTGGCGATGAGTTCTTGGTGATTTGCCCGGACACCGACCTGAAAGGGGGAATGTACATCGCGGAAACGGCTCGACAGAAAGTGTCTGAATTAAAGGTTGAAACCGGTCATCAAGCTTGGGTAGGCAGCATTAGTGTCGGTGTGGCAGAAATAACCCCAGAATTTGAATCGATGAGTGAGTTGATCAAAGCCGCCGATGAATCTGTTTACCTAGCGAAAGGTGCGGGCAAAAACAGCGTTTGTTCGATTCAGATTCAGACCTGATTTTCTTCCAGTCCTGGAATACCGTTTGCTCATTCTCTCGGGTGTAACTTAGGTATAATCTCGAGTGAAACTCACCTCTAAATCAAGGAGTGGTACCTGTAATTGTGCCACTTCTTCATCCTCCTCACTTATATCTCGTGAAAGTTGCCGTGTTTTTAGTCAATAACTTGTTCTTTTGGCAATTCAATTTGGCATTAGTAGCTGGTTTGATTACTATGTGTAGCTATCGAAAAAACTAATCATCCGATACGGACACTACCTGAAGGTAGATGAGGAAACGATGCAACATCTAGAAGAGATCATTGCTAATGCAACGACAGCGATTGAAAGCGCTGATTCGTTAGTCGCACTTGATGAAGTGCGAGTTCAGTATTTAGGTAAGAAAGGTGAATTAACTTCACAACTTCAAAGCCTAGGTAAACTACCACCTGAAGAGCGTCGCACTGCTGGTCAAGAGATCAACAAAGCGAAAGGTGCTGTTCAACAAGCGATCGCAGCTCGCAAAGACGCACTACAACGTGCAGAGCTAGAAGCGAAACTGGCTGAAGAGACAATCGATGTGAGCCTACCAGGTCGTCGCATTGAGAACGGTGGTCTACACCCAGTAACACGCACAGTTGAGCGTATTGAACAGTTCTTTGGTGAGCTAGGCTTTAACACTGAGTCTGGTCCTGAGATTGAAGATGCATTCCACAACTTTGATGCACTAAACATCGCAGAAGATCACCCAGCTCGTACTGACCACGATACCTTCTTCTTTAACCCAGACCTAATGCTACGTACGCACACGTCTGGTGTTCAAATCCGTACAATGGAAAACGGCAAGCCTCCTTTCCGTTTCATCGCTCCGGGCCGTGTTTACCGTAACGACTACGACCAAACTCACACGCCAATGTTCCACCAAGTGGAAGGTATGCTGGTAGATGAGAACGTAAACTTCGCTCAGTTGAAAGGTATTCTGAACGACTTCCTATGTAACTTCTTTGAAGAAGAAGTAGAAGTGCGTTTCCGTCCTTCATTCTTCCCATTCACAGAGCCTTCAGCAGAAGTTGATGTGAAACGTAAAGATGGCAAATGGCTAGAAGTGCTAGGTTGTGGCATGGTTCACCCTAACGTACTTCGCTCTGTAGGCATCGACCCTGAGAAATACTCTGGTTTCGCATTCGGTATGGGTGTTGAGCGTCTAACAATGCTTCGTTACGGCGTAAATGACCTTCGTGCGTTCTTCGAGAACGACCTTCGTTTCCTAAAACAATTCAAGTAATCCGGGGCAGTCAAAACTATGAAATTCAGTGAATCTTGGCTACGCGAGTGGGTTAAACCTGCAATTAACAGCGAAGAGCTAGCTCACCAAATCACTATGGCTGGTTTGGAAGTTGACGATGTAGAACCTGTTGCTGGTGAATTCACCGGCGTTAAAGTAGGTAAAGTGGTTGAGTGCGGTCAGCACCCAGACGCAGACAAACTACAAGTTACAAAAATTGATATCGGCGAAGAAGAGCTTTTAGACATCGTTTGTGGTGCATCTAACTGTCGTCTTGGCCTAACTGTAGCAGTAGCAACAGTTGGCGCAGTACTTCCTGGTAACTTCAAAATCAAGAAAGCAAAACTACGTGGCGTTCCATCTCACGGCATGCTTTGTTCTTTCTCTGAGCTAGGTATCGACGTAGAGTCAGACGGCATCCTTGAGCTACCAGAAGGTACAACTCTAGGTATGGACGTTCGTGAACTTCTAGACCTAGAAGACGTTGCGATCGACGTAGACCTAACAGCAAACCGCGCAGACTGTTTCAGCATCCGTGGTCTAGCTCGTGAAGTTGGCGTACTAAACCGCGCAGACGTTACAGAGCCAGCAGTTGAAGCTGTTGCTACAAGCATTGAAGACACAGTATCTGTTGAAATCAAAGCAACTGATGCTTGTCCACGTTACCTTGGCCGTGTGGTTAAGAATGTAAACGTGAAAGCGGAAACTCCAATCTGGATGCAAGAAAAACTGCGTCGTTGTGGTATCCGTTCAATCGACCCAGTTGTAGACATCACAAACTACGTGATGCTAGAGCAAGGCCAACCAATGCACGCATTTGATCTAGCTAAGATCGAAGGTGGCATCGTGGTTCGTCTAGCAGAGCAGGGCGAAAAACTAACACTTTTAGATGGCAACGAAGCTGAACTAAACAGCAACACGCTTGTTATCGCTGACCATAACAAAGCACTAGCAATCGCTGGTATCTTTGGTGGTGAAGAGTCTGGTGTAACAACTGAAACAACAGACGTACTTCTAGAAGCTGCATTCTTCGCACCGGATCACATCCGTGGTCGCGCACGTGCTTACGGCCTACACACAGATTCTTCTCTACGTTTCGAGCGTGGTGTTGATTCAACACTACAAGCAGCAGCAATGGAGCGTGCAACACAGCTTCTAGTTGAAATCTGTGGTGGTGAAGTTGCGCCAGTAAACGGCAGCGAGTCTGAAGCTGATCTACCAAAAGCAAACGTAGTATCTCTACGTCGCGCTAAGCTAGACAGCCTACTAGGTCACGAAATCCCATCTGAAGACGTGGTAGAAATCCTAACTCGTCTAGGTTGTGAAGTGGAAACTACAGACGCAGGTTGGACGGCAACGTCTCCATCTTGGCGTTTCGATATCGCAATCGAGCAAGACCTAATTGAAGAAGTAGGTCGTATCTACGGTTACGATAACATTCCAAACCAAGCGCCTAAAGCGGCACTTAAGATGAACGACCACAAAGAAGCTGACCAACCGCTTAAGCGCGTTCGTGATCTTCTAGTTGACCGTGGCTACCACGAAGCAATCACTTACAGCTTCGTTGAGCCAGAGCAGCAAAAACTGATCGTTCCAGATGTTGAGCCGCTAATCCTGCCATTCCCAATCTCTGCGGACATGTCAGCAATGCGTCTTGGCCTAATCCAAGGTCTTCTAAACACGGTTGTTCACAACCAGAAGCGTCAACAGCCACGCGTTCGTCTATTCGAATCTGGCCTACGTTTCATCCCAGAAGCATCAGCTGAAAACGGCATGCGTCAAGAAATGATGCTTGCGGGCGTTATCTCTGGTACTCGCGGTGAAGAGCACTGGGACGTTGCAACTAACACTGTTGACTTCTTCGACCTGAAAGGCGACCTAGAAGCAGTTCTAGAGCTAACAGCGAACGAAAAAGCTTACAGCTTCAAAGCCGCTAAGCACCCAGCACTTCACCCAGGTCAAACTGCGGCTATCGTAGTAGACGGTAAAGAAGTGGGTATCATTGGTACTGTTCACCCAGAACTAGAGCGTAAGTTTGGTCTAAACGGCCGCACTATCGTATTTGAAATCGAATGGGCAGCTATCAACACTCGCGTGCTTCCAGAAGCTGTAGCAGTATCTAAGTTCCCTGCAAACCGTCGTGATATCGCAGTTGTTGTTGATGAAGCAGTAGCTTCTGGCGACATCGTAGAAGCGTGTATCGCAGCTGGTGGCGAATTCTTAACAGACGCTAAACTATTCGACGTTTACGTAGGTAAGGGCGTAGAAGAAGGCAAGAAGAGCCTAGCTATCGCACTGACTCTACAGTCTGTAGAGCGCACACTAGAAGACGCAGACATCGCTGGTTCAGTAGATGCTATCGTAGCTTCAATCTCAGAGAAATTCGGCGCAGCACTTCGCGACTAATCTCTTCTGATAGATAGAAAAATCAAAGGCCTCGCAATTGCGAGGCCTTTTTTATCTTGGGTGGGTAAGGAGTAGGGTGTTCTCGTGGTTAGATGAATACAAGATATGTTAGTTGTTGAGTATAAAGTATTACGGGTACGAACAAATATCGATAACTAACCAAGTATTCGAAGTTAACATTTTTCAAATGAAGATCATTATTTGGTAGATTTAGCTTGTAAGATTAATCCATCTAGTGTTTTTTTAACATGTAATTCGTCACTAACACCCAATGTAGGCAAAATTGCTTTCATCAAGTACAGGGTATTTAGAGACCAACAGAAACCTTTCACTGAAAGTGCTTTATTTATATTAACAAAGTGACGCTTAGGATCGGTAAGTAAATATCTATGTTGCCCCCAAAAACTTAACCATTTGCTCTCTAATGACTCAAAAGCCAACCTAGAAATTAAATTAGATTGCTTTATATCAACAGAGACTTGAATGGCAATAAGAGTACTGTGAAAAACTCTAATGAACGCATTCATAGGATCTCTATATTGTTGATTACGAAATGACATTAATAGTTTAGAGTTATGAGAAATTGCGTCATTAACATCTGTCTTATTGCCTTTTAGAACACCAATTAACTCTGGGCGAATAAATATTTCTTTTTCGATTGAAACTTGCACAACTAGTTTGTCAATTTCATTCCACTTATTTTGGAACATACAACTGATGACGAAACTAAGTAAATAATGCTCAACAATACTACTTAATCGTTCAAAATCTGATAATGTTGCTTCAGGCAATGTTTGATATGTAAACTCAATATTTTTTGATTCGTCTTTATTACCTTCCTGTGGTAATACATGACATATATTTGATAAAAAGCCTCTTAATGCCTTAATTAGTAACCCAGCGTTTGGTTTTAGAATTGCAGTATCAAGTCTAGAGGACCTCAAAACAAATTCTCCCTCTACTATTGGGCCATTAACCAAATTTAATATAAGCTTTGAACTTATGCCTACATCTAATGAACAATAATTCTCTACAGATGCTAACATATACCAAGCCATTTCGATTGGTGTGAGCCTTTGCATGTCTATGTCTTTATGAGGCTCTGGATTACTAACGATTCCTGGGTATATTTTGACTTCTTCACCATTGGATAGAAATTTATCTTGTTTAGCAGCTTCTTGTTCAAGCCATAATAAAAGATGGCGAGATATTGCGTGGCAATGAGCTGCCTGTAACGAGCTTTTAGGATCTATTTTTTTTAGTTGAAATAATACATTTGCAAGATCTTGGACACATTCTTCTCTATTACCGTTATGCCAACTTGCCAAGGCTGCATCAGCTTTAAAGCCTACTTGCATAGGGTTGTTTTCTTTTAAATCTAGTTCACTGCTTGCAGAAGCAGCAAGCAAATAGTACTTTCTTGCTAACAGGTAATGGTTCTCATGTTCTGCACAAATAGCTGCATCCCGATAAAATAAAATTCTCTCGAAGTTATTAAACGAGGCATTTGATTCTATTAAATTATTTGAAATTGTGAGGCTTTTACGATATTCCTTTGCCCTACACAGTACTTTTGCTTTTGCTCTGAGCAAGCAGAAGTTAGTATCTCCATACTTACCAAAACCTGATTCAATGAGATCCAAAGCTCTCTCTTTCTGTCCACCAGATTCATCCCAAATAACAGCAGAAAATTTCACACAAACCACTGCAAGTTCCGTATACCCCCAATTATTAGCAAAAGATTCTATTTTAGAAAAGATAGCTGAGTGCCTTTTACAATCAATGCTTCCCTCTTCAAACTCATTTAACCAGGCATTCCTTACAAAAAAGTCTACACCAATATCAGTTTGCTCGATGGCTAAGAACAATTCTTCTCTAGCTTTTGAATCTAAAGTATCAATAAAACTAAATAATGGAATTAATGCTTCTATCGTCTTAATTTGATTGATTTGGTTAATAATTAATAAGCTTGCAACTGATACGCCGTCAATTTTTGTAGGTATTTCTTTATAGGGAAGTGACGCAGGGATTAATTCTGATTTTCCATTCAACAGCCCAATAAGATCCAAAATGATTGAATTCCAATTGGGCAATTCTCCAAATTTTGGTTGAGATAATAATAGTTTTGAGTATATAACTATGCGCACCAACACCGAACTGTTAGTTTCTTGAACGTCAGAGTTATCTGCTTCTATTTCAAAACGCTTAAACGCTTCCAAATATTTATCTCTTTTATCTTCAAAACAAGTTAAAAGTATTAACTGAGCTCCTCTCAACATAAGGTTTGTATTCGAGTCGTGTACATAAATTGAACGGTCTGTATTAAACAAACTAAACAATATCAAATGTGGAGCGATGATTTGAAGTTCATTGAGTTCAGTTGTAAGAATTGGATAGCATAGGAGTCCAAGTGCTCGAGTGTTTTCCCCTGCAAATGCAGCAATGAAAGCTGTATTCATTGCTATTGGGTCTATTATTTTTTTACGGAGAATTGAGTTTGCAATTTCACATTGAATTTTTTTCTGCTGATTATCGGTCAAGGTTGCAACTGCGAAGTTGGATAATAGTGGAGATAAAGAAAAACGATCCATTTCGTGCTGATCTACCCAAGATCCTATAAGCTGATCAAAAGTAATTCCAGCGTCTGTTACTTTAGGGGGTATTAAAGCTAAATCAAGCACAAGATGTCTATCAAATCTACCTGTGATTAAAGATATTCGCTCAACAAGCTCTCTTGAAGTAGAGGATAATTCACAAAGCAATCTTTCTCTAGTTTTCTTCTTAACTTTTTCTACAGTTTCATTTCTTTGTAATAAGGAGTCTAAGGTCTTAAACTCTTCAATACTCCATTTGCTTTTTTTCATGCTTTGGATCATTGCGATAACTAATTGTGGGTGTCCTCCACCTGATGATGCATATATATACCGTGCCCAATAGTCTTCAAAAACACCAAAATTTGATAAAATTTCTTTAATATCTTCCTCAGAGAAGTCGTCAACTTTTTGTTCAACATCTTGAGGGAGATTAGCAGAATATAGATAATCTTCGTCTGTTGGTTTAGATGATGTATAAAGTATAAAAATATTAGCATTTTTACAAAATTGATGAAGGTTAAGCAGCTTTTCAGTAACAATAGGTGTAAAGGCACATTCAAGGTCATCAATAAGAACGCCAGTTACCCTTTGACAATCAAAATTAGCTAACGAATTAGCTAAAATCTGACAAACCTCTTGGGGGTTTAACCCTCTTAGATTGGCCGTTAACCAGTTTCCCCCTATGTGTTTTGCCGCCATTTTGGCTGCAACGGTTTTCCCAACACCAGCAGTCCCATATAACCAAGCAGTATTATTGTATTTAAGTGAATAGATTGTGCTATCTATTAACTTATTCCTTGAAGCTATTGCGGTTGGAAGCGGAACACTATCAATTGAAGTTAGAGGTGACATATGAGATACAGCTATATCTGAGTTACCTAATTGAGAAGATGGCATCAATTGAGATATCAGATTTTTTGAAATCGAACGAGTCAATTCTTCTATATCTACTTTGGTAGCATGATCGACTAATTCATCTTTTCTATTTTCTTGATGGTTGTATTCTACTAGTTCAATATCATGAATTAAGTGCTTTTTGAATACAGATATACACGTGCAATTAACACCAACAAAATTATCTTCACTTACCGACTTTACTATTGAAGTTAAAAAAGCTTCTTTTGAATCATTATCATGAATAAATACACCACTTCCCGATAGTCCCTGTAATATCTCAGCTCCTGCTTCGCCTTGGAAATCAGTATAGCTTTTCTCGGGTATCTCGATATGAATATCATCCCCCGAAACCCCGTTTTTATAACAAGGTTTTACCGAGTAAACTTTACCGCTTTGAACTTTAGTTCTACCTCTAAATACGAATTCTAATGCCGGATTATCAGTATCACTAGTAAATTTCATATCTGGAAAGTCATCACTATTTATCGAAACTTCAATAGCAAAAATGTCATGAGATCTATATATATCAAGATTGCCTAACTCTCTGATGAATCTTAAGTTACCGATTTTCTCAGATTTATAGGTTAATGTAGAACTCAGGCCTTCGCTATATTCCTCACACCCTTCACCAAAAGGTACATGAGCAGCGCTTAAAACATAAAACACGCTCTCAATTTTAACGAGTACAGCACTTCCCATATACGTTGAGTCTTTAGATATTTGAACAGATGTATAGGGTAGAAATGTTAGGTGATTCATGTGATTTTTATCTCATTTTGTTCTATGTAGTTTATCTTGTAATAAAGACGCTCTGATTCGGTTAATAATGGACCATTTCTTGCCTCAATAGATGAAATAGAGTGATTAAAGTAAAAATTTATTTTATTACTACCATTCCTATCAACTAGAGTTGCTAGCTTAGCAATAGTTTCAACACTAGGGTGTTTACTCTTTGCTTTTCCACCGTTTGTGCTAACTATAAAATTACTACAACTAATAATATTTAGTAGTTGTTTTGAAATGCTTTTTGAACTTCCGTGATGAGATAGTTTGATATAGTCAAAGTTTGCTTTTTGGTCTGAACTAAAACCTTGTCTTAGTAAGTAGTCTGAAATTACTTCGGGGTGCGAATCGGCTAGGAACAGTATTTTCTTATCTTTATAATTTAAAATGAATGCAATTGAGCTAGCGTTAGCTATATCGTCTGATTTTTTATTAAATGAATCTGGTTTCTTTGCCCATTCGCCAACAGATTTAGTAGCATTGTTTATGGATATAGCTATATCTTTATTATTTTTCTGTATAGTGCCTACTTGTTCATTATATTTTTTGAAATAACAATCTAATTCCTCTTGAGTAGGCGAAATAATGTCTAGTGATAGCCCTTTGGCAAGCTCCATAGTCTGACCTTGAATTAGGCCTTCAAATGGCAAATTTTTGTCTTGTAATAAATTAACTAAATCTTTGGCTTGTCGTATTGATATTTCACCGTTTGTTCTAGGAACTGGGATAGACTCTGGTGAGTTTACGTACACCTTATCCAAAGAAAATTTTTCAGGGTAGTCATTAATTAATGGAAAAGCACCATTAATGTGATCCTCGTCAGAGTGCGTCAGAATGATGAAGTTGGCTGATTTAACTTTTTTCTTAATATGGTTTTTATATGTTAATTTGAAACCACAGTCGACTAAAAATCGGATACCATTAATAGACTCTTCTATTAAAAAAGCATCTCCATATTTTGCTTCAAAACTAGTTATGGTTAATCCCATCTCTAACTCTTCCTGTTAGTAGTGCAACATGCTAATTTTCCGTCTAAGCCTCTATTTTTGCAAGTAAATTTTCTCGAGATACTTCTATTAGTTAGGCTCTTTATGCTAGTTGATCTGTTCGTATTAACTTGGGTTAGCTCTCTTTTTTCCATTCTGTTACTTCAGCCTTTGGAAGTGAGTTGGTTGATTCACATAACAAAAGAGTTCTTTGTCTAAATATTCACACCTTATAATAGCTATATTGATTGAGAGGGTCGCTTTCTATGTTCCCTCTAAAGTAAGTAGCGAGACACTATGAAACGTTTAATTTTAAACATCACACTTTTGGTATGCATGGCACTTGGTAGCTTTAATGCCATGGCTCATGATTCAACGGTTAAGTACGGCATTGCGATATCTCACGATGGTGAGCAAATTGCGTATGGCAAAAGTGGAAGTGGGGATACGGCGCTGATCTTCATTCACGGCTGGAGTTTAGACAGCAGGCTATGGCAAAACCAACTAAGTGAGTTTTCAAAGCAGTACCAAGTGATCACTATGGACTTAGCAGGGCACGGTAACTCGTCGTTCAACCGTGAAGAGTACACCATGGTTGCGTTCGCTGAAGACATCAAAGCCGTCATCGAGAAAGAGCAATTCGATTCAGTCATCTTAGTCGGGCACTCGATGGCAGGTGGTGTGATTGCAGAAACCGCTAAACTGATGCCGAAAAGAGTGAAGGGCATTATTGGTGTCGATACATCGCAAAACGTCGCACTAGCGGTTTCACAAAGCGACCTAGATGTAATGACCAAACCATTTGAAGCAGACTTCCAAGCGGGCATTACTATGTTCGTGAAAGACTCGCTACCAAAAGACGTAGACGCGGATTTACTTTACTGGGTAACGCAAGACATGGCATCAGCACCGCCAGCTGTCGCGATAAACCAGTTCCGCCATTATCTGGGCCAATACGTAACAGGCGAAGCTCACCGCGTTTATGAGAACGTGAATGTGCCAGTAATATTGGTTAACGCTCGTCTATGGCCAACGAACTCAGAAGCGAACAAGAAACACATCAAGGATTACAGTATTTACTACGTTGAAGACTCAGGCCACTTCCCAATGCTAGAGCAACCACAGCACTTCAACACAACCTTGATGAAAGCGGTGAAGTCAGTGAAGTAGGGCGGTTGAGATCACTCTATAGATAAAACTAAGGCCTCGTTTGTGTGAGGCCTTAGTCTTTTAAGTCTAATCGATGGAGTCTGTCACTCTGTGAGAGCCAATTACTTTTTGTCTTGAGATTCTTTATATTTTTTTGCAATCCACTCATGCAAATGAAGTCCCGTTTTACGCTGTAGGAATACACTGATACCAGCCAAAATTAACAGTCCAATTATTGTGCCCATAATCATCTCCACGTTTTGTCATTGTGTAAATTTAGATTAATCAATACCTTAGTGCTTTGATTAATCCATTGATTTCATCATTTTGTCTATATTAAGCCCACCAAGATCCTCGAGGTTGTTATTAATCTCCTCATCGATTGATAACCGACGTTCCACTTTCTTTACTTCCTTTTCAAGAAGCTTTTCAACTTCTTGAGATACAGTGAACATTAAGCCTTGTTCACACGTAAAAGGGGGAACTTCCTTAAGGCGATGGTGGTGACGATACCTATCTATAGCTGTAGGCATAACCTTATCTCATAGAGAAATTTTCGTTGTGCCATTGCGTTGGGCACATCCCGTCAGAGATCAGTTGTTCTTTTAAGTCCTTCATCATTTGCTCGGGCCCGCATGCGAAAAACTGATGATTTTTCACAGGCGTCTCGACGAGCTCAGTGATCACTTGCGAATTCAAACGCCCATTAAAGTCGGCTTGTGTATGTAGCGTTACGTTTTTGGTCGGAATTAACCCTGATAGTTTTTTAATGATTTGCGCATAAAACTTACCTTTGCCGACATAAAATAGATGAATAGGTTGGTGCGATGGCTTAACAGTTTGAAGCCAAGAGAGGAAAGGAGTGATCCCGACGCCCCCAGCAATCCAAATTTGCGGTTTAGTACTGTCCTTTTCAGCGTGTAATCGACCGTATGCACCATCAATTTTAACCTTGTCTCCAATTTCCACTCTTGAGTACAGCTCACTTGTGTGGCGGCCTAGGCAGCGTATAACGAATTTCAGCTCTTTTTCATGTGGTGCGGAGGCGATGGTAAAAGGGTGAAAGTGTTCTACTTTATCGTATCCAAAATCGAGGTAGGCGAATTGCCCCGCATGATAGTGAATGCCTTTGCCATCGGTATTAAGTGTAATTTCAAGGGCACCGTCAAGCTTCTCTACATGAGTAACAGTGTAGTCTTGATAGGTGGTTGGCTTGATGACGGTCTTGTATATCCAGCTTAAGCTACCCACAAGCGATACGATGACCAAAGAGATACCAGTAACACTCTCGATGACGAAAGGGACATCCGAGAATAACGTATGGTAAACCGCTATCAGAAATATTGGCCCCATGAGTTTGTGCGTGTAGTACCAAAGACGGTAAGGCAGAGTTTTAACCATGCTTACACTACCAAGAAGCAGCAATCCATACATTGCCCATTGACCGAGTTCTTCTCCAAATTCAGCGAATGAAGGATCGATACCATTCCCTGCAGGGCCGGGTACTAATAACCAGTGAAACGAAGCACCAACAAGGCCGAAGATACCTAACCATTTATGCCAAATGTACGCACGGTCCATCCCTCTCACCAGTGACTCTATCCATTTTGGTCTGCAGCTCAATAACATCGCCCCAGCCATAGCGATCATCGAGACTGTGGCAAAAAACGCTGGGATCTTTCGGGCTAACTCAAGGTCAGCAGGTAACAGGAACCAGACAATTACACTGCTAAAAGTGATCGATATTAGGGTTTTTAATCGGGGAGAGAGCTTCATTTTATTGGTCGCTTATCAATGGATTCTTTAATCAGAATGCCATCTCAAGTGTGAATGCGAGCTGAATAATTCGGTTATGTTTTAAGGAGAAATGACAACGGGGCCAGACCTTATTTGTAACCACTCAATTTCTCCCACGCTCACTGCTTGATAGTGATAGAATCCCCGCATTAGAAATATCGAGAACCACTATGTTTATCCATCATGTAAACGGCATCGACTGGCTGGTAATTACCGCCTTTGAAGAACTGAAACCGATGTTTATCGAAGATGCTGGCCCAATCCCATCGTACTTCTCTATCAACAGCGAATTGAGCCTGATTGACCAAGCCAAACGCAGCTATGGTTTTTTGCCGACACTTCGCGGCGTGATCACTGACACCGGCACCTATCAAAGTAAAGACCTTGAAGAAGACTTGAACCCGCAACTAGCGTGTATCGTTGAAGGTCGTGGTCGTGTGTTCATCTACCACGGCGACTACGTGGCTTTTGTCGATGATGAGCAAACCTTCATTACTCGAATGGATTAAAGCCAGTGAAGTAGGGCGGTTGTCCCCCCTTAATTGAAGACTAAGGCCTCGCGTTTGCGGGGCTTTTTTGTGTGTGGAAGATTTTGCTCGGCACATTCATTACCAATTTGCGAGTCGTGACTGAATCTTTCACCCATTAATCGCCTAAAACGGCTGTCTCATAGTTATACAAAAGATTTATCAATCACCTACTAGATGTGGAATCAGCAGCATTCTTATTGGTAAGAAAGCTGAGCAAACCTAGAGGGTGTTTGTTATTGAAAATAATAACTTTAACTATGTAATTTAGGACGTCCTGTTATGGCTAAGAAAATCATATTCATTCACGGTCGCGCTCAAAAGCCCGACAAAGCACCACTTCAAGCGCTCTGGTACGATGCGATAGAGCATGGCTTGCATCGAGACTGTGGAGGCGCAAACGCATTACAAGCTTTTAGAGATGTTGAAAAGCGGTTTGTCTACTACGGTGAGCTTTCAAACAAACTATTAGAAGAACCAACCGAAGACCCTTTAAGTCGCCAACAGGCATTGGCGAAGTTAAAAGAGTACCAAACTCATCAGTTCGACGAAGCAACGTATGGTGATGTATCTAAAATGGGCTTTCTTAAAGAGGCTTTAGCAGATACGTTTTCATCGTTATTTGGAAGACTAGGGATAGCCGAGACGCTCATTACTAAGGTCGCGCCAGATATGGCTCACTATTGGAATGAAGATACCTATTTTGGTAGCGATGTGCGGCACAGATTAATGGTCGAACTTAAGGAAGCGCTTGATAATCAAGATGACGTAATGATCGTATCGCACAGTCTTGGTTCGATGATCAGTTATGACGTGTTATGGAAGTTATCTCATTACGGAGAGTACAGACACGATTATGGCGCCGACAAGAAGGTAGACTTATTGGTTACGCTTGGTTCACCACTGGGTGATGAAAACGTGAAAGATAGGCTTAAAGGCAGTCGCCTAAAAGGTGATAAGAAGTACCCTTTAAACATCCAACAATGGATAAACATATCGGCGGAAGATGATTTTATCTCTCACGACAGTGAAATCAAAAACGACTATGAAGAGATGCTTGAACTGGGTTTAGTACCCTGCGGAATGAAAGATATCTACCCAATTTATAATCTCAACATCCGCAACGGGAAAAGTAACCCGCACACTTCAATAGGCTATCTTATCCACCCTGAATTCATTGCGGTACTGGATGAATGGCTATCGAATTAAGTCAGCTCTCGCTGATTTCAGGACGGGACAAACAGATACAATAAGGCCTCGCGTGTGCGAGGCCTTATTCTTTCAAACTAATGCTAATTGAGCTTAGCGGAAGCTCGGGATAATTGCTGGAATCCCCGGTAGAAGACCAACTAATGCCATCACGCTTGTTAGAACAACAAACATAATGCCCGGTAGTACCCAGCGGCTCATCTTACTCAGTTCACCACTACGTTCTTTACAGCCGACTAAGCCTAGGTTGTCGAGCAGCATAGTGAGTGACCAACCAAATGCTGGATTCACAAGCGCTGATGAGAACACAACAATCGCTGCTGATTGAGTGGTTTTCCCTTCACGCGTCATCTCCATTCCTGCCTCTAGCAGTGGAACGAATACACCAACAATCAGCGCCACACAAAGTACAGGTTGCCAGATAGCTAAATCCATCGGGTAGCCCCAAATCGCGGCGATGATACAGAACAGAGCCGTCAACAGAGCACCCGCCGGAATAGGGCGTTTAGCAATCGCCGCAGGTACGATGTAAGTGCCCCATGAAGACGTAAAGTTAGTACCGCCAAGCAGCGAGCCGAACGTTTGACGAATAGACGCTGTAGTCATGGTGTCATCGATGTTCATGTGTACTTTTTCAGTGCGCTCTGGGTAGCTGATTTTTTGGAACACTTGATGCCCCAAGAAATCTGGTGACCACATCGCTACCGCTAGAATTGCGAACGGCAGTACTACCATGAAGTGTTCAATTGTCGGTAGGCCTAGCATCCAACCTGTATCTTCTCCCCACCAATACATAGGGTTCATGTTCGGTAGACCAGGTTCAGTTTGGAAAGAGAACGGCGCGCCCATAACGAATGCAATCGTACCACCCAACAAGCAGCTAAGAGGCACGGCTAACCAACGCTTACGGAAGTGTTCTAGTAGTGCGTACAGAATAATGGTGCAGAAGATCACAACGAAAGCGATGTGGCTCATGCCTATGCCTTCAGCCCAAGCGAACAGCTTTTTCACCTGAGAAGCCGTGCCCACAAAACCAAGGTAGAGCAGTAAGCCGCCACACACGCCTTTACTGGTGAGGTTGGCTAACATACTGCCGCCTTTACTGATGGCTAACAGCAAGCCAAACGCGCCAATCAGCAAGCCAAAGGCCATTGGGTGACCGCCAGCAGCAACCACAATAGGGATTAATGGAATAAGTGGGCCATGGGTACCTGCGAGGTTAGCCGTCGGTAATAGAAAACCAGAGAAAAGGATGATGAAAACAGAGGCGATAAGGAGCTCATAGCGAACGTTCTCTAGGATGAAACCTTCGTTTAGCCCAAGCGCTCCGGCAAAGGTGGCTGCGATAGCGCCCACCATAACCACTTTACCAATGGTCGCGGCCATGGCTGGGATGGTGTCTTCTATCTCGAATCGGTAGTCTTTAAACGGTAAGTTTGGACGCCAGCGCTTAGGCGACATGATTTGTAGTTCGTGCTCTAGATACTGTTCTCGGGATTCAAACTCTGAGCTTGGTTTATGTTGTTGTTCATAGGAGAGTTCGTCCTCATGGGTTTGAGGCTCCTCTCTTGGTATATTTACGGACTCTAAAGTACTGCTCATTTTGATTCCTTTCTTTCACACTCTAAGGTGCGTTGTTCCAACAAACGTAATTTACTCACGATACGAAGATTCAGCGGAGTAGTTAGCTATATCTTTTTCTTCTACACAGAACGTGATGACTTACTTAGTGATGTAAACAATGCATCAACTTATATTTAAAAAGTCATTAACATTCAGTTGCTAGTACCTTATACCAAACCAAAAAAAACAAATAGAGTCAGTCAGTTAGACATTAGTCGTAGGTTGAAGGAACTAGAATGAAAGCCTGTAAATCGGGTAGGGCAGCTTGTTTGTAGACGATGAACTTGATGGGTAATAAACGAATATCTAACAAGAAATGCTTTGCGTTAAAGCATCCGATAAAGTCTATCGATTATTGCTTTCTAGAAGTCTTGGGTGTGGTTTGATGGTGAGGTTGCCTGAAAAGTAAACGATACGCTTGAGACCAAGGTATACGCTAGAAGGAAACTTTTAGTCTCTAAAAGGGAAGGAAGGCACCATCTAGCGAGGTGCCAAACACGTTCGGTGTTAGTGTATTAAAACTTAACCACCAAAATAATCATCAAATTGTGTAGAGAGTCGTTTTAAGGGTTTGGCTCCTTCATAATGAGCTGACGTTTTGTTATGGAACTCAATGAAAGAGAGTTTTGTTTCAACATCGTACTCACCAATGGCTTGGTCGAGGAACAGAAAACCGATGCTGGCGTATAGAACGTGCTCTGATTCGTTATAGCCATCAAAGAACAAGACGACGCCTAGTTTATCGCCATCTTTGTAGAGATTATAAAAAACGTCATCAGCCTTAACTGAAACCCCACCGTAAGTTAGATCATGCAAAGGGGTACGACGTTGTCGAAACTTAAAAAATACCCAATTGTCTAGATTCGGCGCTGTTGCGAACAACAATTCTACCGACGAAAATGACTCTTGTATTCCACCAGCACTAATCACAAACTCCCGCTTGTTGTCTTCTCGAATAGGACTAAATTCGAACGTTAGGTTTGGATCTACTTTGTTTAGAGCCGCAGATAGCTTATCGAATGCCACTTCTTGATCCTTTTCGAAATTAAACAGCATTTCTTCATTAGTTTGGAACCACTTCCAGAAGTTTTCTTCCTCAGAAGCATTGACGTTGAAACCAAATATTGCGACACAAGCTAGTGCGAACGACAAGACAGGATTTTTCATAATTTAATCATTGAGATATGAATATAAGAAGGTGTTTGTACTTTAACTTATCCCAACGAATGTTCATCGCAAATGGGTGATGTTTGTGATGTCACGGGATAACTTTTGCGTTACATGCTGCTGTTTGTTCTTTGGATTCGAACCTTAATCTTTCGACAATTAACATTTTCGATTTAAATTTATTGATAATAATTCTCATTACGTTATTTTGTTATCTCAAACACACTCATTGTTGCGGAGACCAACATGGAACACTCGGATATTACTCAACTGCTTATTCCAAAGAGCGATTGGGCATTGCCTGATCTCTTTCTCTATGAAGGGGAAAACAAACTTCACCTCAGCTTAGAAGGCGCAATTCAGTACAGTGGATTGAACAGCATTGGTGGCGTGGTTCTGGGCTTTAGGATGATCCAACACGCGGTGCAACTCGCGGCGGGTGATCAGTCTTTGCAACGTGATGGCATCAGCATTTATACCGCGTTCCCTGGCCGTGGTGCTCAAGATGCCTTTGAGTACACATGCCGCGCACTGCGTGATAGACGCTATTGTTGTGATACCACATTGCATCACCCAGCAGCGCAAACAGGACAACGTGGTCAGTTCCTATTTACGATTCGCTTAAATGAGCAATCTATGGTGATGACGCCAGCAAACGGACTTCCAAGAAAAAGCTACTTTGAAGCTGACCGACATTCACAAGACGGCCGAGAAGCAGCATTGAGATGGCGTGATGAGAAGATTAACTTCGCCAATACACTGTTGAGCTTGTCGCCTGAAGAGTGCTTACGTGTGCTGTAGCTCTCTGTTCTTATTAACAGAATGAGCTTACAAAGAGAATGAACACAGAATAGAATGATCAACAGGAGGTCGCTCACTTTTTAAGTGGGCGACCTTTTTGTATCAGCGCACTTAGAAACCAGATTCCTAGTCGCGCCTAGGCTTGCTGGAATGACTTGTTTCCCCGTCAACATATTAAAATGTACAGAGGTGGAGCAGTTTTCAAAGCACTACACTGCGTGCGGTTATTCGAAGTGATATAATTTGTGCCTAACGCTTTGAAGAGCTGATGATTTAAAGGATTAGTACGATGGCAAAAACAATCTCATTGGTACTTGGTAGTGGTGGCGCCAGAGGCTTGGTTCATGTTGGCGTTATCCGCTGGTTAATTGAACATGGCTATCAGATAAAATCGATCTCTGGTTGTTCAATTGGTGCGCTTATCGGTGGTGTTTACGCTGCGGGTAAATTGGATGAATTTGAAGAGTGGATCACCAGTATCGAGCAGTCTGATATGACGATGTTGTTGGACTTTTCATGGCAGTCAAGCGGTATGTTCAAAGGGGATAAGATCATAGACTCACTGCGTCAATTGATCGGTGAGATTGCTATTGAAGAACTGCCTATCCCTTATACCGCTGTTGCCGCTAATGTCGCTGAGGAGAAAGAGGTTTGGCTGAAGTCCGGCTCTCTGTTTGATGCCATTCGTGCCTCTATCTCTCTCCCGTTGTTCTTCACACCTCATGTCATCAATGGTGAAGAGTTGATTGATGGGGGAGTGCTTAATCCTGTGCCCATTGCTCCAACCTTTGGCGACAACACAGATGTCACAATCGCTGTGAACTTAGGTGGCGAACCTGAACTGCTTAAACAAGAAGTGACACCGGTATCCCTACCAACAAAAGAGACTAACCTGCACGATAAGGTTGCCCACTTTATCGATAACCTAGGCAACAACGTCAAAAGTAAAATGAGCTTTAACTTTGCGGCTTACGATATCGCCAACCAAGCGTTTGATGCGATGCAGTCGACTATCGCTCGCCAGAAACTCGCCGCTTATCCTGCCGATATTACCCTAGAGGTCCCACGTAACGCCTGTGGCACGTTGGAGTTTGAACGCTCAAAAGAGATGATAGACAGAGGCTACCATTTGGCACAGGCGACACTGGGCAACCGACTTTAATTTGATGGTTACTGATTCGACGAAGAGAGTATTTATGGAAACGGAACTCAAACAACTTGAACTCAACGATCTGATGGCAACAAAAGATGTCATCGTGCTCACTAGTTTGGAAGAGCAGGCGATATCTTGGCTAACAAGTTACTATCAAAAAAACGCTGGTATTCAGATTATCGAGAACGCACACCAGCTAGATACTGAGGCGATTTTGGCGCAGTGCCGAAGCGGTCTTTACGAAGGTAAAAAGGTTATCCTCACCGCCCAGTTTCGTAGTCAACTTCCTATCATCAACATCGCATCATTGTGTAATGAGAAGCGCAAATCATTGATCAATATTGAACTATCGGACTGGGATGAAGTGCAGCGCCTGCCACAGTCGTTTAGTAGTTTTTAGTCAGTAGAAAGTGATTTTATAAACGACAGGATTTAGCCTTTCTTGTACCTCATACATTTGCAGTGTTGAAAAATCTCCTCAAATATCTATGTTTAATAGACTAATACAAAAGAGGTATTTGAGTATGGGTGTCACTCCTATCAAGGTTTTGTTTGTGTGTGTAAAGAAAGGAGTTCGAGCGGCTATCGCTAAGGCGATTGTAGAGCAAAAATCTAACGGGATGATACAAGCTACTTGCTCTGGTTTTGAGCCAGGGCCAACTCCACCAGTTATCATCGAAGAACTGTCTAATGTGCTTGATGTTTCAATAACTAGCGAAAGCAAAACAGTGTTCCAGCACAAGAAGAACGACGAAGATTTCGACTATGTGATTACGCTTTGCGATAAAGTAAGTCACGAGCAGTGTGATATGTTTGTTGAATGCGTGGATGTAGTTTGTTCGCACGTACCTAACAGACTCCAATGGACTATACCTAACTTAGCGAATGCTTTAGAGCTAACAGGGAATGATAGAACCTTATTTGTAAAAAGGGTTGTCGAGCAAATAAACCTCAAAGTGATGCAACTCTTGGAAATAGTTGAAGCGAAAAAACTCAAAGAGCCTGCAAGTTACTAAGACGCGTTTTGCTTATCTCATTGGCAACTTGGTCTTTACTTGAGCCAATCCAAAGTAGCCTTACACTCGCTTTTATGTAAATACGGATTCTGAAATGGATACAAGTACGTTAGAAACTGAATTCCAACGTACTTGATGAGTGAGAGTGGTGTTAAGTTAGTAAATCGGCATCACAAGCTAGTATCTAGGAAGTTGATCATGCGCTCGATTAAGGGCTCTCGCTTTACTTCATCGCTCAATGTTATCGCACCTGATGGGTAGAAGTGACCAAACCCGGGTATCCAAGCAGTATTAATACTAATGCCCGCGTCACTGTACTTAGGTAGGGAGTGCTGTAGTGCTTCCATCAGAGGATCTAAGTCATATTGCCCCATGTTGATGATTGCTGGTGGTAGGGAACTATTACCTTGAGAGTTAATCGCAAATCCATGGACCATACCTGAGTTGCCCATCACCGCCTTTATAGGGGCATTCATGCCGTAAGCAACGTTAAAACTCGTCATAGCACCCGCAGAAAAACCACCTAAGGCAATTCGATTAGGGTCAATGGCTAGCGCCTCTGCATTGTCTTGAAGGTACTCAACCGCTTGATAAAGATCTTCAGTTGCTGAAATGACGGAGTTGCGAAGTATATCTGACTCGTGAGGTAGCGGCTTTAGACCTTTGTTTACGCGCAACATGTTATGGCGATCGTGCAGCGCTTTCATGCGAAGGTCTTCCTCTACAAGTATCTCATCGGTATAGCCGATATTGGAAGGGACAGGTTCTTCTGTTGCCTATTGTGGATGTTGGGTATCAAGTCGTTATGTCACAAGATCATCCAATGGCAAACAAAATGCTCTCAGAGGAGCGTATATTTGATTACCCTCATGCGGTACTCAGCAGCAATGACGCAGTTGAACGATGGTTAGATTACTTAGCCGATCGACATAAAAAGTCACGTGTCGTTGAGTTTGCATCAACATCAATGGAGTTCACGACGATGGCCTTAGAAAATACTGAAAGGTTGATGTTTGTTGCTGATACTAAAGATGATTTCTTCGATGGTTACAATGTTGCGACTCAGCCTGTGTCCTTTATTGCTCATCAAACGGTAAAGCTTTTGTATCATGAGAGAGCATCGGTTGATCCTCTTAAGCGTCGTACGTTAGAAATCATCAAGACTACAGCGAGTAAGGTGTTTGATTAGGAAGGATATTGGGTAATTAAGGCCTCGCGTTCACGAGGCCTTGGTTTTTAGTCGAGTGTGTTACCAATGAACAGTGGTTAGCTTTACACTGTTCACTCTAAGTTATTACAGATTAAGTTGTTGAGTAATCTGCTCTAACTCTTGTTGCCATTGTTGCTGCATCTTTGGTTTCTGATGCTTTGGCTTACGTTGTTTGTCTTCCTCAATTAAGGTTTCTAGTTGATACAGTCTTTCCAATATGGCTTCTTCAGAATCAAGACTATCGCTTGTCTGGCTATGGTTAGAGCTAGGTGAGCAACCACTGTCAGTTGATTCACTCTCTAATAACTCAATCTCTGAGAACTTAGGGTCATGAACTTTCGTTTCTGAATCAATTTCACCATACAGCTTTTCAAGGTCATGCCATTCCGTTAGCTCACCATCCTGAATCAACCAATAGCGATTACAGCTTTTTTCAATCAGTTCTCGGTCGTGCGTTACAAGTAACACTCCACCTTCAAACTGGTTAAGTGTATCGCTGAGTTGATCTTTGCCATCGATATCAAGGTGGTTTGTAGGCTCATCGAGCATGAGTAGGTGATACTCTGCCAGTGATAACCCAAGCATCAATAACCGAGAGCGTTCGCCACCACTCAATTCGCTTACTTTTTGAGAGTGTCTGTTGTACTCGAAACCAGCGCTGATTAACGCGATTTTACGTCTTTCTTCACATAGGTCAGTTAACCCTTCAAGGGAGTCAATCAAGACGTCATTGTCATTGAGTTGCTTTAAGCTTTGGTCGTAAAAACCGAGTCGGCAACGTGGATGGAACTGAATGTTCTCCATGTTATGTACATTCTGCGTATAGCTCTGCCATAGCATTTTCAACATTGATGACTTGCCGCTACCATTACTACCGATAATCGCAACTCGATCGCCACTTTTGATCTGTTGCTCAATCACCTGAAGTAATACAGGTGCGTCAAGCGCGGGCTTAACATCGAGTTTGTCGATAGCGAGCAGTCGGTTTGCCTTAAGCGCTTCACCTTTTAAGGAGAGCTGCCAAGGGGCTCCCGAGGTCAGTTCGGTTTGCGTTTCTTTTAATCGTTCGACTCTTTTCTCCATAGTTTTGGCTTTTCTTGCCAGGTCTTCGTTGTCATAAACTCGTCCCCAGTTGGCTAATCGTTTAGCGCTTTTTTCAACACGGTCGATCTCTTTCTGCTCTGCCAAGTTTCTCTGTTTTGCAGCTTCATCAACTCGTTCGAGTTCAGTTAGTGCTTTTGAGAAGGGCAGTTGGAAGTAATTAAGGCGTTTGTCTCTAAGTATCCAAGTGCAGTTGGTGACCTTGTCCAATAGTTTTCGGTCATGTGACACGAGAACAAAGCTACCTCTCCAGTTGATTAGAAAACGTTCTAACCAAAGTAAAGTAGGGAGGTCGAGATGGTTACTCGGCTCATCGAGCAAAAGCAGATCTGGTTCTGATATCAACGCCCTTGCGAGTAATACGCGTGTATGTTGACCACCACTCAGAGAACCCGCGGTTAGGCTCCAATCGCTGGAAGAAAAGCCCATATCGGAGAGGATCAGCTCTGCGCGCCATTGGTCTTGTAACTGTTCATCTTTGGGAAGCTTTGCGACCACGGCCTCAAGCGTAGAAAGATGCTCTAGGTTCGTTGGCAAATGCTGCTCGACTTGTTCGATTAAACAGTGACTCGATATGGTAATAGCACCAGAGTGAGGTTCTTTGTTACCGCAGAGTAGTTGCAGTAGGGTACTTTTTCCGCTGCCGTTGTAACCGACAAGGCCGATGCGGTCACCTTGTTTAAGGGTGAAAGAGATGTCTTCAAATAGAGATGTTGAAGGTGTGTTGAATGTAACTGATTGGGTAGATAATAATGTGCTCATTGGCTTACTCAAGTTTTTCAGGCGTAATGACGCCTATCGTCAGTTTTTCGCTGACAATAACCTCGTAAGCTAGAGGGAAGAGACTCTAGTTAGTCTGTCTGTTTTGCTACTTCGCTCAAGCTAGGTTATCGCAGCACGTTGCTGGTAAAACTTGAGCGAACTTCGTAAGCAAAAATGTATGCAAAAGAAAATGCACACTGGTTCATGGTTACCTCCTTATATTTCGTCTAGTGGATGGATATGGTTATTCTATCAGCTGATCTTTCAAAGTCTATTTCGGGACGTGTAAATGGCCTCTTAGTTTAAATGAAGCCCCCTGTGGCGAGGCCTTAGCACTATTATAACACCAACGTTACCACTTAATTTTGTTGCTGCGTTGGGATACAAACACTGGTTGGCAGAGTTAAAAGTCGATCTTCAAAAACATGAATATTCGTGATCTTCTCTAGTTCATCGTTATCCGAATACGGCATGTCTACGATGGAATTGTTAAAGCGCACACTTGCGACCATGTCGTCTGGATGACCAACAAAACCTATTTTGCATGGATCAAACGTGATCTCTTGAACACGACCAGTCTTATAAGTGACCGTTACCGTAACTTGTTTATCCATGCTATTCGTTATTGTGGGGCCTGCTACTTCCATGCAACCTGCTAAAGAAACAAGCAGCATGGTGATGATTACAAATCTCATAAAAATCCCTTTCATTTATAAATGGGAATTGTAATTAAAATCAGTTGGTTGTGATGTGATCCGAGATCGGAAACTCTTTAAACCCCCAAATCTCCAAAAACAACCACACCAACTCACCTCACTGGCAACTTGGTCTTTGTTTTTACCTGACCAAAGGCAAAGCTGGATTCAATCGAAGCGATATTGGGTAGGCGGGTTAATTGTTTGCGGATGAATTGCTCGTAGCTTTTGAGCGATTCGCTCACCACATGCAGTAAGTAGTCGTGATTACCTGTCATTAGAAAACACTCTAAAACTTCATCAATCGCTTCAATGTGCTGCTCAAAGTCTCGCATGTTCTCTTCTGTCGGCTTTTCAAGCTTCACCAACACAAAAACATTTACGGGTAAACCGCATGCCTCTTGGTCGACACTGGCATGATAACCACGAATGATCCCTTGTTTCTCTAGTGCTCGAACTCGGCGTAAACAAGGTGAGGGAGAAAGAGCCACGCGGTCGGCTAACTCTTGGTTGGTGAGTCGTGCGTTGCTTTGCAGTTCAGCCAGTATCTTCTTGTCGATCTCATCCATTGGCATATTCCATTAATTTTGGAGTTTTATTGGCAATATTATTGCTCAAAGTGTATGTCTTACTTCGCAAATAGCAATCTTTAACATCTGTGCAACACTAAAATTAAAGTAGGTACAACAAGGATGGAATGATTTAGGAACTATGAATACTTCAACTCAACTTAGCCCGCTGCGTAAAACCACTAAACATGAACAAGCGGAAGCCCTTGCTATTGAGCAAGCAGAACATTTCGGTATCGATCCAAACAGCGATTACGGCGCCACGCTGGTGGAATTGGCGACGACGCTGTACAAAGCCAATACCAAGACACACGATCTTTGGGCAATAACGGTTGATGGCCTTTCAGAGCTGGATAAGAGTGACCGAATTGCCTGGTTTAACGCCAAACGTTTCTTGTCATTCCAGATCGCTAAGATCCTAGATAACCTACAAAACCCAATGCGCGCGACTTACCAATCTATTGCGACTAACAATGGTAATTTTGCTTCGAAAGGCGCGTATCCTATCTTCGATAATGTAGCGGCTATCTTTTCCGCAAGCCCAGTGATCACGCGCACAGCGACTTACCTGTTTGCCTGTACCGAGTGGATTGAAGATGCGTTCAACGGCAAAGAGCCACTGCACGATATCTACTCTCGACTGCTTAACCCAACCTCAATATCACTCGCGAACCACATGGTTGATCTTGAGGCGGGCTCGAGAGCCAACGAGTATCTTGCATGGAACTTCAACTCAGGTATGGCGGCCATTGATGGCTTGTTGAGTCACTTACTAGGGCATGAAGATATTGTATTGGCCTCGCGTAACATCTACGGCGGTTCTTATCAGCTATTGGAAGACTGGTTTGGTAAGCCTTCGAACTTGAATGTCGCTGTCGAGTGGGTGGATGGTTATTCCGGTGATGAGTTTGCGACTCGCCTTGATGAGGTTGCGCACAAATATGCCGATCGCCTTGCTAAAGGTAAGAATATCTATGTCTACCTTGAGTCACCGTGTAACCCACATGGCTACGTGTTAGATGTCGCCAACATCAGTAAGGCGGCTCATTCTCGTGGCTGGGATGTGATTGTCGACTCGACGGTAGGTACGCCACTGCTACATCCAGTACTCAAGCGCGATGATGTGATGGAACGACCAGATTACGTGATTCATTCCTACACTAAAGAACTAGCAGGTTCAGGAACCACCACAGCAGGTGTTGTGATTGGGCGCAATGAGACCATGTTTGTACCAAAAGGGGAAGAGGTCACTTTCACTAAGCCCAATGGCGATGAGGCGATGATTCCATGGAACGAAACCCTGTTTTGGAATGTGTATTACATCAAAGGTGCATTCTTAGATGCAGACAAAGCGTTTGAAGTGCTGAACGGCATGAAAACCTATGAGATGCGTGTGGTGCAGAAAACCATTAATACCCTCACTCTTGCGAAGATCTTTGATGCTCATCCAGACATTAATGTGTCGTGTCCTGCTCTTCCAGACAGTGACAACTATCAGCATTGTCAGAACAACATGCATTTGGGTTTACCTGCAGCGCTGTTCACAATCGACATGGAAGGTAATGGTGACCGAGCGCCAATTAATCGTGATGGATTTAAGCAGTTCTTCGATATGCTAGAGCCTGCAATCGGCATGCAAGTGAGCCTTGGACAAACTAATACTGTCGCTCTGTGTCCGGCTCTGACCACTCACTCAGAATTGAGTGACGAGGCACTCGATGAAGCAGGCATTAAACCTACGACTATGCGTATCTCGATTGGTTTAGAAGATCCTCGTATGTTCATTGCGCATATTATTGAAGCGGCTAAATTATCGATTGATCGCAAACATGTTGATTTCTCATCGAGTTTCTCAAGCAACGAGCGTATCGATGAGATCTATATGCAGACCTATATGGATGTGCACCAGAGGTTCGTGAAGAGCTTGCCTAAGTTAGGACAGCTGAGTCAGTAAATTTGGTTGGCAATCTGAGTCAGTAGACTTTTACATAAAACAAGTCGCACCCTGTCAGCTCAAGAGCCGGCAGGGTGTTTTTATTGGTTTGGATTTAATCAACTGCGACGATATTGGTTTGGCGTCATCCCAAATCTCTTTCGGAATATTTTGCACAGGTAACTGGTGTCTTTTACGCCAATTTCATCCGCCAGCTGTATCAAGCTATGGCTGGAATGGATGAGTCGCCAATGCAGGTGTTGCAGGCGCAACTCTTGCCAATATTGGTGAGCAGACATATCGAACTGTTGTTGGAATAGTCGGTCTAGTTGTCGACGGCTAACGCCAATTAAAACTCCAATATCATCTACCGTAGTACTCAGCGCTAAATGCTCCTGCATCAATGAAACCGCGCGATCGACATGACGGTTTTGGTAAGTGCTATGTTGAGATGACTTTAATCGATGATGACTACCACGGCCTTCGTCGACCAGCATATCTGCTAACCCTTTCTCAGCTCTAACTTGGCCTACATGATCTTGCAAGATAGCGATAAGAAGGTCGATGGTCGCGCTGCCACCGGTGCAGCTGATGAGTTTTTTGTCAAAGTGATACAACTGCTCATCGCGCACCACCACCTTGGGATAGTTTGCTTTAAACTCATGATGATGGCGCCAGTGAACCACTACCTGATGATTGTTTAGTAACCCTAACTCTGCAAGCGTAAAACAGGCGTTATCGATGCTCACGATCTTGATTCCAGCCGATACAACTTTTCTAAAAAATGCACGATATAAGGGAGCTTGTTGCTGTGAGTCGTGAGCTGTTCGGCTACCAAACAGGACAACGTAATCAACGTCTTTCAACTCGGTGGTATCTGGGGTGTGCTCAGCCATGACTGGAATATTGCTGCTCGACGTCACGACTCCTTGAGTGTGAGACATGATCTGCCACGAACAGTAACGCTGTTGACTAAGATCCGCGTCATCGGCGGAGAAGCGGAGTTTGTCTAGAAACGCCCCAAAGGGGAACATGTTGAAGTTGTCTAACGGGATCAATAGAAACCTGACGCTCTTGGACTCATCCATAGCAGTAGCCTTAAATGTCTAGATGGTAATATTTTACGTCTATATATTACCGTTTTCAATTTCCTCTTCGACGCATACTAGCGATAGATTCAGTTATCTTATTGAAGGTTAGTTATGACGTTTGAAGTGTGGTGCTTGTTCATTTTGTCTGCTTTTGGGTTAGCGTGTATTCCTGGCCCTAACTCTTTATTGGCTCTCAGTCACGGTGCTCAATTTGGTTACAAGAAGACACTATGGACGATTTATGGTGGCGTTTGCGGTTTCTTCTTATTAATCACAATCGCCATGCTTGGGTTAGGCACCTTGCTTGAGGCCGAACCAGAGCTAATGATTGTCCTCCAATGGCTTGGTGCTCTTTATCTCGGCTTCTTAGGTTTGAAACTATTCTATGCACCGAGCGTTAACGTTGAAGGCAAGACGGAAACGGTCGCACTATTGCCACGACAGCTCTTTAAGCAAGGATACTTTGCTGCGTTATCCAACCCCAAGGTACTGCTGTTTTTTACCGCGTTCTTAGCTCAGTTCATCGACCCAAACAAAGCCTTTCTGCCTCAGTTTGTGGTGATTACTGTGAGCTTCCTATGTATTGAATTTGCGGTTGAGTTTGGCGTCGCGAGAGTCGCAGATAAGGTCAAAGCATTGCTGCTCAAGAATGGCTACATATTCAACCGATGCTGCGGCGCACTTTTCTTAGCAATGGGCGTGATGGCGATAGTGAAGAGCTTGTCTTGAGGAGTAATGTGAACAGGCAAAGTATCTATATCTGAATCTGCGTGTTTGTCATCATCGCCATAAGCCTCGCAACACGTTCTCGCATGATGTGCCTTTCGACGATCATGTCGAGTGCGCCATGCTCCAATAGAAATTCACTTTGTTGAAAGTCTTTGGGTAGCTTTTCTCGGACGGTTTGTTCAATTACTCTACGGCCTGCAAAACCAATACGTGCTTTGGGCTCACCGATATTGATGTCACCAAGCATCGCTAAGCTCGCTGAGACACCGCCGAAGGTTTGGTCGGTGAGCACCGAAATATAAGGAAGCCTCGCGTCAGACAGTCGTTTTAGCGCAGCGCTGGTTTTTGCCATTTGCATTAATGCCATCAGTGATTCTTGCATGCGCGCGCCTCCACATGCGGAAAAGCAGACTAAACCACAATTGTGTTTAATTGCTGCGTCGACCGCCGCGACAAAACGCGCACCAACCACTGAACCCATAGAGCCCGCCATAAACGAAAACTCAAAAGCGCACGCGACAACAGGTAGCCCTAATAACTCACCTTGCATTGCAACCAATGCGTCACTTTCGCCTGTGTTCTTGTGAGCAAGTGTTAGACGTTCTGTGTAGCGCTTTTTGTCTTTGAAATTGAGTAGATCTTTTGGCAGAAATTGATTGCCTAACTCTGTTTGTTCGCCTTTGTCTAAAAAGCTCTCTAATCGACTTCGTGCTGACATTCGCATGTGGTGATTACACTTAGGACACACCTCTAAATTTTCTGTTAGTGCGGCGCGATACAAGACCTGGTCGCAACTAGGGCATTTGGTCCAAACCCCTTCAGGAATTGAAGCTTTGCGGTTACTGATTAAGTTCTTCTTATTTAATAGTTTTTCTAGCCAACTCATGATTAAACCGTGTTCTTGATACTTTGAATGATGAACATTGTATAAGCCAAGTTTTAGTAATAAAGTGTCGAATATTGGTTTCATAATCCAATTTTTTGGGATTATTGGGGGGTAACAAGGTGTTAGATAAAATCGACCAACAGTGGCTTAAGAGCTTTCATTGCGTTTATGAGAACAATAGCTTTAAACGCGCTGCGGAGTTTTTGTGTTTACCGACTTCAAACGTCAGTCGCCACATCGCGTTACTGGAAGAGCAACTGGATACTCGATTATTCGAACGAACCACTCGCCGTATTGCTCCAACCGAAGTCGGAGAGCAACTCTATTTACGTACTCAACCATTGTTGGACAAGCTGAGTGATGCACTTGAAGAAGTGACGCAACAGTCACATGAGGTAATGGGGCAGCTCAATATTTTGATGCCAGATTCTCCGGAACTTGCTCAAGCTGTCGTGTCCTTTTGTACTAAGCATCCGTCGATTTCATTGTGTTGTGATACCAGCATCAGCCCAAAAGAAGATTTCTTGGATGGCTTCGATGTGATTTTGAGTTTTCATCGTGGCAAGCTTGAAGACAACAACTGGATTGCTCGCGAGATCAAACGTTGGCCAAGTGTTGTGGTCGCATCTCCTAAGCTCCTAAAAACCTGTCCTAAACCAACTCAAATTACCGACCTAAAACACGTACCTTGTATCACTAGTTTTACTGTACTCTACGGCACGCCTTGGGTGTTTAAGGGTGACAAAGACCAACCGGTGACACAGCGGGTAAAGTCGGCATTTAAGGTTAACAGCGGTCAGCTGGCAGTGGCGGGATCCTTAGCTGGCTTGGGCTTTGCGATACTTCCAAGCGAACTGTGTCGAGAGCAGATTAACGCAGGTGAGTTAGAGGTGGTTGAGCTGGAATACCAGCCAGAAGACTTGGTGCTATATGCTTTTTACGCATCAAGAAAGCATATAGCGAAGAAGGTTCCTGCGTTTATCGAGCACCTACAAAATGAAGCAATTGCTAACGACTACAAATAGATGGCTTGGTAGTCGGTAGAATTGGCAGAGAGCGAGATTTTGCTTAATCCAATTTTCTCACTGCGATTGTATTCATCGAGTGAGTGGTTAAACCCATAGGCTGTTGCTGGCGCCATGTACTGAGTAACGCCTGTGTGTGTAGTCGTAATACCATCATGACCGTGACCACAAATCACGTCGCGCACGCGATACTTTTGAAGAACCTTCATCACATCAGCGTCGTTCTCGAGGCGAATCGCTTTCATCCAATCGGAGCCAACGGGAATCACAGGGTGGTGGATAATCACGACTGGATCGTTGGACTTTTTAAGGTGCTTTTTAAGCTGCGCCATACCGCGGTTATCGATACGTCCTGAACCCAGCGGATGTTGCTTATCCAGCGGTTTGTAGCTTGAATCGAGAAACACAAACTCTCTCCCACAAACGGTGGTTTTATCAGTCACACAGATCGTCGAACCTTTAAGCTCTGCGCGCATTAAAGAAGAGTCGTCATGGTTGCCTGCAATCGCGTAGATCGACTTGTTATTAACGTGCTGTTTGATGAAGGTCTCTAAGGCCGTATAATCGCCGGATTTTGGGTTACAGCAAATATCACCTGTAAGTAAAATCGTATTACAGCTAGCGTCGCTATTGGCATATTCCAGTGCACGGCGTAGGTTTTCATAGCTGGATTCGTCAGAGAGGTGACAGTCACTGATTTGATAGACAATGTTCATTGTTGGAGTCCGGTCGTTACAATTCTTGAGTGAGATAATCGAGCAGTGCTCTTACCTTGGGTGTTGCGCCTCTATGGCTAGGATAGAGTGCATACAGATCGACTGGTTTGAATGTCCAATCGGGTAAGACATTAATCAGTTTACCATTTTCTACAAACTCTTCAGCCATGTAATCTGGCAGTTCTGTGATCCCCAATCCTTGAATCGCCATGCGCTTTAGCATCGAGAAGTCATCACACCTAACACTAGGTTTAAAGGAAATATGGTGTTCATTATCACCAGAAATCAAATGCCAGTCGGCGCTACGCTCTTTGGCGCTCATCAGCATCAGCGGTTGCTCTGGAAGCTCACTTGGGTGTGATAGCTTTTCGAATCCATGATTAGGTGCTGCATAGAGCTTTAAGTTGATTGAGCATAAGCGTTTCGCCACCAAGTTAGAATCTGCTAGCTCTCCGACTCGAAAGGCCAGATCAAATCCTTCTTCGATAAGATCGACGCGTCGGTTGGTCAGCGTTAAATCGAGTTCAACATCCGGGTTATGAAGACAGAAATTGGCTAAGTGTTCGGAGAGAAGAGACTGACCAACACCGAGAGATGTACAAATTCGTAATCTTCCTTGAGGCTTCTCCAACATAGACTCAACGGCGCTATCGGCAGCATTTAGTTCATCTTTGATACGGCGACAATATTCGTAATAGCGCTGACCCACCTCAGTTAAGTGAAGAGATCGGGTAGAACGCTCCAATAATCTAACGCCTAGGTGGTTTTCAAGGCGGGTTATCTTACGACTGATGTTTGATTTTGGTGTGTTGTAAGATTCGGCTGCTCCGGTGAAGCTACCTTGTTCGACGACAGTGGCGAACACCATCAAATCATTCAAATCACAATTGAGCATAAATCCATTTATTGTTATCAAATATTGAACAGTATTGTATCAATCGACTTATATATCAATATCAGATACCAAACTATTCTATTTCCATCAGCTAACAAAATTACTAAGGAAGCGACGATGGAAATGTTAACTCTTGATCAATTACCACAAGGCGGCTTTGCAGGCTTAAAAGAAAAGCAGGTGGTGACCGACTACCGCGTGTTTGGCGCTCGTAAAAATCCGAAGACCTCGAATGGTATTGGAAACTTTGTATATCTGGCAGACGCCAACTTTCTTCCATACGGTGAAACAGGCATGCATCCACACCGCGAAATTGATGTGATCAGTGTGATGGCCAAAGGCCGTGTCAGCCACGAAGGTTCATTAGAGCACGGTAAAGGGCTGGTGGCAGGCGAAGCTCAGGTGCAACGTGCAGGTGGTGAAGGCTTTGCCCACAACGAGGTAAACCCAGACAGTGTGCCAAATCAATTGATTCAGCTATGGGTTCTTCCGGAGGTAGCAGGGGAGCCCGCAGGTTACAAATCTTATACGCCTAAAACAAACCAACGCACACGTATTTATGGCGGAAGTAAATCGCAATCGGAGACGTTTGATAGTCACACGGTTATTGAGGTGGTGCAGGCCGAAGAGGGCTATCAAACTACTCATCAAGGTGAAGCTCTGGTTTATTTGAGTACAGGGGGGGCGCAAATCAATGGTGTTGAAGTAAAAGCAGGGACGTTGATTAGAACTGAAGACTTGAATTTTACTGCGCGTGAAGAGAGTCAGTTGATTCTGATTTTTACCGAAGATTTTTAACTAATCTCATTTATCTGAAAAGCAAACAACAATTAATCAGTGAGGGATACACAATGAGAGGCGTTGAGAACTCGACGCTACCTTCAAGGCATTGGGTGGCGCTATATACGTTTATTATTTTGTTGCCTTTGGTTTATTTTATTCCCATGTGGGTTGCTGAAAATATATCGGATAGCCATGTGGTTGTGACAGTCATTTCAGTGGCGATAATTGTCCCTTTGGTATCGTATTTGTTTCTTCCACTGGCGCTACGAGTTCATCACCACATAAATGCTGTACATTTTTCTAAATCACACTGACAGCACACCAGTTACTGAAACAGAAAGAAAAAATGCCTGCTGAGTTAGCAGGCATTTTTTAGAGCGATTCTATTTGGAAGCTGTCTCTTTAGTAGCAGCGTGCTGCTCCAGCATGAAGGCAATGGCTTCGTCATTTAAGCACGACTTACTCACGTATTGGCGCTGTTTACCAATATGAATAATCAAGCCTAGGTCAGTCTGCTCAAGATCGTCGATTTGGCTCCACTTTATAGTGTTGGTGGTTTTATAGTTTTTGTAACTCACACCGTCCAAGTCACCCTTAAAAACTACCTTGCTGCCCGAACCAGAACTGATTCTCTGACGCCATAACCACCAAGTTCTTTTACAGTAAACGCTGAACGCTTCAATCACACTCAATACAATGAAGAACCAGCCAACGTAGCCACTCGGTAACAGCTCAAACTCAAGTAGAACCCAGCCAAAAATAAGGAACAGAAACGCCTTTAAATAGGCTTTAGGGAACTGAACAGGCACGCTCGTTTGGTCATAACATTCCGCGAAGAAAGTTTTGTCGAGGGTGTATTCTGTAGTGAAACCGGGTTCTTTAGACATGTATCGTTACTTTAAGGTTCTTTGTAAATAGGGATATTACGCCGCTTTTTTTCAGCGCCGGCATTGTATCGCTTCTTGGCGCCTTTCTTTAGTTATTTTAAGTCTGTTTTGTAAATTGATACTAACGGCTGAACTTTACATATGGGGCCGCACACTTAAGCATCACAAATCAAAACTACCCCCCAGTATAATTTAAGTGCTACATTAACGGGTAAAACCTTGTTTCTAATTACTTCGAGTACCTTATGTCCCATACCGCTAAAGATCAGAAAAAACTCAAAGCCCGAGTTAGCAAAATACAAGGTCAGGTAAATGGCCTGAAGAAGATGTTGGATAACGAAGAGCAGCAATGCCAAGACGTGTTACAACAAATAGCTGCAATTCGTGGAGCGGTTAATGGTTTGATGAGAGAAGTGATCAAAGGCCACCTTCTAGAGCATGTTGTACTAGAAGATGACAAAGAGCAGCGCGAACAGGATATGGAAGTGGTTCTTAAAGTGCTGGACTCCTACATAAAGTAATGAGTGGTCATCGGCTCATTTGTGACTTTCTTTTTACCAACTCTTTTTTCAATACGTTGATGGCGTAGGGCTTCATTGATTTCCAAGCCTTACACTCTTCACGCGTTCTTCCACAACCTAGACACCAGCCTTTACTGTGGGAAAAATCGCACATATCGATACAAGGGCTTTTCTGTTTTTTCATGTTAAAGCCTATCTAGTACTTTTTCGACGCTGGCCTCTAGAGCGCGCAGTCGGTTGAACTCTTCAAATAAACGCTGTTCTAGGTTTTTGAAGTTGAGTGGCAGCGTTCGCTGACAAATGCCGTAGCTGTTGTCTTGAATTTTGTATCCTTTCCAGCTCTCAATTCGACTTTTCTCTATCTCTTTAAATTGGCGGATAAACTCTGCTTGGGCAGGGCAGTCCTCTTCGGCATGCATGCAGATAGGAAAAGACTTTTGCTTAATTTGAGGGCCTTCGATAAAGGTTTCGAAATGAATACCGCCTTGGCTTTGATTGAACCAGCTCTCTTTGTATAACTGCAGGTATTCTCCACGGTTGTAGATTTCCCAACCATCGTCAAACCAGTTTGCCTTTCTCAGCATCTTTTCCAGATTGCGGAAAACACCTTTAACATCTTTCATTCAGAAACTCTTCTTCCGTGGTACATAACAACTCAAAAAACTATACTCCCCCTGAGTATAAAATACTACCCCCTAGTATATGTGGTTATCGGTGGGCATTAGCTTGAATTCGCAAGTTAACAGGCGTGCTAGCTGCGACTGAGTGTAGAAATGCGTTGATTCGTGGTCTAGATCTCCTTATTGGTTTCTGTCATAAAACCTTCACACTTCTACTGATAGTTTTATTTGCTGATGTTGTGCTATAACGAAGTTTGTATTGGTTCTGTGAATGATTTTAAGATCCGCAGTAATCAGGTCAGTACTCTAGGTCAGGAGATGTATATGAGAAAAGGAAGTCTAGGTTTCAAGGGAATTCTGTTAGGTTCCGTAGCCTTGTTAATGACCGTGTTATTAATGGCGAGCGAGCTTTATGGATATAAACAGACAGAAGAGTTCGTAATAAAGGATGTAGAGCAGTATTTCACTGATTACACCAAGCAACAATCCCTCACCGTCGAGCAGTACTTCGCTCAAAAGGCAAATAGCGTTTCAAGCATTGCCAATCACTACAACAATAAACCCTTCCCAACAAATTATGTCGAGCAAACTCAAATACTAGCCAAAGCGATGGACATTGGCAGTGTAGTGATCTCTCTAGACAATGGTGATGGTTACTGGAACCAAAGTGCGGATACATGGCCGAATCACAAATACGATGGCGATGTGACGAAAAGAGAATGGTACCTGCTTGCCCAAAGACAGTCAGGTGTATCAGTGACTGAACCTTATATCGCAAGTGATGGTGTTATCTGGATTAGCTTCGTACAGAAAGCGTTTGATGGAACCTTGTCTTCAGATTTGACGCTAGATTACTTAAACCAAGTTGTTAAACAGGTATCGGAGATCCCAGGGGCAGTGGCGATCATGATGGATCAGAACACCACGGTTTTGGCTTCTTCTTCTCCAGAGATTAAAAATGGCGTTAAGGCGTCTGAGTTACAAGGGTTTGGTAGCGTTGCACTGAATGCCGTGAATCAACCCTCTGCTCTTCAAGAATATGAGCTGGACGGAACTGGTAAGCTTCTGTTCTCTAATGCGTTTAAAGTCGCAGACAAAACATGGTATTTCGCGATTCGTGTTGATGAGTCCGTTGCTTTTGCCGAGCTATACGACTTACGCCAAGAGAAAATTGTCAGTGTCTTACTGGTGATCTTGTTTACCGTTTTGACCCTAACGCTTGTCTTTAATTACCTATACCGCCCTGTGTTGGCGCTGCGTGATTTGGTTGAAGGGCTAGCTCAAGGTAATGGTGATTTGACTAAGAGATTGCCAGAAACCTCGAACGATGACTTGGGTCGTATTGCCAAAGGAATCAATGGCTTCGTTTCTCAACTGCAAGATATGGTGCTTGAGGTTAAGTTACTTTCATCAGAGCTGAAAAGCAGAACGGCTAATCTATCTGAGCAGTCACGAGTGAGTGCGGAAAGATTGACTGAGCACGCTGCAGAGACGGAACAAGTAGCCACTGCGATTGTTGAGATGAACTCCACAGCCGAAGCTGTAGCGCAAAGTGCTTCGCAAACGGCTCAATTGACCCAAAAGGCAGAGTCTCTGGGTTATGCCTCGATGGAAACGATTGAGCGTTCTAAAGAAAGTATGGTTGAGCTGAGATCAGACATCGATAAGGCGATGGAACGCGTTCAGGAAATGAACCTTAAGTCAGAGAGCATCTATTCTATCCTGACGGTCATCAGCGATATTGCGGAACAAACTAACTTGTTGGCACTCAATGCGGCGATTGAAGCGGCTCGGGCTGGTGAGCAGGGTAGAGGCTTTGCCGTGGTGGCAGATGAGGTGAGAAACCTTGCTGGCCGCACGAAAACCAGTACCGAAGAGATTGAAAAAGCGCTGAATGAACTCTTGGTTGGCAGCAAAACCATGGTTGAAGCTATGGAGAGTACCAAAGCTCGCTGTAATGATACCGAAGAGAGCACCAATGGTTTAGAGGCCAGTGTGGCAGAGGTATCTGTACACATCACCGAGATTAACGATGCAAGTATGCAAATCGCGACGTCTGCGGAAGAGCAGAGCGGCGTGACCCATGAAATTGGCCGCAATACTAATCAGATCAACGACATTGTTGTGGCGTTGAAAGCAGCAGGTATTGAGATGGACGAAGGTGCAGCCAAGCTTGTAGAGGTGAATAACCGACTCGATGATTTGATGGGCAAATTCAAAGTTGAAGAGTCTAACCGTTAACTAGTAGCTGAAATACACCACTAGTCGGAATAAAAGTAAAAGCCATCACTGAATTATTCTTGTGATGGCTTTTTTATATCTGAAGGTGTTAGATTAGTGGAGAAAAGAGTTTGGAGTAGTGCGGAGCAGGTCTGAATTAGTACACATTAGATCTGGTTAAGCCTTCACTTAACGTAGCGCTAAAATCTCTCTTTCCATTCGCTGAAATTCTGCTTCGGAGAGATCACATTGAAAGCGATGCTGGTCGTTGTTTTTGGTTCGAAGCTCCGCCAAGTAACCTGTGTAATCTCGTGATTGCGAAGAGTTACCCAAAGCACTCTCCATCGCAAGGCAAGCAACATCTTCTGGTTTTACGGCCCAACCACTGCCTAGCTCTTCCACGCGGTAATAAAGGAAACCATCACTCGAGTTGAATTCAATGGCATGGGTAGTTAACTGCTTGTAGCCTTTGGGCTTAAACAAGGCTCTGTAGAGCATGAGCAATGGCCTAAATCCAATTTTGGTTTCAATTTGCCATTCGAACTTTTCCATTCTGTTTTCCGTCTTGTTGTTTCTTGCTTTATTGCAGGGAAATGACTTCCCTCGTTTCAAATCCTTATGGTTATTCGAAACAGGTAGGGGAGATGTGTTGTGATAATCAAGCGTCTTGCTTTTTTACGTATAGTTCTAGGCGGTGGTAGACGATGTCATAACCGAGCTCTTTAGCGATTTTTTCTTGTAGCGCTTCTATTTCTTCTGAATAAAACTCAATGACTTGCCCGCTGTCTACATCAATCAAATGGTCGTGATGGGGTCTATTGGCTATTTCATAACGAGCATTAGTACCTTCAAATTCATTACGAATGATGGCACCGCGTTCTTCAAGTACTGCGACAGTGCGATAAACCGTTGCTAAAGATACATTGACGTTGAACTTCTTGGCTCTTTCGTGCAGCTCTTCAACGGTTGGGTGATCGTGTGTGCGAGCCAAAACGGCCAAAATAGCCATTCGTTGCCGTGTCACACGAACGCCTTGAGACCTCAATATTCCTTCGAGTTCCTCTATGACGTCGGCGTTATCTACCTCTATTTCATCCACTGTCATAAATAGCCTTCCTATTTACACAAATTAATGTTGATAATGAGAATTGTTCGCATTAATATGTGTTGCAAATGCGAACCATTCGCAAAAATCATGGATATGTTAACACAGTATTAGAGATTCTCACCATCAAGGAGAAAGGTATGAAAAAGCTAGCGTTGGTTGCCTCGTCACTGTTACTGGCAATGTCGCCATTAGCAAATGCAGCGGAAGATAAAATGAAGGTAGTGACTACCTTTACCGTGTTGGCTGATATGGCTTCAAACGTAGCAGGGGATGCCGCTGAGGTGGTTTCTGTTACTAAGCCAGGTGCTGAGATTCATGGTTACGAGCCAACGCCAAAAGACATTGTTCGCGCATCTGATGCTGATCTTATTTTGTGGAATGGTATGAACCTAGAACTTTGGTTTGAGCAGTTTCTATCAAATATGAAAGACGTACCGGCGGTAACGTTGACCAAGGGAATCAACCCGATTCCTATCGCTTCCGGTTCTTATGAAGGTAAACCGAACCCGCATGCGTGGATGGGGCTAGATAACGCACTTATCTATATTGATAACATTGTTGAAGCGTTTGCTGAGCACGACCCAAACAACGCAGCGATTTATGTAAAGAACGCAGCTGCTTACAAAGCCAAACTCAGAGCAATCATCGAACCTTTAAAAGACCAGATCGCTCAGATCCCTGACGGCAATCGCTGGCTAGTCACATGCGAAGGGGCGTTTAGCTACCTTGCTAAAGATTTTGGTTTGAGAGAATTGTACCTATGGCCAATGAACGCTGATCAAGTCGGCACGCCACAGCAGGTACGTTCGGTTATAGATGGAGTGAAACAAAACCATATCCCTGTCGTATTTTGCGAATCAACCGTCAATACCTCGCCAGCAAAACAAGTGGCAAGAGATACCGGCGCCCAGTATGGCGGTGAGCTGTTTGTCGATTCGCTATCAACGGCTGATGGTCCGGTTCCTACTTACCTAGATTTATTAAAAGTGACCTCAACTACTGTAGCAAATGGCCTTACTGCGACGAACTAAGATATATGTTCAACGACATTAGGCACTATGACTTCAACCGGATTTTGGGAGCAAAGCACCAGCTATGAATGATGTTAAAAGTGAGGAACGCCTTGGCATTTCAGTCAGTGATGTAACGGTTACCTATCGTAATGGTTACACAGCCCTTTATGATGCTGACTTTAGCGTACCGCAAGGGTCAGTGACGGCACTGGTTGGTGTGAATGGAGCAGGGAAGTCGACTCTTTTTAAGGCAATCATGGGCTTTGTTCCTATGTCCAAAGGACAAATCCAAATATTGGGTGAGAGCGTTAAAAAAGCACTCAAAAGCAACATGGTGTCTTATGTGCCTCAGTCGGAGGAGATCGACTGGAGCTTCCCAGTTTTGGTTGAAGAAGTGGTGATGATGGGACGTTACGGTCACATGAATTGGCTCCGCAGACCCAAAGATGTGGATCATTTGGCCGTCGACCTAGCTCTTGAACGCGTCAATATGCTCGAGTTTCGAAAGCGTCAAATCGGTGAGCTATCTGGAGGACAAAAGAAGCGCGTGTTCTTGGCTAGAGCTCTGGCGCAAGAAGCAAAAGTGATTCTGTTGGATGAACCCTTTACGGGTGTTGACGTAAAAACTGAGCATCAAATTATCGATCTTCTTAAATCACTTCGTGATGAAGGGCACGTCATGTTGGTGTCGACGCATAACCTCGGTTCTGTGCCTGAGTTTTGCGATAGAACCATTATGGTCAATAAAACGGTTCTGGCGTCTGGTCCTATTGAAACGACTTACACCGAGGAAAACCTACAGCGCGTGTTTGGCGGCTCACTACGACACTTTAAGTTGGGTGGTAATGCACTTCATCACGATGAGGATACTAGAGAACTGACCATTCTTACTGACGATGAGCGACCATTCATTCAGTATGACGGCAAGGCGTTAACCACCAAAAAGACGGAGCCTCAATTATGATGGATCTTCTTTTACAACCATTCAGTTACGGTTATATGAATAACGCCATGTGGGTGTCTGCCTTAGTCGGTGGAGTGTGTGCGTTTCTATCTGCGTACCTCATGCTCAAAGGCTGGTCGTTAATCGGTGATGCGCTAGGACATGCCGTTGTGCCGGGTGTCGCATTGGCTTATATGATTGGTCTTCCATTTGCGTTCGGTGCCTTTATATCTGGTGGAATAGCCGCAGGTACTATGCTGTTCCTGTCTGAACGTTCCGGCTTGAAAATCGATGTGATCATCGGCTTAGTCTTCACTTCATTTTTCGCACTTGGTCTTTTCCTTATTTCAATCAATCCCATCTCTGTCAGCGTTCAAACCATCACCATGGGTAACATTCTCGCCATCACACCTGAAGATACGATTCAGTTAGTCGTGATTGGTGTTGTCACACTGGTGGTTCTATTGGCGAAGTGGAAAGATCTTATGGTGACGTTCTTCGATGAAAACCATGCGCGATCCATAGGTCTTAATCCGGGTGTTCTAAAGGCGATTTTCTTCACTCTTCTATCTGCGTCAATTGTTGCGGCGATGCAAACGGTAGGAGCGCTGCTGGTTATTGCTATGGTGGTGACGCCGGGTGCGACGGCATATTTGCTCTGCGACCGTTTCCCCCGACTGATTTTGGTATCAGTCATTATAGGTAGCACAACGAGTTTTGCTGGCGCTTACATCAGCTTCTTCTTAGACGGAGCGACAGGTGGCATCATCATTTGCCTGCAAACCATTATCTTCCTTTTGGCGTTTCTCTTTGCTCCCAAGCATGGTTATCTGGCTGCCCGTATAAGGGCGAAAAAAGCACTAGCAAAGAGGCCAATTGCTGAAGAGCTCAACTCTTCTGGTTCTTCCCTCGATCACACATCTTTGGCAAAGGAGTATTAGTATGGATTTGTTGTTGCCATTCCAATTTCCCTTCATGCAGAACGCATTTCTTATCTGCTTGATTGTTGCTTTGCCTACGGCGCTACTTTCTTGCTTTCTGGTGATGAAAGGGTGGGCGCTTATGGGGGATGCTGTGAGTCACGCTGTACTACCGGGTATTGTTCTGGCGTATGTAACGGGTTTACCGTTATTGCTAGGCGCATTTTTGGCTGGGATGTTGTGTAGTTTCTTGACTGGTTTCTTGGCAGAAAACTCCCGAGTGAAACAAGACACGGTGATGGGCGTTGTATTCTCTGGCATGTTTGCATTAGGAATTGTGCTTTATGTAGCGTTAGATACTCACGCACACTTAGATCACATCCTATTTGGCAATATGCTTGGCGTAGATACGCAAGAGCTAAGTACAGCAGCGATCATCTCATCGGTGGTTGTTCTTGGTATCGTATTGTTCTGGAAAGATTTTCTGTTGCACTCTTTTGACGAGGTTCAAGCAAAAGTTAGTGGACTGAATGTAACCGTGTTGCATTACACCTTGCTGACGTTCCTCTCGCTGACCATTGTAGCCACGCTGAGCGCAATCGGTCTTATCCTGGCAATTAGTTTGCTTATCGCACCCGGCGCAATAGCATTTCTGTTAGTGAAGCGTTTTTCAACCATGCTATGGATTGCGTGTGTGGTGAACCTCACAACGATGGTGTTGGGCGCGTATTTGAGTTTCCATATTGATAGTGCACCAGCCCCAACAATCGTTCTGATTCAAAGCCTCGTGTTTGTTATTGCACTTGTCAGACGTATCTCGATTACTAAGAAGCAGTCGCAAAAGTTGTACACAACGACGGCATGATTTGATTGAGATTACACGTCTGAATACCTGAAAAGCGCTCACATTGGAGCGCTTTTTGTTTATTCGTTTATTTGTGTATGTAGAGATGCGGGCAAGCAGTGGTTAAAAGAATTTCTTAATCGCTTTGTCAGCACAAGCCACATCTAAATGTCCACCCGGCGCGCCGCCAACACCAATAGCGCCAATCATAGTGTTATTCAGTTGTACTGGAACGCCACCCGCCAAGAACAGTAGATTGTCATCCATGTTTTGTAGAGGCTGCATGATAGGTTTGTCAGCGATGAGTTTCATTAAGTTCCCTGACGGCTGCTTCATGCTTGCAACGGTGAAGGCTTTTTTACGAGAGCTGTCTAATGTGTGGATACCCGCGCCGTCAGAGCGTAACTGAGCTATGACGTTTCCAGATAGATCAACAACGGTAGCTGAAACCTTGTAACCATCTGTCTCACATTGATTTACCGCTTCTTGAGCTAACTGAAATGCGGCTTTGGAAGAGATTTGTGTAACCGATACGGTTTGAGTTTCCGCGGCCAATGCAAAGTTAGAGAAGCCAAATGAAGCGAAAGCTGCTGCGATAAAAGTACGTGTCATTGTTTTCATGTTTACTCCGTTAAGACATATTTTTGATTGGTTTTGTTTCAGTGACCTGTGTTTCACCAACAAGGTGTTTTGATTCAACAAGGTCATACTAACGAAGTCATAATTGCTGCAGTCTTTCCGAAACATTACAAAGTTGTAATCTTGGTTATATTCGAGAAAGGATGTTGATAGAGTGTATTGAGAACAAGGCTTACGAATAAATGGACGTTAATGAAAATACTATTGATTGAAGATGATCTTCATATTGCCAAATTTTTGGTGAATGGCTTTCAGCAACAAGGGATTAGCGTAACGCACGCAACAGACGGCATTGACGGTCTGCATGAAGCGATGACTGAAGAATTCGATGTCATTATTCTCGATATTATGTTGCCGAAGAAAGATGGCTTTGAAGTCTTGGCAGAGCTGAGAGGACAAGGTTACGCAACGCCGGTAATTATTTTAAGTGCAAAGCATTCAGTGGAAGAGCGTGTTCAGGGATTACAATCTGGAGCTGATGACTACTTAGTTAAACCATTTGCTTTCCCTGAACTCTTGGCTCGTTGTCAAACGCTGACTCGTCGTGGAAAGCAACCAGCCACTCAGGCTTTATCGCTCGAGTATGGTCCTCTTAGTCTTGATCTCATCAAACACACTCTATGTCGTGACCAACAAACGATTACTATCAATCAGCGTGAGTTTATGTTGATAAAGCTACTTCTTGAGAACCCAGAAGCGGTGATGTCTAAAACCGCCATCTTAGAACACGTATGGGGACATCAATTCGACCCACAAACTAACGTTGTTGATGTTCTGGTCTGTCGCTTGCGAAGCAAAGTGGATAAAGGGTTTTCAACACCGTTGATTCATACATTGAGAGGCGTCGGTTATGTCCTCAAGTCGTAATATCGAACAAGCTCTGGCGAAAGCTAAAAATCATCTGCTACTGCGCCTTATGGCAACGCTGTTGCTCTGCTTGTTGTTGGTGGAGTTGATTGTTGGAGCAATATTCTTCTTCGATCTTTATCTAACTGAAAAGAAGATAATGACCTCGATGTCGTCTGAGTATCAACGAATTTTGACCTACGACTCGCCTGAGCGACTGATTCATGTGTTGGAGGCGAACCCGCATCGTCTTATAGAGAATAATATTGCGGCCTATGCCGTGAATAATCACAAGCCGAATGAAGAGGTATTTGTTGCTGGGGATACGAATATCGCTAATAGGTTGTTGAACTCCAATGGCGTTGATTTGGCCGGTTCGCTTGTACAGTATCAGATTGATAACCAAAAAACGTGGCTTGATAGCTTTGTATTTAATCCCTACATGTCGCTGAAAATGGAAGGTGAGGGTTACGACTTTTGGCTGGTACTGGATAATCGTGCAAGGGACCACATCGCGTTCAATCAATGGTTAATGACACTCTATGCTCTTGTGGCTTTGTTGGTAGTAACGGCAGTCTTTACCGGTAAGATTATACAAAGTGCTATGTCTCCGCTTGTCACTCTTGGTGATCTGTTGGATCAGCTCCAGAAAGGACAGTTGGAGCTCAAAGAGCCGCATACAGAGTCACCACAAGGGTTAGAGGTGATCAGTACAAGTGTCCAGAGTTCGGTGGCGAGACTTCACCACGTTACGACGACCTTGAACACAACGGTTGATGCAATTGCTCACGATATTCGTACGCCTCTCTCGCGAATCACATTAGCTTCTCAAACCGCCTTGATTAACAATGGCGATCAGCAATCAATGAAAGAAGCGTTAGCAGATTGCGCAGAGCATTCCACGCAAGCGAGCAACATGTTAACGGCTTTAATGAAGCTCAATGATGAACTGACGGGTAAACGTATACCGCAGAAAATTGAGACGAACGTATCTGAGGTTGTCCGCAATGTTGCGAGTTGGTATGAAGATGTCGCTGAAGACAAGCAGATTGAATTGATCGTCGATGTGGCAAGTGAACTGAGACTTCAATCGGATCCAGACAAGTTGACGCAGGTATTGGTTAATCTGCTTGATAACGCGATTAAATATACCGAGCAAGGCAGTGTTACATTGAGTGCTGAACAAACGGGCAATGATTCGGTGAGAATCTCTGTTCAAGATACTGGCATCGGCATTGAGCCTAAGTTCCAAGCATTGATCTTTGAACGTCTGTACCGAGTCGATAGCAGCAGAAGCAATGTACAAGGGTACGGGCTAGGTCTCTCCCTCGCAATGGCTATGGTGGATAACCTCGATGGTACATTGACTGTCGAATCAAAAGTAGGAGAGGGAAGTACATTTATTATTTCACTGTAGGCTTGCTGATTACGCATATTATTTGTTGAGTTGATGTCTGTTGCTTCGTTTTATTGATTTGAATTATTAAATGTTTATCAATGGTCGAGCATTTATGTACAATCTCTTGAATAGTAAGGCGATTTATAATTATTCGCTCAAAACGGCAAATCTTTGATTTGGCTGATTGTGTATATCCTTACTGGTTAAGTGACAACAATTCAAAAAAGATAGGTAAGAATGAAGTTCTATATAGCAGTGACGTTGGCTGTGTTTTTAAGTGGTTGTGTTACAACGGCGGAAAAACCGAAGAAAAATAATCTAATCAAAGAAATTGTAGCTGAGGCAACCCTTGATAAGTTGCATGCAAATGGAAACGATCTATTTTGTGTACAACCAGAGTATTTGGCGTGCTTTGATATAACGCAGCAGCAGTGTATCAATGACATGCAAGAAAATGAGGAGTTTTGTGTCTCTAAAGTTGAGAAGAAGTTTCCTAATAAAACATTTAACGAGGTCGATGGCTATTTGCGATTTTACGCTACGTGCCTAATAACATCTCACTTAACAACGCACCTTGATAAGCGTGATCAAATTGGCCCTTGTTTGAAAAGCATGGAACTTGACCAAGACTTGTTTAGAGATACCTTATCCAAGTAGCGTAAAGAGTAATTTGCTTTAGCATAATTGACATGGAAGGCCTCGCGATTTGCGAGGCCTTTGTTGTTTCGATAACAAGGTTAGAAGGGATAGCTAGTGTTGGAAAATGAGAGTATGAGTCTCGGTGTTTGCTGTTGCTGTGCCAACAATGTTGAGTTTGCCGTCTGCGCCATAGAATAGGAACTTAGGAGTAGTAGGGTAGTCAATGTTCTCTATGGTTGAGTCATCTAAGGTGAAGCTCTCTTGTAAGCTCAAATCAGACGATGACAAGACTCTTATCGCATGCTCTTCTCCCTGCATTGCGTACGCAAGCTTCGTGCTATCGTGTGATTCGTCCAATGTTTCAATCGCAGAATAATATGGCCAACCTTGTGTTGGTGGCAGTGTAATTTGGCCTGCATAGCGCATGTCTTCCTTGGCATTGTCTGATGCATTTAGCTTTACACCACATTGGGTAAAGATAGATGTGCCAGTATGATTGAACCAAAAATCATTACAGAATTGGTAGTCTCCATGATAAATCGAGCTGACCGGATATGCAGGCGAAGCCGGATCAGTTAGATCTGCTCTAGAAATATTTCCTGGGCTTATTACCGTGGTTAGGCTGTAAAGAGCTGAGCTCGTCGGGTTAATCTTCAATTTTGTCTGTTCATAGTAACCCCATACATCGCCGAGTTTGACTGAACCGTCATTGAGGTTGATGATCTGTAGCTCTTCCCACTGGTCTTCGCTTGGTAACGTCCACGCGTATCTACCGTCAGTCGACAAATCAAAGACATCATGAGAATTGAATATCTGATTGGTTTGGCTACTTTGTGGCGTGGCGTTATTGTAGTTTACAGTCGTGATCATCATGTTGTGACCGACGATAAAGCGATTCGTCCCATTGATATTATCGACTGCGATAGAAGTGGGAGTTCTAGTTAGGTCGATTTCATAAGACTTGGCGTCTGACAGGCTATAGAAATAGACCGCGTTTTTTGGTGAATCAGAAACGATGGCTATCACATTTAGTGCGTCAGAATAGGCTGCGTCAATCGTGTTGTGGCTTGGTTGATTATCAAAATCGACTTTCGCGTTGTTGGTTGGTGGCGTTGTTGGTGTTCCTGTGTCGGGGTCCGGACTTGGTGTCGGTGTCATCCCTGTAATAATGTAATCAACAGGGACGGTAATCGGGCTGCCTTCAATCGGATAAGCACAGTTAGCATCGTAACAGGCTTTGACGGTGACAGCCGAACTGTATGTTCCACCTCCCACAACAGAAGGCGTGTCAAATGTCATATTCAGCCCGATGCTAGTGAGTGCAGGGAAAGGATTGACAGATGTTACTATTGGATTGCCAGCTTGTGCTTCTATATGAAGTTGGTAGGGATCAGAACCAGAAAATTGGATGAGCTCCGCAACATTATGACCTATATTCACATCGTTATAATCTGCAGTAACTTCGATTTTGGATTCAGCTAAGCTGATTTGTTGGTCCAGTGTCACTTCGTTAGTCAGAACGACAGATTTGGGTGAACCAGAATAGTGCTCGTTGCAGTAGTAATCGTGACAAATGTTGAATTCAATATTGGTTGATTTAGTACCACTTCCCAATTGATATCCTGGCTTAAAAAGCACGCTCGCATAGCCGGTGTTATCGTCATTTGCGTAGATATCGATTCTCTCTATCACCTCACTGTCGCCGAATACACCATAGTAAAGGTTATCCCCAGTAATGTGTCGAACGCTAAACGGGATATCAATGCGAGCCTCTTCGAATGCAGTCGATTCGAGATCAAAGTTGGTTTGCGGTAACGTAAGAGAACTATTTGGTGAGCTTCCTCCATCGCTACCGCCACATCCTGTCAGGATAGCCAATGCAACAGCTGGGAGGAGACAATAAAAACCATTCCTTATCATATAATTACTTCCAATTTATAGATCTTAACTAAACTGGTTAATTGTAATCATACGGTTGCAATTGGATTCAATGCATACAGAAATCAAATACGTGACATTTCACATTTGATTCTTGATGAATGCGTTATCGGTCGCACTTATACATTTGAAATATCAGTTACTTCCTTCCAACTTCTTTGAGTCTGGCTTGTCTTCATATCAGTGAGTTGAGAGATGTTATATCAAACTTTGATCACTTTGGTTGAAACAATGAGAAATAGTAGAGCTAATGCGACCAGGGTGTCGCTCACCAAATATTCAAGCTGTTGTCACATTTGAACCACGACTTTCAACAGGGAAGAGGGCGTTTATAGCGTTGACAAGCATCATCGAAATCGATTGCTACAATATGAGTATTCGAATTAAATCCTGTTGAGTCATAAATGGCATGAAATTCTGTGTTCGAAATATAATCTCTGTTGAGATTAATGTTAAACCAAGTGGCTGATTTTATTGGAGGTAAGTGTAAAGTCTCGATTTTGTATAAAAGTATCAATTAAGTTATATATTCTTAATATCTGATTTTATTTGGTTTTTACTTCTAATTGATGTTCGCTAGTTAGATGTTTTCCAGTTTAATATCCACTTAATTAAGAGTGTTATGTTCTTGATTTGCATAAATAATTAAAGAGTTGAGATAAAAAAGTTGGCGAAAATCAGAAGCTTGGCATACACTTTCCTTGTAAACAGCCTTATCTCATTGATTGAATAGGGTAAATGCTTCGGCGCTACTGACGATAGTAGCAAGGTTTAACATAGCTTTGAGGAAAGTTTTATGGCACTCACGAAGGCCGATTTGGCTGAGAACCTGTTTGAGACACTCGGATACAGCAAACGGGATGCCAAGGAAACGGTTGAAGTGTTTTTCGAAGAAGTTCGTAAAGCACTAGAAAATGGCGAACAGGTAAAACTGTCAGGTTTTGGTAATTTTGATCTTCGCGAGAAAAACGAGCGTCCGGGTCGTAACCCTAAAACTGGTGAAGACATTCCAATCTCTGCTCGACGTGTTGTTACTTTCAGACCGGGTCAAAAACTAAAAGCCCGCGTTGAAAATATTAAAATCGAGAAGTAGCCAAGCAATAGACCACGCACAGCGTGGTCTTTTTCTTTTTGGTATCTGTAACGCGAATGAGTCTTGTTAAGTAAATTGTCTTAACAAATGCTATAAAAGCACTTTTTACAGCGCTTGTTGTACTTTCTTGGCCACGTCTTGTGGTACCCAGTTGTGCCATACGTCAGGTGATGTCTCCAAGAAGTGATACATTGCTTCTTCTGCGTCTGCCTGATTATCTTCCATCCAAGCCAAAAGCTCACTCATCTTCTCATTGGTAAACCCACGTTTTTGAAAGTACTGGTACGCGATTGGTTGGCTGGTTGCAAAACTCTCGGTTGTAACGGTGTGAACTGGCGCTGCAGGGAACATGGTTACTTTCGGAGATTCGCAATCTGGTTGAGTTGTACAGTTACGAAACTCTTCTATATCCGTCCCACTTCCAAAATCAACTTTCACCATTTCATATTTACCGAGTACCGGCGTTGGCGACCAGTAGTATCCAAACCATGCTTTGTTACGTTCGTACGCTTTGGCAATTGTACCTGCGAGCGCTGCACCTGAGCCTGGATCAATCATTTCAAAGTTATGATCTTCGAGTTTCAGTGCATCAAAAAGGTGTCCTGAAGTAATTTGGCAAGTCCACCCGGCAGGGCAACCATAGAAAGCAAACTTTTCATCATCTTCTGGATGTTCAAACAGTTTAGCGTTTTTGATAACTCCTTCTATGGTTGTTAGCTCGGGGTATCGCTCAACAAGGTAGCTCGGTACCCAAAAGCCTTCTTCGCCACCATTAGTTAAAGATTTACCAGCGTAGCGTAGTCGCTTCTCAGCAACACCTTTGTCTAACGCTTCTTTGATGCCGTTCGTCCAGAGTTCTGGAGCAACATCTGGTTGGCCTTTCTCAATCATAGAGGTGCCTGTAGGGACGCTATCCCCGGGTATTAGCTGAGCGTCACACGCATATCCCTCGTTGAGAATAAATTGGTCTATATGAGCAATTAAACTGGCTGAGTTCCAGTTCATATCTGCGATGGTAAATTCACCGCATTCATTGGCGTAGCTTGTGAGAGGTAAAGCAGAAGCAAGCAAAATGACAGATGGCATAACCTTCATGTGACCTAATTCCTTTTATATGTCATCGGGTTGATGTTCTATAGAAGCAGAAAAGGACAAGGGATGAAAGTACAGAAAAGCGATCAACTGCACGTATTTTTCTCGTGCTAATCACAAAGACTAGTCGAGGAATAGATAAGGCTAGATTAGATACTTGGAAGCACTAAAAAGGCGGTCGTGATGACCGCCTATTTGTTTGAGTTAACAACCTTTCATTAGTGAGTGTTAAATGACTAGGCTGCTTTTATGTGAGTGGTGATGTAGGGCTGCCAAGCTTGCTGATATAGCTCTAGAGATTGGCTTCTTAGGTTGTTGATTTGTGCTGCTTCAATGTCATTGATAGGGCGGTTTTGCGCCAGTGCGTTACGCTCAATACCCTGAATGATTTCATACAGTTCATGCTCAGGACCACTTTTCACATCAGCAATTGCTTTAAGGTGAAGCTGAACTTCCGCGATGATATTCGTTTTTGGCAGGCGAACTAGCAAGTTTAGGTCACGGTAACCTGAGTCAGCAGGCGACTTAAATTTGTTTTTTACTTTAACGACATCCGCTTCGCGGCTTACTGCTTCGTACACTTCTACTAGGCTCTCTACATCGTTAGCGATGATGGTTGCGCGAGCAAGGTCTGTGATTCGGGTAACATCACCGTTCAGTTCCAATGCAATCTTTTCTTCTGCACGAGCTTGTGATTTTACGCCGGCGAACAGTGCTTCAGAGTTGGTAAGTAGGGCAGTACTTTTACAGATGGTTTCTAGCTCTGCTTGAGCTTGGTGTGATTTGCTGTAAAGCACGTCGAAGTCGGTATAAGGTTGAGTTGGATTTGAGTCAAACGCTTTGATACCGTACAGGCCGCTTAGGCTGTGACGGAATACTTTCGATGACACTTGGTTTTGTGCTGGTGTGCGAGTAGGTTCTGCTGAGTTAGTTGATACAGTTGCTGCGAATGCAGGCGCGCGGCTCAATACAAGAAGCATTAGTGCCGTGGTACGGAGAAATACACTCATTCAAACTCCAATATACGAGGTTACAAAACGGTGAAACTAAAAGGGGTAACCAGTAACGCTAAGAGTAAATTGTTGTTCAAACTGTGGTGTCTCTACATACTATATGGGGCCGTTTGAACAGAAACCAACCTTAACGTTTTCTCTTGTTTTAGTATGTGAACATATAGACAAATTAAAGAAGCGTTAGTTCCACATTTTCAAGAACTTTGACCCCTGCCAAGGTTGCTCTTACCTGTCTATCCTGTACCCTTGCATTATTAAATGAACAAGATGAACGAAAGATGAATAATCCTGAATTTTGGCACAATAAATGGGCCGCAAACCAAATTGGTTTCCACCTAGAAGATGTGAATCCACTGCTCATTGAATTTTGGAAGCACACTGAACCTAGCCATGACAAGAGCGTTTTTGTTCCACTGTGTGGTAAGAGCGAAGACCTCGTTTGGTTGGCGTCTAAGCATCAAGACGTTCAGGGTGTTGAGCTAAGCCAAATCGCTGTCCGTGCATTTTTCTCGGAACATTTTTATACGCCAATGGTGACACAGATTAATGGTCAACATGAGCTGTACCAGTTTGATGAACTGAGCATCTACACTGGTGATTACTTCACGGCGCCGATTCAAGCGGTTGATACGATTTATGATCGTGCTTCTTTAGTGGCATTGCCTAAAGAGATGCGAGTGCAGTATGTGGAGAGGTTGAAGCAGCTGTTAAAACCTGGTGGCAAGATCTTGTTAGTGACTCTGGATTACAATCAAGAAGAGATGAGTGGGCCTCCGTTCAGTGTACCAAGAGATGAAGTAGAGCAGCTATTCTCTGGATACAAGATTACACAACTCAATCAAGATATTGCTGGTGATGATCATCCTAAGATCGCCAAGAAAGGTCTATCACGTTTCTCAGAAGAAGTTTATCTGATTGAATGTCAGCTTTAAAAGATACTAACTACTTATAACAACGAAAAGACGGGCACTGAAGCCCGTCTTTTTTCTGACAACTTGTACTGCAGTGATTTAAATTAGTAGATCACTTTAATCTTAGCAGCACTTTCTACTGCGTCTTCAATAGCTGATTCAATACTATCGCGGCGTGTTAGAGCTACACCTAAACGGCGGCGGCCATTGATGTCTGGTTTACCAAACAAGCGAACCTGAGTTTGAGGCGCATTTAGTGCGTTCTCTAGACCTTCGAAACGGATATTCGTTGATGTGCCCTGACCAAGTACCACAGCAGAAGCACATGGGCCGTATTGAGTGATGTTCTTGATTGGCATACCAGTGAATGCGCGAACGTGCAGAGCGAACTCAGAAGAGTCTTGAGAGAGCAGTGTAACTAAACCCGTGTCGTGCGGGCGAGGTGATACTTCATTGAAGATCACGTGGTCGCCTTTTACGAACAGCTCCACACCAAAGATGCCGTAGCCGCCTAGAGCATCAACCACTTTACCTGCTGTGTATTGGGCAGCCTTGAGTGCGTTGTCTGACATCACCTGTGGTTGCCATGACTCACGGTAGTCACCGTCTTCTTGGCGATGGCCGATTGGCGCACAGAAGTGAACACCGTCAACCGCACGCACAGTAAGCAGAGTGATTTCATAATCAAAATCGATAAAGCCTTCTACGATTACTCGTCCAGCCCCAGTGCGGCCGCCTTCTTGAGCGTAGTCCCATGCTTTCTGAATGTCGTCTTCGCTCTTAATAACGCTTTGGCCTTTACCAGATGAACTCATTACAGGTTTAACGACACAAGGGATGCCGACAAATTCAACGGCGGCTGAGAAATCTTCAAACGTATCGGCAAAACGATATGGTGAAGTCATCAGTTCTAACTCTTCTGCAGCAAGGCGACGAATCCCTTCACGATTCATTGTTAGCTTGGTTGCGTTTGCAGTAGGAACGACGTTTAGGCCTTTTTCTTCTAACTCAACCAGTTTGCTGGTTGCGATGGCTTCAATTTCAGGTACTACGTAATCGGGTTTTTCGAGTTCAATGATCGCTTCTAGCGCATCGCCATCGAGCATATCTAACACATGGCTGCGGTGAGCAACTTGCATTGCAGGTGCATCTGGGTAGCGATCACAAGCGATCACTTCTAAACCTAAACGTTGACATTCAATAGCAACCTCTTTACCTAGCTCTCCTGAGCCTAATAGAAGTACACGAGTAGCATTGTCACGAGTGGCGGTACCAAACATAGTTATTCCTTCCGAACATGTTGAACGAGTAATTGAGAACGGGGAGATCATACTCATTCCAATCTTAAAAGCAAACGTTTGCGTGGTGGTTTTAGTGAATTTTAAGCATAAAAAAAGCAGCCCGTTGAAAGAGGGCTGCTTATGTAAATTGCATGTTAATCAGATGCGATTAGATTGCTAAGTAAGTGACTGGGATATCTGGGTTAATTGCTTCCAGTGTTGATTGGGTATCCGCCAAGTGGCTAATGTTGCCTTGTGCGTTTTCAACTAGAGCAGCGCTCTCAATTTGATCGAAACTAATACCTGCCAGCATCACTTGAATCATCGCTACTTGAAGTGGAGGCAAGCTCGGGTTAAATGCCGCGTTTTCAGCGTAGGCACCAGAGAAGATTTCACCAGACGTTAGTTGAAGCGAAACACCACTTAGGTTCTTGGTGTAAGGCGCATGACTGCGGTTCATCGCCTCTAGAGCTTTAACAACAATAGGTGTTGTTTCTTCAGTCGTGTACTTATGGTCAAGCTCTGTCATTAGACCTTCGGTGATGCCTAGATCAGAAGGGCCGAAAGAGTCTGGAAGATAATCTTGTAGTGAACGCTCTTCACGTTCTGGTAGCTGAATTTTCAGCTCGTTAGCCGTAGTCAGTTCGTTCATAAATTGACGACAGTGACCACAAGGGCTGTAGTTGATGGTGATGTCAGAAAGTCCTTTTTCGCCTTTCATCCAAGCGTGGCTGATTGCTGCTTGTTCTGCGTGTACCGTTTGTCCAAGCTGTGCACCGGCAATCTCCATGTTCGCGCCGAAGTAGATATGGCCAGATAGGCCGCGCACTACTGCACCAACGTAAAAATCAGAAAGCGGTGCGTAAGAGAACGCAGCTGCGATTGGCAGTAAAGCTAGACGAACTTCTTTATCAGAAAGACCGCTTGCATCCAGCAAGCTTTGAAACTGCTCTTTAGAGATTGTGGCGTCAAAGTTGTCTGCTAATACGATGTCACTTAAAAGTGCTTTCAATGAAGCTGGAGCACTTTCCAGCGCCAGGGTAATACGACTGTTCATGTTGAATCCTTAATTGACCTTAGGCTTTAAGTTTATGCAATACTCAGAAACTTTCTGTGATCAATGTCACTAATGAATGTTGGTTGTTACATTGTGTTGCACAATTAGAGTGAGGTCACAAATGAAATCGTTTGCAGCCAGCAAAGTGTAATTGATATCACAAATTGACGGATGCATCACATTGCATGAATAAATAGTTTAGTGGAAAAAAAGAGCGCATTTCCCAAAGATTTGTTGGAAAAGCGCTCTGATTTTGTTCGGGAAATAGCAACGACATAGATAGATTATCAGCTACTTCGGGCTAAATTTTTTCAATTATGAGTATATCCATAACACCAGTGAGAACACAGAAGGTGCCAATATCGAAGTAATAACGCCACATAACACTAATGCTAGCGAGCTAAATGCAGCATCACGTGGATCTTTCTCTGCACTGGTTGCGGTTCCTAATGCGTGAGAGACCGTTCCCATAGTTAGTCCACGTGCTATCGGGCTTTTAATGCCGATTAGGTTGTAGATTGGATACGCGAAAATTGCACCAAATAAACCAACTAAAAGTACCAAAATGGCCGCTATAGCAGCTTCACCACCGAGATGGCTAGAGACTTCCATCGCGATTGGCGTGGTCACCGATTTACCGAGTAAGCTTGCAATTAAGCCAAGGTCTGCATGAAACGCAGCGGCAATCAATGCAGCGGTCAGCATTGACATTACACTGCCTAAGACGCAAGCAAAGGTGATGATGCGCCAATTGGCTCTTATCTGCGGTAGCTGCTCATACAGAGGATAGGCGAGCGCAACAACGGCAGGTTGCAGCATAAAGGTAATCCAAGTGTTGTCTGCATAGTACTCTTCGAATGGAATTCGCCAGTAGGTGAGTAGCGGAATAATGATCGCTAAGCTGATCAATAGGGGGTTACATAATGGCGAGTTTACTTTTTGACTTACCCAACGAGCAAAAAGAAACACAACAATAGTCAGAAGAAGCCACATACTATTTCCCCTTCGCAATTACTCGGTCCAAGAACCAAGATAGAGAAATAAGGACGATCAGTGTGCCACCAACCGCACTGGCCAAAATTGGTAGGGCGTTGGCAACTAGCATGTCGAAGTGCTCCATGAGACCGACACTGATAGGTACAAACAGTAAGATCATGAAACGGATGATCAGGCTCGCACCGGGTTGAACCCAATGAGGCGGGATAATTCCGATCACCATTGCGAAGAAAAGCAGTAGCATGCCAAAGATACTTCCAGGAATCGCAGTATCGAGAAGGATTTGAATGGCGTTGCCTGCTGTCAGTGAACCGATGATCAATGTAAAAGAGATCATTAGATACACAAGTTGGATCAATCTTTCTTTCAAAAGGAGTCTCTTTCTGAGTTAATGGATAACGGTTAACGAGTAACCGCTATTTAAGTCTGAATTAGTACATATAAAGTTTTAGAGCTATAAAAGACGGGTTTAGCTCGCGAGTTTCTCTACGTACTGGTATACCGCTTTGAGTATTGCCATCTTCTTTTCATCGTTTTCATGCTCATGAGCAAGATTTTCAAGGTTGAGCATGTACTCTTCAAGTCGACTTTCGTAAAACTCACGGCAGTGATTAGCCCATTTTTGCTGTTCTGATTCATCTAACGTCCAAGGGTAGTGACGTGCTTTGTAACGGAACAGAAGGGGCTCTATACGTTCGTCGGCAAAGCTGATCTCGAGTGCAGCGAGGTTGTTTGGTTCAGTTTGACGAATAATATCCATCGCGGCTTTATCTGATGGTGAAAAGAAACCATTGTAAAGCTGAGTATCAACATCGTCGTCTTTCTCATACTCGCGTTCAACAGAATAAAGACCAATCAGCTTTTCGCGAATCTCTGGGTGTTCACGAAGAATCGCTAAGTTTGCCAGGCACTGCTGGCGATCAATGCCAATGGTTTCAGCATTTTCAGCCGTTAGTGTTTTCGCTGGTGCAAGAATAGGACATTTGTTCAGTTGCACGAGTTTAATCGGTACAGGCAGTTCGTCTGGACCTAATTCGCTGTGTTTGGTGTAGAGCCTCTCACGCAATGCATCAGTGTCTAATTCAAGCAATGGCGTTGGATCTTTCGCTAAGTCTACAACGATAACCGCGTTTTGATTGGTAGGGTGCCAAGCCATCGGCACAATCCAACTGGTGTAGTTACACTCTTTACCTAGCATGCCAGAGACGTGCATGAGTGGTGTCATGTTAACAATGTCGACAAGTTCATTCAGTTTGCGTTTATGACGCATGTTGTACAAGTAGTCGAACATTTTCGGTTGAGCAGCTTTAACTTTCTTCGCCATTTCAATGGTTGCGATAACGTCAGCCATCGCGTCGTGCGCATTTTCGTGTTCAATGCCGTTAGCAACAGACAAATGTTCTAGCTTAAAGCTTGGAAACCCTTCTTCATTTTCTGGCCAAACAATGCCATCTGGGCGCAATGCATGCACCGCGCGCATCACATCCAACAGGTCCCAACGTGAGTTACCGTTTTGCCAGCTCCACGCGTACGGATCGATAAAGTTGCGGTAACAGGTGTAACGTGTCACTTCATCATCGAAACGAATACTGTTGTAACCAAGGCTGGTTGTGTTTGGCTTAGATAACTCTGCGTGAATCTTAGCGATGAACTCTGGCTCAGGTAAGCCTTGTGACATTGCTTTCTGTGGGGTGATTCGCGTAATCAATGCAGCTTCAGGTGCAGGAAGATAATCAGCTGGCGGTTGGCAATAGATAACCAGAGGCTCACCAATGATGTTGAAATCTTGGTCGGTGCGAACACCCGCAAATTGGCTTGGTCGATCTTTGGCTGGGCTCGTCCCCCAAGTTTCATAATCGAAGAAGAAGTAGGTCGGCTGAGAGTCGTGCTGCATAACGTTGATATATCCAGTTTTATCTGATTTCCCAAGTATTAGAACACCGTGAGGGCGCTAACGCAATGAGCTTAGCCGACTTGATTCGCGATTAGATTTATGTTCAACACCATGTTTTATTTGAATGAAATCATTCGATGGAGCTCAGCTAGTTTGTCACTTAGTTCTAGTCAAGGCGTATGAAATTTGTTTTGTTGAACCGTGTTGGCTTGTATTTGTACTGAATGCGACAGATAGCACAACAAATCGGACGAAAAAGGAACGGATATATTAAAGTTGGCTCATAAAGTGCCGATAGGTTATTAAATGCATAATATTCATGTAAATTATTGATGTTTTTATAAATATAACTAGGCGTACAGTATGGCTATAAATGTAAATTCAAATGTATCGGCTATGACAGCTCAGCGGTTTGTAAATAATGCCAGTTCCCAAGTCAGTACTTCAATGGAACAGCTGTCATCAGGCTACAAAATAAATAGTGCTCAGGATGATGCAGCAGGTCTGCAGATATCGAATCGACTTAATGTACAAAATCGAGGTCTTGAGGTGGCAGTAAGAAACGCTAACGATGGAATCTCTATCGCTCAGACGGCGGAAGGCGCCTTAAATGAGACGACCAATGTACTCCAAAGGTTGCGTGATTTGTCTTTACAAGCTTCGAATGGCTCGAATTCAATAGATGATCGGCTTTCGATTCAAGCCGAGGTTACAGCGCTTAATGATGAGCTCAATAGAATTGCGGAAACGACTTCATTTGCTGGTTCAAAGTTGTTAAATGGCTCGTTTCAAGATAGATCGTTTCAAATTGGTGCTGATAGTGGAGAGGCGGTTGTACTGAGCCTACAAAACGTACGATCTGACAGCCTTTCTGCTGGTGGCATGTTTTTGCGGACAGCTGAGGGAAAAGCTGATGACTGGACCTTACCTCGAGACGCATCACTAACAGTTGATATAGCTGACGAATATGGTTTTGAACAGGTGACGTTTGATTTGAAGAAAGGCAGCGACCTAGAAGAAATCGCGACAAGAATCAATGGCCAGCAGGATATTGTTAACACATCGGTTGATGGAGAGGGACGACTACAAATATTTTATGGGCCTGACTTTAACGTTAATCTCGATGGCGATTTCCTTGAAATAATGGGCGCACCAGAATATCGCTATGAGACTGTGTCTAATATTGATGTAACTTCTCAAGGTGGTGCCCAAAGGGGAATTGCTTTGGTCGACCAGGCTTTAGAGTATGTTGATTCGCATCGAGCTGAACTTGGAGCTTTCCAAAACCGGCTTGGGCACGCTATTAGCAACCTAAACAATATTGATCTCAATGTGCAGGCATCAAAAAGTCAAATAAGGGATACAGACTTTGCAAAAACAACAACAGAGTTGACCAAATCTCAAATACTACAACAGTCTTCTAGTTCAATTTTGGCGCAGGCTAAACAAGCTCCAAACTCAGCCCTGAGCTTGTTGGGTTAGTCAGTTGGTGGCGTGAACATCATTTTAAGCTTTTCACGCCAACTGTATTCACGGTTTCTTAGGTCTTGAAAAATCAGTTTCCACTCTTGGAAGGTGACAGTTAGAGGGTTATCACTGTTGACTGGCTTAGTGGTGCCGTAACGAACGGTTTCCACTTCCGGTTCAAAAGTGCCAAACAGTTTGTCCCATATGATGAGCACGCCTGCGTAGTTTTTATCAATGTATTGTGGATTACGACCATGATGAACACGATGGTGAGAAGGCGTGTTGAACACCCACTCCAAGGGACCTAATGTGCGTATCCATTGTGTATGAACGAAGAACTGTAAACCAAGGTTGAGAAGTACGACGAATACTACCCACTTAGGCTCAAATCCGATGATCACTAATGGTAGCCAGAAGACCCACATGCCAGAGATTGGATACATCAAGCTTTGACGAAAGGCAGTACTAAAATTCATTCGTTCAGAGCTATGGTGGGCAACATGCGATGCCCACATCCAGCGTGTTCTGTGACTCGCTCGGTGGAACCAGTAATAGCAAAAATCTTGCAATATCATTAGACAGAGGAAGCTGACCAACCCCATTTCAATCTCCATGAGTCGCCAACCAAAGAGCCAAAGATACAGGTGTGCAACCAATAGTCCCGTCAGCAAATCGGAAAGTTGGTGCATTCCTGCTAGAGTAAAATTGCAAGCGACTTCCGTAACGGTATAGCGCGAGTTTTCCGGTAGGTGTCCCTGCTTTTGACCAATGAAATATTCAGCGAGCATACAAGCGATGAAAAGTGGTGCAAGTACCACGAGTAACCATTCTGGGTTGTTGATGAGCGACTCTATGTTCATCGGATGCCTCGTTATGTATTAGTAACAGTTTTGGTTAATAGGTTTAGTGGGGGGGTAACTTCGCTTACCAGCATGCAAAATGATCTTCAGTTAATCCAAGTACATGCTCGAGCTGGTGGGTGACCCCATCGTTATCTGTTATCGAGCCAGAAAAGTGCCCGATAAACTGACGAAAATTGCTCTTAAGCACAATCAAATTGAGTTTTTCACTGCGTTTATTGCAAGGCGTAAAAGTCAGATCAATTCGTCGATCTTCAGAGTGAATCTGCCAAGGTTGAGTGATGTCATCACGGTTAAATTCAAAGTGGACGACAGGGAGGAGATGTTTTATGCCCTCTATCCAAAGTGCGTTCTCACACGTCCCAGTCTCATTTACGCCTGCCGCCAGATTCAACCCGAATCGAATCAGTTTTGAGGACTCTCCAATAAGATGCGTGTTAATACTTGCCCAGCGCCAACTTGTTTCCCGGCGCATATAGCCAGCTGAAAAATCGTAGCCTCCTAAGGCGTGCTCAAGGTCCACTTCATGGTTGTTAATGGTCAGGTTTCCACTTACTGAAAGCGCGTTGTGTTTCTGGGTATAGGTCCAGCCTGAGTAGCCAGTTGGTGTTGTCATTGAAAGCGGCTGACTATCTTCTTTGCCTATGAGTTCAAGGTTGGCTTGTACGTGCTTGGTATTTATCTCTACTGCCCAATTACCTTTATTAATGTCGAATTTGATTCGGCCGCGAGCAATTTGGGTGACTCCTTGGTAGGGAGAAGATGTTATTGCTTTGTCTAGAGAGAATGGGCGAAGCCAAGACTGCTCTTCAAGACTGTTGTCGTTGATGTTGTACACATAGCAGAATGCGGAACCCAGATAGCGAATATCGGCGATCGCAACACCGATGACATAGTTTGCTGTAACCACGCTGACAAATTGGAACTGCTTGTAATGAAAGTAGCGTTGCCATCGATTGGCTGGATTATCCATCACGTTGCGATAATCGAACCTCTCGATATTAAGCTCGTGAGGGACTGTATCGAACTGACCGACAACGGGCTTGCCCTGAGAATCAATGATACTTCTAGGTGCTTTTCGGGTGATTTCAGGTTTAATCATGATTAAAGTTTACATGGCATTAACATAATGACTATTCTAGTGAGCCACTTAGCGAAAGGTTAGGTCATTATCGGACATTAATCAGCTTGCTATCACGCTGTGTGATTTGGAGATGGTAAAGTTCCAATAGAGAGACCAACTCAACTATTGATTAGAAGGGGAGCAGACGACGGGTTATGGAAGAGTCATGACAGAAGAGAAAGTATTAGCGGCATATCAACCAAGTAGTGCTCATCAACCATTGGGAAGCTTAGATATTGCGTTGTTGCTTGATAGCTTAGAATCACGAGGCATCGACTGTAAAGCGTTGTTGTCTTCTCTTGGCCTAGCCAATATTGATTGGCAAGATCCTAATATTCAACTCAGCTTTGCCGACAAGTTGATTGTGTTTAAGGCTGTGAATCGCCTATTGCCTCAAGAAGGTTTGGGTTTGTGGCTTGGACAACAGGCGAGGTTGAACCACTTTGGTGTGCTGGGTTACGTGCTGGCGACGAGCGCAAACGTATTGGAAGCCGTTAAGAGTGGCTTTAAATATCTTCGGCTCAACGGTCCAATATTCTCCGTGGTACTGATTCAGGACTCTGATGAAGCGATCATCCGAATCGAGAACTCGTTGGATATAGGCGAAATGTTGCCTTTCTGCTGTGAGTATTTCTTCAGTTCTATTGTTTCTCTTTTCTATCAGTTGACTCGTCAACCTCTGAAAGTTAATAAGCTACGTCTTTCTTATCCAGAGCCTATCTACGATTTGTGTAGCCATGGGGACAAGTACCAACAACGGTTTGCTTGTAATATTGAATTCAACCAAACATTTTGTGAGCTCCGTTTTAATGGTGACTTACTTCATGAGCCATTGCCGAGTCACGATGCTGCATCCTTAGAGCATTATTTATCTTCTTGTCATAGCATCATGGCAAGCTTAGGTTCTCCCTCAATCTTTAGTAATCAAGTGAGAGCGATGCTATATCAAGAACCTGGTCAGTTTCCGAGCATCGAGCAATTGGCTGATGAATTTGGCTGCTCTTCGAGAACATTGCGACGGGAACTCTCGAAAGAGGAGGCGAGTTATCATGATTTGCTTGCCGAAGTCCGTCGAGAATTGGCCAAGGAGTTGTTGCTAAACACCGACATCAGTGTTGAAGATATAGGGGAACGGCTTGGTTATAGCGATTCTGCTAATTTCAGACGCGCATTTAGGAGTTGGATGAAACAGACACCAGCGCAATTTCGTCAACGTTTGTCCTAGATTTGGTGCTAGTTAAGTGGCGGTAATCGCGAGTTTAGAGATTTGACTCTTTATCCTTGTCATAAACCGAGCAGGGGATATAAACAGAATGACAAAAAACAGGTATGATAGTGCCGTTTTTAATCCTGAACTGGGAAAGTCATGGCAAAGTTAACACTCCAAGAGCAGATGCTAAAAGCTGGCTTGGTTAATGAGAAAAAGCTGAAAAAAGCAAAGAAAGGCTCTAAGAAGTCACGTGTTCAAGCTCGCGAGGCGAAAGCAGCCGCTGAAGAGAACCGTTTGGCGCAACAAGCGAAAGATAAAGAGCTGAATCAACAAATGAAAGAGAAACAGCTGAGTAAAGAGATCAAAGCTCAGGTGAAACAGTTGATTGCGATGAACAAGATCGAGCAAAAAGATGGCGAGATCAAATACAACTTTACTGACGGTACGTTGGTTAAGCACCTATACGTCGAAGAGCTGACTCAAAAGCAGCTAAGTAAAGGTATTTTAAGTATTGCTCGTGATGGCGAAGGGTACGTGATTATCCCGACCAGCGTTGCGAACAAGATTGCGATGCGTGACGAGGAATCTATCGTTGATACTCAGGCGGCTTCAGAAGAAGAAGTTGATGAAGATGACCCGTACAAAGACTTCGTCGTGCCAGATGACTTGATGTGGTAATCAAGTACTAAGCCTTAAACGATTTAAAAATGCAGTTGTACTCGTATGAGTCAACTGCATTTTTTTATGACTTGAGTAAGACAATGACCGCAAATGTGAATGCCCTAATGAGCGTTGTTTGAAGTGAATAATGCACTTGGTATGAGCAAGAAAATTAATTTGTACTCTAACTATTTTTTGAAAAAAGTTACCACTATTTAGTTCTTTATAATCAGATAGTTATACTGTTTCTGGTGGGTTAGTGCGTAGGCTTTGCCAAAAAAATGTTTTATTCTGTGTTATAATAGCGCCCTCGGGATTGAGTAAGACGCCATAAGTGGTTGATTAAATTCACTTATTTTTACCGTTTTATATGGTATGGCGCGCTGATCAAATTTTAATTGGATATGGAGTTGGTCCTTATATTCGGATTGTCGAATATGTGTGCATCTTAATTTATGAGTTTTAAGTCAAAAAAATACAGTATAGATTCAACAGATTATCAAGTCGGTCAAGACAACATTCACAAGTGGGGCATGGATGTCCACAACACGGTTTTCACTGCTTCGGCAGGCCTTTCAATTCTCTTCATCGTAACACTTCTCGCAATGGCACCCGGCGATGCAAAAGCTGCAATCGACGCGGTGAAAGGCGCAGTACTCGCAAACTTCGATTTCCTATTTATGTGGGGTGCGAACCTTTTCCTTATTTTTGCTATCGGTTTAGCATTCTCTCCATTGGGTAAAATTCGTCTTGGTGGGGAAAATGCAACTGCTGACTACACCATGGCTTCTTGGATTGCGATGCTGTTTGCTGCGGGCATGGGTATCGGTCTTATCTTCTGGGGTGTGGCTGAGCCAACTGCCTTCTTTACTGACTGGTATGGTACGCCATTAAATGCAGAAGCTTATACTGAAGCCGGTCGTGAAGCTGCACTGGGCGCTACGGTATTCCACTGGGGTCTGCATGCGTGGGCTATCTATGGTATGGCAGCGCTTTGTCTAGCGTACTTTGTCTACAACAAAGGTTTACCACTATCGATGCGTTCAGTTTTCTACCCAATCCTTGGTGATAAAGTTTGGGGCAAAACAGGTGACGTGATTGACGTGATGACAGTTCTAGTAACGCTATTCGGTCTAGCGACTTCTCTAGGACTAGGTGGTACGCAAGCAGCAAGTGGTATCAGCCATGTATTTGGTCTAGAGAATAACTTGTTCCTCCAGCAACTGATCATTGTACTGATTATGGTACTGGCAATTGTTTCTGTACTTCGTGGTATGGACGGTGGTGTAAAATTACTGAGTAACCTAAACATGGTTATCGCATTTGTTTTCCTAGGTTTCATCGCGGTGCTTAATTTCACTACGGTTCTAGATTCAGTCGCGACAGCGGTAACAGGTTATGTGAAAAACATTATCCCACTTAGCCAAACGACAGGTCGTGAAGACACAACTTGGTTACATGGTTGGACAGTATTCTACTGGGCATGGTGGGTAGCATACGCACCATTCTTCGGTATGTTCGTTGCACGTATCTCTAAAGGTCGTACGGTTCGTGAGTTCCTACTATGTGTTCTTATCATCCCTACGCTTGTAACAACTGCATGGATGTCTATCTTTGGTGGTGTAGCGATTGAACAAGTGATGGATAAGGTCGGCCAACTGGGTATTGATCAGGGTATCGCTGATGTTTCTCTAAGCCTGTTCTACATGCTAGACGCTTACCCACTAGGTAACATTCTATCTGTGATTGCAGTTGCGCTTATTATCGTATTCTTCGTAACGACTCTTGACTCTGGTTCTATCGTTATCGATGGTATGACTGCAGGCGGTAAGCTAGAAGTGCCAGTTCGTCAGAAGGTTATCTGGGCAATCATTTCAGGCGCAATTGCGATGGTAATGCTGTGGATTGGTGGTACACAATCAATTCAAGCGCTGCAATCAATTACAATCATTGCGGCTCTGCCGTTTACTATCATCCTACTACTAGGCTGTGTCAGTCTGATTAAAGGTCTTCTAACAGAAGTTGATCAACCAAAAGTAGCAGCTGATACTGCGAATTAATTACGTGTTGTGAGCTTAGGTGATGCTTTTCAGAATCCTGAGCTACACCATTAGAGTTATCAGTAACACTTAGAATGAAAAACGCCCTTGTTTCTTCAAGGGCGTTTTTATTTGTCTAGCCATCGCTATGAATCACGTCTAAAAGGGCGATGGGCCATCGAAAGATGTTAGTGACGGTAAGCTGATAGTCGTTAAAAGGGCTTCAGCTGAGGATTACCTTTCTGGGATTCGACTATAGACATTGCTATTCACATTAAGGTTGTCAGACGAGAGTTCGGCCAACACACGTTGTTCGTACTGTTCATAGCCATCGAAGCGGCATTCGCCGATCTCATTTCGTGGGCACACCTGTACATGGTGTCTTTCGATTAATTCGGTCGAGCAGAACGGGCAGTATTTCATACATCCTCCTGATTGTACTCATTGTCTCAATGGGTAGGTTCAGTAACGCAAATTCATGTTTCGATTTGATGGCACTTTTAAGTCATGACTTAAACGAGTGATGTGCATTCCAGTGCGTACACAAACACGTTGGCTATCACAACGTTATTCGAAAGAGGACGCACAGACGATCACCTGAACCTTTGTTGAAAGGTAACAAATTGTGTCGTCTGGCGTTATATTCACTCTTCTGGGAGCAAGGTAAGCTGCTGATAAATCAAGTTACTTTTCGATTTTATGCTCTTCGAAGTAGTCTTGAACGAACTGCACAAAAGCTTTATGTTTTCTGGCTGGGTAGACCATTTGAGGATAAAACAGATAGATGGAATTGCCGTTTGCGATGCATTCATGAGTGAGTAGTGGTGTTAGGTTTCCTTGCTTGATCTCTTCAGCAACGTAATAACTAGCGATACGAATAATGCCGCTGCCACGCACAGCCTGTTGCTTTAAAAGGTGGTTCTCGTTGCTTGAGAGCCAACCAGAAACATGCACGCTACCACTGTTAAATGGCCATTCATGTTGGTGTAGGGTCGCAAGACATTGATGATTTTGCAGATCGTCGAGTGAGTTAGGTTCACCGAACTTTTCTAGATAGCTCGGCGCAGCAACGAGGTCATGTTGATATGAAAACAGCTTTTTAGCTACCATATTTTCTGGTGGTGTGTTAGTGGCGCGAAATGCAATGTCGATATCTTCTCGGTTGAGGTTGTAGGTGGTGTAGCTGCTGTTTATCTCGAAATAGATGTCTGGGTAAAGCGCTTGAAAGCGTTGGCACAGGTCAGAGAGAAAGATCTCAGTAAACATCTTGGGAGCGGTGATTCTTAGCACCCCTTTAATCGCTTCATGCTCATCAGATACGCTTCGTTCAAGGTCGAGTACTTGAGATCGGATAATTAACCCTTGTGCAAGCGCACGCTCGCCTTGAAGCGTGAGTCGGACACTGCGTGTAGTTCGAACCAGTAACGGGCACTCTAAATCACTCTCCAACCGTTTTATTTGTTCGGATAAGTAACTTTTTGAAATACCGAGTTGTTCTGCAGCTTTGGTGAAATTGAGCTGTTGAGCCAGTTCAACAAACAACATCAGCCTTTCAATACGTTTGTGCTCATTCATGTCTTATCTCCAGTAACGATTTGTTCATTATAGCGAACAATCATTTCGGAATCAGGCTATTCTGTTTTTCTCGTAGAACAATATGATTAAGGCTGATTTTATGAATACGAGAATGAATAATGAAAAACGTACTTCCTTTGTCAAAACACCTAACTAATGTCAGTGAAATTGCATATGGCTGTATGGGACTCGGTGGTGGTTGGAACGACAACCCTGTTTCTCAAGACGATGTGTACCAAACACAGGCTATTATCGAAACAGCAATGGCTTCAGGTATTAATCTCTTTGACCATGCTGATATCTATACATTTTCTAAAGCTGAACAGGCATTTGGCCAAGTATTAAAGAGCCAGACTGAGTTGCGCGATCAAATGTTCCTGCAGTCGAAGTGTGGAATTCGTTTTCAAGGTGAAGGTAACGTTGGACGTTATGATTTCTCGGCACAATGGGTACAGAGTTCAGTTGAAGGCATTCTTGAACGCTTAAATACGGAAAAATTAGACGTACTCTTGCTACACCGTCCTGATCCGCTGATGGAGCTCGATGAGTTAGCTCGTACACTCCAAGATCTGCATTCATCGGGCAAGGTAGAACACTTTGGTGTGTCTAACATGAGTGGCCATCAAATCGAGTATCTACAATCTGCTCTTGACCAACCTCTAGTGGTTAATCAGATGGAGATGAGCCTTGCGAAACTGGATTGGCTCAACGATGTTGTTCTGGTTAACTCTCAAGGCTTGAATGAATCGGATTGGGCTCCGGGTACGCTAGAATACTGCCGCACCAATGGTGTTCAACTTCAAGCATGGGGCTGTTTGGCGCAAGGACGTTTTTCAGTGCAGGGCTTAAATTCTGAGGATGAAAGTGTTCGAGCGACTTCGAAATACGTTCAACAGCTTGCTGAAAAATACAGTGTGACTAGTGAAGCGATCGTATTAGCGTTTCTTCTGCGTCATCCAGCCGGTATTCAACCGGTGATCGGTACAACTAACCTTGACCGAATTCGTGCAAGTGTTGCTGCGAGTAAGGTTAATCTAACTCGCGAAGAGTGGTACAACCTATTTGTTTACTCTCGTGGCCAAGCTCTACCATAGGTGATAACCATGCTGACTTTAAACAAAGCTCAACAAGCTGTGGCGATGGCTATTGAAATCGCGACTCAAAATCATCAGCAAATTGCCGTCGCTGTTTGTGATACTCACGGTGAATTGATTTCATTCGCTAAGATGGACGACGTAAGTGTTCAGGCTGGCCTGTTAGCAAGAAGCAAAGCGTATACGTCGGCACGTGATCGTCAACCAAGTGGCAATTTAGGTGAGTGGGCACGAGCGACCGGCAAGGATATCGGTTATTGGAATGATCCGAATATCACTGGCTTTAAAGGTGGCGTGCCTATCGTCGTTGAAGGCCGTGTTGTTGGAGCAATAGGAATCAGTGGCTTGAGTGAGGAAGAGGACGAACTGCTTGCTATGTCGAGTATTTCTGAGCTCGATCTTTAGTCTTTTTGTGCTTGAAATAAAAAACCGATGCAGTGCGCATCGGTTTTTTCGTTTTGGCTTGAATGAGTTTACATAACTTATCTTAAGTCGACGCTTTCAATCCAATTACGCTTGAGCTTGCTGAAGATCGTTTTGCTCTTCTTTGTTACCTAGAATGCGGCTTGTAATTGTGCCTGCCGTCATTGCACCAGATACGTTAAGCGCAGTGCGAGCCATATCGATAAGTGGCTCGATAGAGATAAGCAGAGCAGCGATAGTTACAGGTAGTCCCATTGCAGGTAGTACTATTAGTGCTGCAAACGTGGCACCGCCGCCTACGCCAGCGATACCAAATGAGCTTACTGTGATGATGGCAATCAGCGATAGGATGAAGTTGATGTCCATTGGGTTGATGCCCATAGTTGGCGCAACCATCACCGCTAGCATTGCAGGGTAGATACCCGCACAACCGTTTTGACCGATTGTTGCACCGAATGACGCTGACAGGTTTGCAATCGCTGGTGGAACGTTAAGTTTAGTGATTTGCGCTTCAACGTTCAGAGGAATCGTTGCTGCCGAACTGCGCGATGTGAACGCAAACGTCAGTACTGGCCAAATCTTCTTGAAGTATTCTTTCGGGTTTACGCCAACAAATGAAACCAATACGCCGTGAACTACAAACATCAGTAGAATAGCAATATAAGAAGCCACGATGAAACCAAGTAGGCTCAGGATGTCAGATGCGCTTGATGTCGCGACCACTTTCGCCATTAGAGCTGCAATGCCGTATGGAGTCAGAGCCATGATCATTTTAACAAGGCGCATCACAATAGATTGCGTGGCTTCTACGAAAGTACGAATCGGTGACTCTAGTTCTTCTTTCTCTGCCATCACTTTACGTGCTGCAATACCTGTTAGCACACCAAAGATAACAACAGCGATGATAGACGTTGAACGTGCGCCAGTAAGATCAGCAAATGGGTTAGTTGGAATGAAGCTAACCAGCATTTGAGGGATAGTCAGGTCAGAGACACGGTCAGCGCGAGTTTCTAGCGCTGCTAGACGTGCTGTTTCACGTGCACCTTCAGTGAGTCCCTCTGCAGACAAACCAAATGCCTGAGTCACAATGATACCGATCACGGCAGAGATAGCAGTTGTCGCCAACAGTACTGAAATGGTGATTCCTGAAATCTTACCCAGTGAACCACCTTTATCTAATTTCACAACAGCGGCAATCATAGACACTAGTACCAGTGGCATGATGACCATTTTCAGTAGACCCACGTAGCCGCGGCCAACAATGTTAACCCAGTCTAAGGTTTCTTTAATGATTGGGTTACCTTCGCCGAATAGCAGTTGTAGCCCAAGACCGAAACCACTACCAAAGACAAGACCAAGTAGAACTAGACGCGAAAGTGTGTGTTCTTTTTTCTGCTGTCCGTAGAGAAAAAAGAGAATACCAGTGAATACCGCTAAGGCAGCGATAGCAGGGAATGACATTGAATTTCCTTATGAATTACTTCAGAACGATAGGAGGCCTGGATATATAGGCGTGAGTACTGTTAGCTAAAATAACGTTCTGTAACAAAACGTAAAATAAGGAAAAGTAATTTGATAGATCAATTAGTCATATCTAAAAGAGTGGTTGTTCGGATATTCAACAGAGTGATGTTTCAGTCATCAATTTAGCGATATTTCGCCAAAAAATTGAGCATGTCACTCGAACTAAAGATTTCGACATTTTTGAAATTATTTTCGAATAATTTAAATAGCATTGTCTTGGCTACAGACTCTGACTCTATCGGGCGAAGGTTTTTTAAACGACCAAGCATAAAAGGTCTGAAAAGAGGAGAGAGTGTTTGTAGGAGCTTTTCATCAGATCTTGGCTTCGTTCTATTACCCAGCAGTGGTCCAGGCCTCGCAATAAATAATTGTTTAAAACCAATGCGAATTAAGTTTTGCTCCATCTGTCCTTTGCATTTTAAGTAGTGTGAGTAAGAGGTCAGAGAAGCTCCATAGCTGGATACAACGGCAACGCGCTCAACGCCCAAAAACTTCATCGTTTGAGCGACGTGAGTCACCAATTCTACATCTACCTTACGTAATGCTGCTTTTGAGCCTGCCTGTTTGATGGTTGTACCTAGGCAGATAACACCGAGCTTTGGTCTTGGGTGATTATCGTTCCACTGCGTGACATCAAGGTCGTTGTTGATGATTTGAACCAGCTTATTTGAAGCGAGCTCTGTTACTATTTGGGAGCGAGTGAGTGTATAAACGGTTTTTACCGAAGATTCATTTAACAGGTGTTGCAATACATGACCACCAATCAACCCCGTCGCGCCTGCTACGATAACGGAAGAATTGTCTCCTTGAATGGACATGCGGACTCCTTAGTGAGTAGAAATGTAGTGAATCTATAATACTGAGTACTTTAGTTTTGGAACAATCTACTCAGAAGATCCAGAAAAATCCGTGAATTGCGCTACAAATTGTTCATGTTTACAGCGAGTTGGCATCCAAGAGCAGTCAACAAAGGACATGGTGCTAAATAACTGAGCTCTCGGAGCAATGGACGGTTTAGTAACTTAAGGCGCAATAAAACAAAAGCCCGCGGGGAGCGGGCTTTCTGGCTTGCGCTGGAGACGGGCGCTTACCTAAGTGAAGGAGAGTGGGATTTTCTTCACCTTTTTGCTTTGTTTACCAGATTTATTCGGCTTTCTTCTACTTTGGTTAGCGAACATAAAGACCTCCTAAATCTTATGGTGCTATATGTGTACTTCTGCTTTCATTCCCTGAAAACCATACACTTGGCTTTTCATAGTGAGTGACTTAAAGCACTTTAGTAGAAGCATAACTGATGCCAACTTTTAAGTGATTGATTTTATTGGAATGCGGTGTTGATTGGTTCAGCATTGTTCAAATTGACAGTCAAATTGAGAATTTTGAGTCGATTTTGTTCAATTCGACAACAAACACGGCGGCAAAGGCGACTTATCGATAGATAGATAAGGTGATAGCAAGTACACTGATTGTTACTTTGTCACAGCCAAGGATGCGCGATGAACCTCCAGTTCGATACTCTCTCTGCAAATGAAATCTACCACCTGATGACTCAAACGGTTGTCCCTCGTCCAATAGCATGGGCGTTAACCAAATCAAGTGGTGATGTATTCAATCTTGCTCCGTTTTCCTACTTCACTCCAGTATCGAGCCAGCCTCCATTGTTGATGCTTTCTGTAGGGAAAAAGCCGACAGGTGAAATCAAAGACACCGCTAAAAATGCAATAGAAACCGGTAAGTTAGTTATTCATATTGCGTCTGAATCTTCTGCGGAAGTAATGACGGCTACAGCTGCAACACTCGATCATGATCATTCTGAAGTACAAGCAAACGATATTGAGTTAGTCGAGTTTGAAGGTTTTTCTTTGCCTCGAGTTAAATCTTGCTCTGTGGCGTTTGGTTGTACGTTGTTTGAAGTTAAAGAAGTGGGAGAGGTTCCACAAAGCTTGATATTTGCAAAGGTTGAAGCGGTGTACATTGCTGAAGAGATTATCGATCAAACCAGTGAGCGATTGAAAATTGATGCGCTAGCGTTAAACCCGTTGTCACGTCTTGGTGGCGGCGAATACGCGACGCTCTCTAATGTTTTTTCGGTAGCGCGACCAAAATAATCGAAAGCAAAGTCAACGATGGGCTCTGCTTTCTGGTTTTACTATGTAAGAAACTATTTTTCTACGTAAGAAACTACTGCTCTCTCAGAAAAAGCAGTCATTTAACGATTAAAACTTCAAATCATCACATTGGTAAGTCATCTCCATGCTAGACACTCAACACTCGGCGTTTATCCAAAATCGAATCGATCAAAAAACCAAACCATTGGGCGCACTTGGCCTGTTAGAGAAGACCGCTTTTCAATTGGCGCTCATTCAAAGTCAACAAAGCCAAACAGCGGCTGAGACAATTCAAATCACGAAGCCTTCAATGTTTGTTTTTGCTGGCGACCACGGTATCGCGGATGAGGGGGTGAGTATTGCTCCGAGTACTGTGACTCAGCAAATGGTATTGAACTTTGTCCATGGTGGCGCAGCGATTAACTGTTTCTGTCGGTTAAACGATATTGACCTAACCGTTGTGGACGCAGGTATTTTACAAGCCATCGATACCAGCGCGATTTCGGGCAGCAATACCGCAGTATTGGTCACTCAAAGGTTGGGCAACGGTACTCATAACTTTAATCAACAAGCTGCGATGTCACTTGAGCAAGTCGAGAAAGGGATCAGCTATGGTCAGTCTTTGATTGAAAGTAAAATCGCGCACGGCTGCAATCTCGTTATGTTTGGTGAAATGGGCATTGGCAATACCAGCAGTGCTTCGGCAATACTCAGCGCACTAACTGAGTTAGATGCAAAAGAGAGTGTTGGCCTTGGTACTGGGATAGATGATGAACAACTTAAGCGAAAGCAGCAGGTGGTTGCCAACGGTGTCGAGCGTTGTGAAGGCAAAACAGTAGAGCAAGTGCTTGCTGAAGTGGGTGGCTTTGAAATTGTACAAATGGTTGGTGGGTTTATCGGCGCAGCAAAGGCGCAAACACCGATTTTGGTAGATGGCTTTATTGTCTCGGTAGCCGCGTATGTGGCGAGCTTAATTGAACCAGCATGTCGTGATTACATGTTGTTTGCGCACAAGTCTCAAGAACACGCACATCAATATGTATTGAGTGAATTAAATGCCGAACCTATGTTGGACTTGGGGCTAAGGCTAGGTGAGGGTACGGGGGCAGCATTGGCACAGCCTTTGATTAAGGCCGCCGCTGAGTTCTACAACAACATGGCCAGTTTTGAGAGTGCTGGAGTGACGGTGTAATGAACCAGTCTGAGACAAACAGCGGCTTTAAATATCAGTGGCAACTGTTTTTGTTGGCACTGGGTTTCTTCTCTCGTCTACCTGTACCCCATAATACGCCTTATTCGGAAGAGCGTATGAATCGAGCCGGGCGTTATTTTTCGGCGGTCGGCATTCTGCTCGGTCTATTGTGTGCGTCCGTCTATGTTTTGCTAAGTTTGTTCTTACCTGCTGACGTAGCATTGATCCTTATGATGGCATTTAGCTTAATGCTGACAGGTGCATTCCACGAAGATGGCCTGACAGATATGGCCGATGGTATTGGTGGAGGCATGACCCTTGAGCGACGCCTAACCATCATGAAAGACAGCCGTATTGGTACTTATGGCGCTTCTGCATTGATTATGGCTCTGTTAGGTAAGTGGGTGTTTCTGAGCGAGCTTATTGAGCAAACAAGTACCGCAGATTTTTTTATGATCTTGGTTTCTAGCTACGCATTTAGTCGAGCTATTGCAGCGTCGCTGATTTATGACATGCCTTATGTCAGCGATCCCGATACCAGCAAAAGTAAGCCATTAGCCAATAAGCAGACACGCACTGAAACTCTATTTTTGATTACCATTGGATTAATACCGAGCTTATGGTTTGGTATCGAATTTAGCGCTTTGTTGTTAGTCATAGGTTATGTCGTCCGTACCCTGCTTAAACGTTGGCTAACGCTGCGTATTGGTGGCTTTACTGGAGACTGCTTAGGCGCCGCGCAGCAGCTGGTTGAACTTTCAACTTACTTACTGTTTATCGCTGCGTTTTATAACGGGCTTATGGGGTAAACACGAATCATGAACAATGGAAAAACCACGCATTTAATTCTTGGTGGAGCACGCTCAGGAAAGTCGAGTTTCGCTGAAAAACAAGCCATTGAGAAATCGAGTAACGACGCGTTTCAGCTGCACTACATAGCAACTGCGACAAGTTTTGATGAGGAGATGAAGGCTCGCATTCTTCATCACCAACAACGACGTGATACGCGTTGGAACGAACATGAAGTGCCGCTTGAGCTTGCAAAAACACTGCGCGATTTAAATTCATCAGACGTGGTTTTGGTAGATTGCTTAACACTTTGGCTCAACAACGTGATTTATCAACTTGGTGAACAAGCGACTAATGCACAAGTCGAAAGTTGGATAGAAGAGTTAGTCGATGCCGTCGAAGCGAGCCCAGCCAATATCATTTTGGTTTCGAACGAAGTAGGCCTTGGGGTTGTTCCTATGGGGCAAGTGTCTCGTTTATTTGTAGACAATGCTGGCAGAATGAATCAAGCCTTAGCAAAAGTGGTGAAGCAAGTTACTTTCATTGCAGCAGGTTTACCTATGGTTCTAAAAAACGAAGGCTAACGGGCTCATATTGAACAAGATACGTACCAAAAATATTTACCTCGTTCGTCATGGCAAAGTACTTGGAGAGGCGGCACTCAATGGCAAGACAGACGTGCTCGTTGACGCGTCACTCCAAGATGAGATTTGCGCAGAAATAACAGCGCTTCCGGTTAAATTTGATGCAGTAGCAGCATCACCACTGCGACGTTGTTATGATTTGGCAGAGAGAGCGGCGCAAGCCAAATCAATACCTTTGCAGAGCATCGACGAGCTGCAAGAGATGAATTTCGGTGATGTAGATGGCGTGCCTTTCGACCTTCTCAGTGACCAATGGGGCTGTTTAGAATCATTTTGGCAAGACCCAGCAAATCATCAACTTGCTGGAGCGGAAAGTTTACAGGCATTCCATCAACGAGTAATTCAAGGTTGGTCGCAACTTATTAGTTGCATCAATGACAACACATTATTGGTTACGCATGGTGGCGTAATTAGAATGATTTTGGCGCATTGTTTGGATATTGATTGGAAGAAGCCAACGCTTTACTCCAACCTTGCCATTGGCAACGCGTCTCTGACACACATTCAAATCACACAAACAGACGACAATAACTATATCAGTGTGAAGGTGATTGGGCAGCCATTGTTAGCAACCTAGCACCAGTCAGTGAAAACTGGATTTTAATATATACCAATTTATCGATAGAACATCGCACAGAATAAGGACAGAACTCATGACAACGCCAAGTTGGGATTTGAGCATTGCATATCGTGGATTAGACGATTCAAAAATTGAACAAGATATTGAATTGATCGAGCAGTGTATCGAACTGCTATATCTTCATGTAGAAAAGCGCGATACCGTGATCGCGATGCAGAATGCGATTCAAACCTCCGAAGCAGCAGGCACGCTGTTGGGAACCATTCATACCTTCGCAAATTGCCACGCGTCAGTGGATGCAACCCATACCGAAGCCAAACAGCTTTTAGGCCGCGTTGCAAAACTTAACTCTGAAATGTCTCAAGCGTTTAGCCCATATGAAGACACGCTGGTTCACGCTGACGTGGATTTCATCACCAAAGTACTAGACCACACCAGTCCGGACGTTGCGGGTCAAGGTTTTGCCATTGAGAGTTCTCGTAAACTAGCGGCAACTCGTCTAAGTGTTGCTGAAGAACAACTGCTTGCTGCAATGGAAGTTGATGGTCGTGATGCGTGGGGTCGTTTATACGACAACTTAACGGGTTCATTAAAGCTCTCACTGCAGCTTGAAGGCGAAGAGGAAGAACTTGGTTTCTCACAAGCGGCGAGCCTTCTTTATGGTAGTGAATTTGATAAACAAGAACCGGCTTGGCGCGCTGTTCAACAAGCGATGGCGACGCATCAAGAATCGTTCGCTTCCATTCTTAACGCATTGGCTGGGTGGCGTCTAACAGAAAACAAAAAACGCTCGAAGATCTGTGATGTGCATTTCTTAGCGCCGAGCTTGCATGGTAGTCGTATTGTGCCTGAAACACTCGATACAATGATGGCGACAGCAAAAGCCAATCGTTCAGTAGGCCAAAAAGCGGGTCTGTTGATGGCGAAAGTCCATGGCCTGGATGAGATGAAACCTTGGAACCATCTTGCTGCGATGCCACCGCTGGGTGATGGTGAATCTAAGGTTTACCCGTTTGATGAGGCGATCGATGTGATTAAGACTGCCTTTGCAGAAGTTAATCCAGAGATGGCGCAGTTTGTTGACCTTATGGTTGAAAATGGCTGGATTGATGCAGCGCCTGCGCCAAACAAACGCTTGGGAGCTTACTGTACCAAGTTCGCAGCGACGCGCTCTCCACTGGTATTCATGACTTGGAGTGGTAGCCGTTCGGATCTTATGACTCTTGCTCATGAGCTTGGCCATGCCTTCCATAACTGGGTTATGCGTGACATGCCACTGTGTCAAACTCGTTACCCGATGACGTTGGCGGAAACCGCTTCAATCTTTGCGGAAAACATTGTTCGTGACTACTTGCTAAAACAAGCAGAAACGCGTGATGAGAAGCTAGAAATGCTGTGGGAAGAGCTCTCTTCATCTTTGGCATTGATGATCAATATTCCAGTACGTTTTGAGTTCGAAAAGGCTTTCTACGAACAGCGCGAGAAAGGCGAGCTTACGGCTAAGCAGTTGTGTGACTTAATGGAGAAAACGTGGAAAGCGTGGTACGGCGAAGCAATGAGTGAAGCTGACCCTTACTTCTGGGCGAGTAAGCTGCACTTCAGTATCTCACAAGTGAGTTTCTACAACTATCCGTACCTGTTCGGCTACCTATTCAGTAAGGGCGTGTACGCGCAACGAGAAGTGAAGGGCGAACGCTTTTACAGTGACTACGTCGCACTTCTTAGAGACACAGGCAGCATGATGGCTGAAGATGTGGTGGCTAAGCACCTAGGTATGGATCTGACAGAAGCGGACTTCTGGCAACAGAGTATCGATATGGTGTCTGCGCAAATCGACGAGTTTGAAAGACTGCTCAATCAAGAAGATTAATTGATCTTAATCGGTTCATACTCAATAAGAGCTGTGGTAGGTTACACGGCTCTTATCTGATTGATATAGCTTAAAAACCTCGCAAGGTTTAATTCTCCCTGTTATAACCAGGGCCAATATAACTATTTATGGGCAGTATTTGTGAGTGATAACGGAGTTTCTGTTGATAAGTGCGATCATAGCAACACAATTTCTTTGTACAATTTATTAACATACGGCCGTGCAATTAAGGAGTAGCGCATGACGAAATCTCTCTTTCGCCAATCATTTCTTTTTGACAGCCTAGATCTTGAACAAGAAGTGCTTGCAGGACAAACCGTACTAGGTAATGGAGTACAACTAAAAGTCCACCAACGTGGTGTCTTTGAAGTGATTCCTGCGGATTACGATCAACAGACCAAGAACATCATTTTTTCAACAGGCGTTCATGGTGATGAAACCGCACCAATGGAACTGGTTGATAAAATTATTGAAGATATTGAAACAGGTTTCCAATCAGTAAAAGCTCGCTGTTTGTTTATTATCGCTCACCCAGAAGCGACCAACGCTCATACCCGTTTTCTTGATGTAAACATGAACCGTCTTTTTGACGATAAAGAGTATGAAGTAAACCGCGAAAGTAAGATTGCGAACCATCTAAAGCACTTAGTTACGGAGTTCTATCGAGATACTCAACCTGAGACGCGCTGGCATTTAGACCTTCACTGTGCAATTCGTTTATCGAAGCACTATTCATTTGCAGTAAGCCCTAAAGTTCGTCATCCCGTTCGCAGCCAAGAGCTCATTGATTTTATTAACAGCGGGCACGTAGAGGCTTTGCTGCTTTCAAACTCTCCAACCAGTACATTCAGTTGGTACAGTGCAGAAAACTTTGGTGCGCAGGCACTAACAATGGAGCTTGGGCAGGTGGCGCGCATTGGTGAGAACCAACTCGATAAGCTAACGGCATTTGATTTGGCGATGCGTAACCTTATCGCTGAAACTGAGCCTGAGCACCTACCAAAGAAAACCATTACTTATCGTGTAAGTCGTACTATTGTTCGTTTACATGACGATTTTGACTTCATGTTCTCAGACTCAGTTGAGAACTTCACTGCATTCAAACATGGTGAAGTGTTTGGCCACGACGGTGATAAACCATTGATGGCTAAAAATGAGAATGAAGCAGTCGTGTTCCCAAATCGCAATGTTGCTATTGGACAACGTGCCGCACTAATGGTGTGTGAGGTAGAAACTCGATTTGATCATGGCCAACTGGTTTACGATTAATCAACGCCACTAATTCATCTCAAACGATTGATATCACAAGGTTCGCACGTTATTGCGAACCTTGTGTTTATTTGGGGATACAGGTAAGGTTACGCGAACTTAGTTAAAGTAGCTTGATATGGATTTCCAACACCTTATTCAACAAAAACAGCGACGCTGGACTCGCGCCATCTATCTGATGCTTGCAGCGCTGATTGTTCTCAGCGGCCTCTATTTAATGGTCGGCGATCTCTTTATCTCTCCGTTGAATACACTCTCTCCACTTGAAGAAAAGTTACTTGTTGATTTACGACTTCCACGTCTGCTTGCTGCAATTGCAATAGGCGCAGCGCTTGCCGTGTCCGGAGCAAGCTTACAAGTTTTGTTAGGAAACGTCTTAGCAGAGCCCGGTGTGCTCGGAATTTCCGGTGGCGCTAGTCTCGCAATGGTTGTTGTTCTGTTTTTCTTACCGTTCGCTCCAACGCCCGAACTTTTTATGATTGCAGCGGTGATCGGCTCGCTCTGTTTTACACTCCTGCTGGTGGGTATGGTGAGAGCGATGCGCTTAACTACCGCAAAACTCTTGTTGATTGGCGTTGCACTTGGCATTTTGTCGGGAGCGATGGTGACCTGGGCATTCTATTTTAGTGATGATCTAAGCCTTCGCCAGCTGATGTACTGGCTGATGGGTAGCCTAGGCGGTGTCGCTTGGTATCAACACACTCTTACTTTAGTGATGATTCCTGTCGTTATATGGTTGTGTTTGCAGGGAAGTAAACTAGACAAACTGATGATTGGAGAAGTGCACGCAGCTCAGCTAGGTATCAACGTACCGGCACTACGTTGGCGTTTGATTTTCGCTGTCTCAATACTTGTCGGTTGTGCCGTCGCCCTTGGTGGGGTGATCAGCTTTGTGGGCTTAGTCGTGCCACACCTATTACGTTTGGCGATAGGTACTGACAACCGATATCTGCTACCACTGTCTGCAGTATCAGGCGCAGCACTGTTGGTGTTTGCAGATATCTGCGCTCGTACACTGCTTGATTCTGCTGAGTTGCCGCTTGGTGTTATGACAACCACGATTGGTGCGCCAATCTTTATTTGGATGTTGGTGAAAAATCATGATTCAAATTAAAAGTTTAAGCGTAGGCTCAAGGCTGCTGCCGCTTTCATTCGACCTAAAACCGGGGAAGGTTACTCATGTTATCGGCCCAAATGGTAGCGGTAAGAGTACCTTACTCGAGGCGATCTCTGGTATTGGAGAGGGTTATACAGGTGAAGTGATGTGGGCTGATAAACCACTATCGAGTTTTTCACTGCAAGACCTCTCTCTGCAGCGTGCTTATTTAAGTCAGAGTGCACGACCAGCGTTCAACCTAGAGGTGTTCCAATTTCTTGCTTTGTCCCTGCCAAGTTCTGCAGAGCCTCACAGCGCGATCGTGTCTGAGGTGCTGACAGAGGTTAGCGAGATGCTCGAGATAAGCGATAAGCTACACCGATCAATACAGACCCTTTCTGGCGGCGAATGGCAACGTGTCCGTTTGGCGGGTATGTGTCTTCAAATTTGGCCGTCGTTAAATCCCTATTCGAAGTTACTGATTCTTGATGAGCCAACTGCACCGCTGGATATTGGGCAAGAAGCATTGCTCTATAAGCTTATCGACCGGGTCGCCAAGCAAGGGATTTCAGTTTTAATGGCGAACCATGATTTGAATCGCACCTTAAGGCATGCTGACCAGGTGCTTTTGTTAGATAAAGGTGTGTTACAAAAGGTTGGCACAGCTGAAAAGGTGATGGTTCCAGAGCAGCTTGAGCAAGTGTTTAATACCCGAATTAAGAGTATTACTGTCGACGATTCCACTTATCTACTTTTCGAATAATTCATTCACGGCCTTAGTTTCAAGTAAAAGAAGTCGCGTTTTCTCTGGGCCTTAATTTACAGCTAAATCTGACTACTAATGGCTCGTTCCCTTAAGTCGAAATGCTATCTAGCATCTTTTACTATGTAACTTGTTAATTTCATTGTTTTTCTTCTAGCCTGTTGTTATTTAACGCTGTTTTGTTACTGTGAAAGGAACAGCAATTAGAGTGATAAAACAACATGAACTAAGAAGGAAATGAAATGGAAATACAAGTAAGACGCACAGAACCGAGTGATGCAAGAAGTGTTAAAGAGATCTACGAGTGCCCAAATGCGTTTCGCGGCACCCTGCAACTCCCACACCCTTCGCTCGAGCTCTGGGAGAAGCGTCTCACCCATGTTCCAGAGCATGTCTATTCTTACGTCGCGTTGTACCAAGGCGAAGTCATTGGCAACCTTGGCTTAGAGGTCTGTGTTAACCCGAGACGCAGGCACGTTGCCTCATTGGGCATGGGGGTCAAAGATAACTTTGCGGGGAAAGGTGTTGGTAGCGCATTATTGCAGACTGCGGTCGATCTTTGTGATAACTGGATTAACATTAAGCGCCTTGAATTGACGGTTTACACCGACAACGAGCAGGCTATTAACCTCTACAAAAAGTTTGGTTTTCAAATTGAAGGGGAGTCTGCGGCATTTGCATTTCGTGATGGCGAATATGTTGCGGCTTACCACATGGCAAGAATCCAACCAAGCTAACTTAGGCAGCCACTTTGGCCTGTAGAAATAAACAAAAAGCGCCTCAGAACTTGAGGCGCTTTTTTAAATTTCGCTTATAAGGAAATATTTTTAAGCCGTTAGCGGCGCAAGATCAGCTGGACGGTAGTAAACCGACTTAAGCACTTTACCTTGGCGAATGGTCTTCTCTTCTGAAACGAAATCTTCTGCACACTTCGCGATGATGTAATCACCTTTTTGTACAGCCATTAGCTTGATGTTTTGTTCAGCGTAGAATGCTTCAGTTTCTGCGTACTCTTTCTCGTTGCGACATACCTTACTCATGTTGCTTGAGTGCACTTCGTCCCAACATGGTAGGAAGTCGATAGCGCGGTTCTTCGCGACGTTAAGCAACAAATCAATTAGGTAGCTGATTGCTAGATTATCTTCAACTTTGTCTTGGCCCATGTGGACTAAACGACCCATTAATACGTAGACGCTGTCGACGATTGCATCGGCTTGTTCTGTTTTTGAATCGGCTTCTGCAAGTTCAGTCAGCTCTTCGATAGCCAAAGAGGTGTGAAGAGTATCGCCTTTGTCGTCCATGGTTTCTGGTGCAGCAACAGGAAGATCAAAAGTGCTACGGAACTCTTTAATATCGCGGTAAAGGTGATCGAAGATGGTTTGGTTTAGTTGAGAAAGGGTCATATTCCTATCCATTTGTCTTTGGTAGACGGGCATTTTAGCAAAGCTAGAAGTTTGGCGCTATTCACAAGACAAGCAGTTGAGAACATATTCTTTGTGTCAATGTCTCTGATTGCTATCAAAGTATTTGTATATTGATTGTTTTTCCCTTTTACTCATCAATATCAGGAATGGCTTATATGAGAGCCATCTACTAAAGTAGAGAATCGATTTATGAATAGAGCCAGCGAAAGCGAAGTTGTTATTCGACGCTTGTATCAAATTACTAACGACTATCAAAAAGGGTTTGATGTACAAATCGTACAGCTCTTGGAGATGGGCTTACAACGATTTGAACTCGATATTGGCATTCTATCTAAAGTCGAAGGGGATAATTACACGATTCAATATTGCGTCACTCCTGAAGATGTACCGCTCCAACAGGGTGACTCTTTCGATTATAGAGCTACCTATTGCGAGATTACTTGCCAAGCTCGTGGCCCGATTTCAATCGAACATTGCGGCACGCATGATGTTTACGCCGCACACCCAGCCTACAAAGCTTTCGCTTTAGAGTCTTATATCGGCATACCAATCTATGTTGATAATGAAATCTACGGCACCTTAAACTTCTCTAGCCCGACACCTTATTATCGAAAATTTAGAGAGATTGATATCGACGTGATGAAGCTGATGGCTTCGTGGATTGAAGTGGAGTTGGTTCGAAGAGCGCAAGAGTTACGACTTAAACAGCTTAATGAGAAGTTAGAATATCAAGCCCTGTACGATCCATTGACTAGACTACCCAATCGTCGTTGCCTGTTTAAAAAGCTCAATGCAGAGGTTGAGAAGCTTAGGGCAGGCGAAGGGGTTGGTAGCATTGCTGTGATCGACATTGATCACTTCAAGAAAGTGAACGACAACTATGGTCACCAGATCGGTGACGATGTGCTTAAAAAGATCGCCAATGTTCTAAGAGAAAATACCGATGAGGGGGGGATTGCAGCTCGATTCGGTGGTGAAGAGTTCATCGTCTGTTACCCGCAATCTACTCCTGAGTATGCTGAGCGCCGTATAACGCAACTTTTGCAGTCAGTGAAAACGATCACTTTAGACAGAGAGCCTATTACCATCTCTGCGGGTGTTTGCCACTTTCAACTGGCCGATGAAGGTGATCAACTGAATAGAATGTCGACGCTCGACAATTTAATAAAGGTTGCTGATGAGTGTTTGTATCTCGCCAAGGAAAATGGGCGAGACCAATTTGTGGCCCGCCCATATATCATGACTTCGCAGAAAGTTTGTACTAGCTAGCGCCAAACAAGTACGGGAATAGTTTACGTCGCTCTTCCGCTGTCAGAGACTCCACACGAGCGATGTTGGTGTCTGGAATGGCTTCTGGGTTCGGATAGTGCTTCAACACTTTTTCCATACTCTCTTCGCGAATTAAATGATAAACAGGATAAGGTGAACGGTTGGTCAGGTTCTCATCGTCTTCTGGATCTGCACCACCAAAGCAGTAATCAGGGTGGAACGTCGCCACTTGGTAGATACCTTCCCAATCTTGCTGCTTAATAAGCCCCTCGATCCAATCAATAAACATGTTGTAGTCAAAGAAGTCTTGAAGCATGTTTGGAACAACGACTAGCGTTGTCTCTAGCTCCTGAGGCGACGTGTTATCGAGTTCCACAAAGTGCGCCATAATGTCTTCCAACAACGCCTCTTCAGTTGTGGCTTCACTAACGAAAATCTTAATCTGCTTGTTACGCTGTGGTTTGGCGGCAAAAGGACATAGGTTTAGTCCAATCACAACATCATTTAGCCATTGTTGAACTTGGTCGTGAATAACCTGAAGATCGTTCGAGGATGGGTTTGACATGACTTGCTCCGAATAATTTTTGCGTAGCATAACAAAATCAGTCGTAATCAAAACCCTAATTTACCCTTACTGTACTAATCGGTCTTTCAAACGCTTAAATAAGTGCTTGTTAGACTTGCGCTTGTGTCATTGCAGGTTTGGTTTCGCGATGGTGGTGCAGTTGATAGAGCCAGATGAAGATCAAGCCATACAACAACGAACCTCCCGCCATAACGCCATTCCAACCGAAGTGTTGCCAACAATAAAGCAGCAGGAATCCACCCAGACTACCACCTATGTAATAGTGAACGAGATAAAGCGCAGTTGCGGTCGCTTTTGCTTTAGTCGCTTTTTGACTCACCCAAGCATATGCGAGCGTATGGGCAAAGAATGCGCCAAAGCTTATTAATAGAAGACCAGCAATCATGAAGGGGATCTGTTCAACGGCAGAGACAAGCATGCCGAGTAAACTGATACTTGCACCGAGGGCGATACCCGCGAGTGGATCGTACCTTTGTGTCCAACGGCTAGAGAATTTAGAGCTAAGCGTGCCTGCTAGATAACAAAGAAAGATCAACGACGCCAAGCTGACCGCAAGGGAATGAGGCTCTGCAACAAGCCTGAACCCCATTACAGAATACAAATTAACGAATAGAGCAAAGTTAGCGCCCCCAATGAGCATCGCTGTCCAAAGTATTGGATTTTTGAGGTGAGTGATCACCGCTCGGTTGTGGTGGAAGAACAGACCTTTTTGCGGCTTAAATCCATGTTGGTTTGGCAGTTTCCAAGCGATATAGAGAGCACCAATAAATGAACTCACCACAAAAAAGAGGATTGCTGCATGCCAATCGAAGTAGTCAGTGATGAGTCCACCAACCACACGCCCAAAAATCCCACCTAACGAGTTGGTCGCAATATAGCCACCTATAGCGATAGCAAACGCTTTAGGTGTTAATTCTTCGACCATATACGCAACGGCGACGCCAGCAAAGGCAGCAACTGCAACCCCCATGATTGCGCGTGCCGCAACCAGTTGCCATAGCGTTGAAGTAAACACCATAGAGAGACCAACTAGCGGAATTAAAAAGAGGCTAAGTAGAATAATAGGTTTTCGGCCGAAGCTTTCTGATGCGATGGCCCAGGGAACAAGGCTGAATGATAAACCGAGTGTAGTCGCAGCGAATAACCAGTTAACTTGAGTTTCGCTGACTGAGAACACTTCAGCCATATGTGGAAGAATGGGTTGGAAGACATAGAGGTTACAAAAAATAATAAACGAGCCAATCGCCAATGAACGGGTGATGTTTCTGTATTGTGGCGTGCCTGCGTCAAACATGAGGTGAACCTTGTATTATTTATTTACCGACTTGTGAACAAAGTAGCAACTCACCCTTGATAAAAGAAATATATTAAAGATATCACTTCAATATATTTTTTATATCACCATGCTTGAATCAAAATCTCTTCGTCACTTTTTAGCGGTTGCCGACCATGGCAATTTCACACAGGCCGCCAAGTCGCTTCATATCGCACAACCAGCCTTAAGTATTTCTATAAAAAAGCTCGAACAAACCCTTGAACTCACGTTATTCCGACGGGGAGATAAGCAGGTGACGTTAACAGAAGAGGGGAAAGTGCTGTATGAGCACGCCAAACGTATTGGACAGCAATTCGAAGATGCGCAATTAGCAATGAATGAGCTCAAGGGGTTGGAAAAGGGGGAAGTACGATTGGGCGCTCCAAGCATGATGGGAAGCTACTTTTTTCCAAGAGTGGTTATGGCGTTTAAAAGTCAGTACCCAAACCTCAAAATCACCATGATAGATGCTGGTACCGCCTCAATTAGAGAGATGTTGCTTAATGGTGAGCTCGATATCGGTGTGGTGAACCATGATAACGTGCCCGAAGATCTCGAAACAGACCATCTGTTGGCCTCAGAAATGTTGGCGGTTGTTGGTAAAGACCACCCATTCGCAGCACAAAAAAGCCTGACCTTTGAGCAGTTCTTTGAGCAAGATTTGATCATGTTTAAGTCGGGATATTTTCATCGCGACTTTATTGATCAAATGCGAGTGAAACACGACCTTGATATGAGCATCGCCTTTGAAACGAATTTATTACCTATGATTTTGTCGATCGTAAAACAGGAGTTCGCAATAACCGCTTTGCTGAGTTTGGTGACTGAATATGAATCGGATGTTGTGGGCATTCCATTTAGTGAACCCGTAAAACTTAATTTATCGTTAGCATGGCGAAAAGAAGGGTACTTATCGAAGGCAGATAGAACCTTTATTGAATTTGTTAAGCAGTATGTTTAACCAATAATTGTGTCAATAAACAGTCACGAGGACTGTTTTGTAAAAATCGGATATTTTGTGGATGAATTATATAACCCTTAACTTTTTGAGTGTTATTGGCTAAATGTCACATAATTTATATGGATAAAATACTCAATTTTACCGATTACCTATTGATTTTTAGAGATTAAATGAAAATTTGGTTTACTTTCAGTAATGATTACGTATAGTTCAAATTATTGACAGTATATTAATCAGATTCTATGAAGTGTAAATGTAAAGAGCAGCAAGTAGTAAGAGTACACAGAACTTTGTTTGATAAAATTTTTGGTATTAAAGCGAAATACAAATGCGTTAAATGTAACGCCGTCTTTAAAATTAAAGGCTGATTTGATTCTACAACTTTTATATTTTTGTGTATGACTTGCACAAAAAAGCCCGCGTTATGCGGGCTTTTTTTATGATGCAATTTAAACCGACTTGGTTCTAGTTGTAGTTGGCGTTATACATCTTGTCGAAGTTTTTCTGATTCCATCCAACCATGATTTGATCGCCTATCTTAAGTACTGGGATTGAGCGAGCGCCCATTGCTTGCAACTCTTTACGGCCACGCTGCATTTTTGCGTTGGTCAGGCGGTAGGTGATGTTCTTTGAATCTAAGTAGCGTTGAGCGTCTTTACAATGAGGGCATTTATCCGCTACGTACAATACAACACGTTTCATTTCGGTTCTCTCTTGATGGTTCTGAGCAAAGTGTAGCGAATCTAAGGTGAATAGAAAAGTGTGATCAGTTACACTACACGGCTTTGGTTTGTGTCCTCTCTTAAGAGCTCTTTTAAGGCGTAGCTTCATGCACCCATCACTGCGTTATATTCAAGGTTACCCACAACACATTATAGATCCTGTAACACAAATGGTTGAGTCCGGTCGATTGGTAAAATGGTTTGAGTCCCGCTATCCCGAAAACCACACTATCAAAAGTGAGAAAGCGCTGTTTGATTACGCGATGGCGATTAAAAACCGTTATATGAAGAAGACGCCACCAATCAGTAAAGTGGTATACGACAGCAAAATCCACCTAATCAACAATGCATTGGGCCTGCATTCGTATGTGGCTAAGAACCACGGCGGAAAAATCAAATCTAAGAATGAGATTCGTATCGCCAGTGTGTTTAAGAATGCACCAGAGCCTCTCCTAAGAATGCTCGTGATTCATGAACTCGCACATATCAAAGAGAAAGAGCACGATAAAGCCTTCTATCAGCTATGTTGTCATATGGAGCCTGAGTATCACCAATTAGAATTGGATGCTCGCCTGTTTATGATCTATTTAGACTTAAAGAAATAAACGATGAATCAGAAACCTAAACGCAACTTTGCCTCTAAAAATAAAAATGATAAAAAAAATGCATCAGCTAAGATTTCTAAGGGCCAAAAACCTGCGTCATCAAAGCAACGTGCTACGTCTAGTAAGCAAAGCAAAGCAATAAAGAAATCTAGTCAAACGACGGTAAAGAAACCACAGGTTAAAAGCGGTTTGCACCCACGAAACCAGCACCGTGGGCGATATGACTTTAATGCTCTAGTGAAAGCTCTACCTGAGCTGAAAGACCAGTTGGTGAAGAATCCTGTTGGTGAATCGACAATTAACTTCTCTGACCCATTATCTGTGAAGCTGCTGAACAAAGCTTTGCTTGCTCATCACTATGGTGTTCAACACTGGGATATTCCTGCTGGCTACTTGTGCCCACCGATCCCGGGACGCGCTGATTACATTCATCGAGTTGCCGACCTGCTGAATAGTGAAAGCCAGGGCAAGCCATACCAACATGATCAGGTCAAAGCTCTTGATATTGGGGTAGGAGCAAACTGTATCTACCCAATCATCGGGACTACGGAGTACGGATGGCGTTACAACGCAAGTGACGTGGATCCAGTCTCAGTTAAGGCTGCTAACTTTATTGCTGAAAGCAACCCTAACTTGAAAGGTAAGATTCACTGTCGATTACAACATGACTCAACAGCCTTCTTTAAAGGGATCATTAAGGAAAATGAACGTTACGACGTCACAACATGTAATCCGCCATTCCACAGCTCTTTAGAAGAAGCGCAGAAAGGGACTCAGCGAAAGCTCGATAACCTTGCGGCGAATCGTGCGAAAAAGCAGGGTAAATTCTACAAGAAGGTTACGCGTCCGAGTGCAATGGCGAGTAAGCAAACCAAGCCCGATCTTAACTTCGGAGGCCAAAAAGCAGAGCTATGGTGTCCGGGAGGCGAAGCTAAATTCGTCACTGGTTTAGCAAAGGAGAGCTTGGAGTTTGCTACGCAAGTTCTATGGTTCACAACTCTGATTTCCAAAAAGGAAAACGTCGCCGTATTAAAGGATCAACTGGCTAAGCTTAATGCGAAAGAGGTTAAAGTCGTTGAGATGGCGCAAGGACAAAAAATCAGTCGTTTTGTCGCTTGGAGCTTTATGGATAAGTCGCAACGCCAGACTTGGATTTCGCTGAAGTAACAATAGTCGGCGACTGTTTTTCCGAAGCAGGGCGATAATGGAAGCCGATGGCTGATAATATTCAGTCGTCGGCTTTTTTAATGAGTGCTGATTTATCTTAAGAAACTTTCATCTCATCAAGCATAGATTGATACTTGTCGCGTAAAGCTTTGTTACCTGCTTTTGACTCCAACTCTACTAAGATCTGCAAAGAGGGGATTTGATATCCATATCGCTGGTGGAACTTAAACAAGCGCAATCTTGCTTCTCGAAACTCTTGCTGTGATACCTCGATCTTTGTCAATTGTAGGATTGATTTAAAACGGTTTGGCTCGTGGTCGAGAGCGCGTGTGAAGTAGTACTTAGCCTTTTCAATATCCCCCGATTTTAGTGCACAAAAGCCAGCGTTCTCGTAGCTTGCCGAAACTAAGTAGTAAAAGGGCTGGTTAATGGCTTTGTTAAGGTATTGGTCGGCTTGAGCATAATCGCCTTGCTTACAGAGAAAGGTACCGTAGTTATTTAGAACGTTACCGTTGTTCGACTCTAGTCTCAGCGCTGTTTTATATTCCTTTCTGGCTTCGTCGGTTTCTCCAACTTTTTCATAATAATGTGCCATCGATAGGCGAGCGCGATAGTAGCGAGGGGCGTGTTGAATCGCCAATTCAAGATTCTCTCGTGCTCGAACCATATTCTCTTGCTCCATATAACCGAGTCCGAGAGCGATTCGAGACTCAGACATTGCAATAGGGTCGGCTTCAACTCTTTGTGGTTCACCTTCTGTTACTGACACACATCCACCGAGCGCAATTAATAGTAGGAAGGGGGATAAGTTGGCAAACTTGAGTGAAGGCATTGAGAGGCTCCTTATGAATTCACAGACATGATAGGAGAACTCGAATGGTTGGTTGGTAAAAAGGCGAGCTAATGCGACTCAATCGCCATAAAAAAGCCGCTTGTTACCAACTCAAAATAGAGAGGTGACTAACGGCTCGAATAAACGCATTGCTTTCAAAGGTCTGTTCAGATGAATCAGTCGTCCTTGGTGAAGTTTTCTTCGCTGAAATGATCCAAATCGTATGGCGTTTGTTGGTAAACGCAATAGTTTAGCCAGTTTGAAAACAGCAGGTGACCATGGCTACGCCAACTAGCAATAGGCTTGTTATCAGGATTGTTGTTAGGGTAGTAGTTGATCGGTATTACCGGTTCCATTCCTTCGCCAAGGTCACGAACGTATTCATTGTGAAGCGTATGTGCATCGTACTCTGGATGCCCGGTCACAAACACATTTCGTTTATCTTTTGTCGCTGCTAAGTAAACACCAGCGACGTCAGATGTCGCCAGAATATCGAGATCCGTATGGTCGGATAGGTATTCGGGTGAGAAGTCAGCATAGCGAGAGTGTGGTGCTAAGAAGGTATCGTCAAAGCCTCGCAGGATTGGATGGTACGGGTTATGAATTTCATGATGATAAACACCAGATAACTTCTCTTTACGAGTACGTTTCGGTAGATCGTACAGCAGTTTCAAGCCTGCTTGAGCTGCCCAGCAAACATAAAGGGTAGAGGTAACGTGTTTGTTAGCCCACTCCATGATGGTCTTTAGGTGGTCCCAGTAGATCACATCTTCAAACTGAACCAAACCTAGTGGCGCACCTGTGATGATCAGTCCATCAAAGTTGCGGTTTTTTACCATTTCAAATTGACGATAAAAGTTATCAAGGTGTTCAGTTGGTGTGTTCTTGCTTGGTCTATCGTCGATACGCAACAGCTCTACATCCACTTGTAACGGGCTGTTCGACAATAGGCGCAAAAATTGAGTTTCAGTTTCAATCTTCTTCGGCATTAGGTTGAGGATCAAGACTCGAAGTGGACGAATTTCCTGTGTCGATGCTCTTGATAGCGGCATGACAAAGATGTTTTCTTCACGAAGAACATCGCTCGCTGGCAATTGGTCTGGAATGCGAATAGGCACAGCTTTCTCCCTAAGCTAGATATTTAGACGTCTATACTTCTGAATCTATAATATATTGTGACGCTTGTCGACATACAAAACGCACCTTTGTAAATATTTCGTTATGGAATCCGCCGTGTACCCACTTATCGATGAGGTTACGAAACCTATGTTGGTACAATTGAATACACACTAGTGAACGTTCGATGCTTAAAATAGCGCTTAATGATCTAGGCTTATGCTTTTGACCTCAGATACGTTAACATTTTGCTTTCAAGCAATTTTTGAAGATCGGTGAGTACCAGTTTGAAACTTATCTTAATTCGAGGTCTGCCTGGTTCTGGCAAATCAACAAGAGCAAAATCTCTCACCGCCTTCCACGTAGAAGCCGACATGTACTTCGTGAATAGCGACGGTGAATACTGTTTCGATCCCGAACTGCTCCCTAAAGCACATGAGTGGTGTCAAAATCGTGCGGAAGATGCCCTAAAACAAGGTCGTGATGTAGTAGTTTCGAACACGTTCGTTAAACGATGGGAGATGAAGGCGTATCGAAACATGGCGCGCAAACATGGTGCTGAACTGGTTATTGAGGTGTGTCGTGAACAGTATGGCAATATTCACGGAGTGCCGGAGTCTGTGGTTGCACGCATGAAGAAAGATTGGCAAGAATAATAAAATCATCATCATTGAATTCGATGACCCAAAGTGTCTTGTTGTATGAAGACAAATGAAGAAAACAGTTAAAGGTTAAATGAACAATGGCAAAACGTTCTGTTGTCGTGGATATGACTTCTTATGGCATTTACTCGACTTGGGATTCAAAATCTAAAGACCTACCAAAGATTCAGGAATTCACTCATCGAGTAGAAGCCGAAATTGATGTGGAGTTTGGGTATATCATCAACATCAAGAAAGCCAAAGGTGAAAAGATCCGATACTGCATCTATCACCCAAATATCACCACCGACAAAGGAGAAGTGCTCGAGCCATTCGACGGTGAAGAGTATGTCGGAAGCAATGACTGGGACTTTTATCTGGGTGATACGATTTGGGCGCCCATCGATAATAAGATTGGTAAATGGAGAATGACCGTCGAGCTTAAGGGAAGAGTGATAGCCGATAAGACCTTTGATTTAGTTGCGAAAGATGAAGGTCAATTTTGGAAAAGGCGAGGGTTCTAAGCTATTGCCTTAGATTCGCAAAGCTCCATTCAAATAACAAAGCCAAGCCGCCACGCTTGGCTTTGTTGTTTCTGCTCGAACGAGCATATCTTATCTAAATTAGGTGGCTTTACACTTCTTAATAACCTTTTGATTTTTATACCCTTGTTACCTCATTGATATAAAAGAGTCTCTTTCTTTCTATAAATAATAGAGAGTCTTGAAAGCAATATGGATACTACACCCTCACCAAAGTAGAGCGTTAAAGGTTCTATGTGCCTCTTTTTATGGGTGAAATATGATAACGATAGAAACCGCACTGTTTGGCCCCCTAACAATCAGTAGCAGTCAATTAATAGACCAATCTCGTACAAGCGTTAAGAAAGCGAAAAAGACCACCAAGAATATATTCACGGCAATAAATGTAGACGACAACCAGTCCATCACCATAGATGAGGCATTAAAGATACGTCATAAAACACACTTCATATGTGATGATTGTGGTCACAGGTTAAGGGCACATAAACGCTCCAAAACTGGGGCGAATGCACACTTCGAGCATCTGACAAAGAATCCACACTGTAATTATTGATAATATTCTCAAAGGCCTCGTTAGAGGTTGAAATCAAACCAAGAAAGGAAATTTAATGTTGTACATTCTTGTTTTAGCTATCGCTATAGCGATCGTGGTGTTTGTTGCTAATTCCAAGAATAGAAACAAAGCAGCCGAGCTAAAAGATTCATATCTAAAGAGATACACCGGTAATGAAGAGCTGTTTAGTCACAATGATTTTTTAAACATTATCTTCACTCAACTCTCTCAAGGTAATCGTGTATCTGTAAAAGATATTAATGAAGCATTCGATATCATGACTACAATGGAAGCTGATACCAAATAAGTAAACAATCCTATAGCGAAACCTCTATATTTTCATTGCCCTGTCAGTGGCTTACTTAGCACTGACAAGGTTTATTGATTTTATTGCCAATATAACCCGCGAAAATAGCTCCCCTAATCTAAACTTATTCTAATGTCACGATCGCTCACTACCCTTGATTGTCCAAAGGTGGAGGGTGAGGTCGTGTATTTTGTATGTGGGTCGGGGAGTCGAAAGTTCAGTTTATTCAAAAACGAGTGAGTAGAGGTACGGAAGATGAATAATAAAGTAGGATTGGTGGCTGCAGCGACGGCAGTGTTAGGACTTGCTGGTTGCGGTGGTGGATCGGACTCGTCAAGTTCAACGACGCCAGTAACGTTTAGCGTTTCTGACGCCCCTGTAGATGAAGTGCAAGATGTCGTGGTGACGTTTGATAAAGTCGCGTTATTGCCTCAAAACGGGAGTGAGCCGTTAGTATACGACGTCTATCTAATGGACGATGAGGGTAACCCTATTGATGAGAATGGAGATCCTATCTTAGAAGGGGACGAGCCACTTCCGTTGAGTGTTAATTTGTTAGATTACCAAGGTAGTGACTCACTTGCTCTCATTTCCGGAGAAGTAGTGCCTGTGGGCAGTTACCAACTGTGTGTTTTCGCGCGTGACGGTGATCATGCAGAGTATCCTTCTTATGTTACTGAGCAAGATAGCACGGTACGAGAGCTTACTGTAAAAGGTGAAGGTGCCTGTCCGCAAGGTGTTGGAAAAGAGCCCAATACCGGTGTCTTGTTTTTCAATAATGCATTTAATGTTAACCAACAGACTAATGACTTCACAATTGAATTTGACCTGAGAAGAGGTCTGAAGAACACATCTGCATATCCAAATTATACGATTCAACGTACTTCAATCTCTCTGATTAACAATGCAGATACAGGCCACATTGAGGGCGAGGTATTGGCTGCGACGAATGATGCTTGTCAAAATGGTGAATCGGGAGTGCAAGCGGTGTATCTGTATGAGGGTGATGTAGCGCAAGACGACATGGCACCAGTGGGGGGAGGTGATGAAGTAAAACCAGTTACCACTGCGCTGGTACAAGATGTCGAAAACTCGTCTGATTTCTCATTCTCTTTAGGCTTCTTAGACCCTGGAATGTATACGCTAGGTTATACATGTAATGCTCAGCTCGATACCGGTGATGTGACATTGCCTGTGCCGGACGAGTTTAGTATCTACAGTGTTCAACAAGGGGTACTTGTGACGGCGGATGAAACCAGCAATGTGAGCTTCTAAACTGCTTCGATAGATAAACAAAAAGCCGACCTCGTTTCATAAGGTCGGCTTTTTCATGTCAGTTTAAGTCATAGGTTAAGCTTGAGTCGTGTATGCGATAACAAACTCGGTGATTGAAACCATATCTTTAACTGCGATGTACTCTTCAGTTGTGTGCACTTTCGCCATACCCGTTGATAGGTTAACGGTAGTTAAACCCTTCGCATTAAAGTTGTTTGCATCACTACCGCCACCGGTACCTTTGGTTGCAGCGGTAACGCCTAATTTTTCGAATGCTGATTTAATTGACAGGATGTGTGGGTGGTCATCAGCAATAACGAACGCGTCGTATGCACGAGTTGATTCAATTTCAACTTCTGCACCAAACTGTTTAGCGCTCTCTTTAAAAGTAGAGATCATGTGGTTAACTTGGTTCGTTAGCTTGTCACCATTGAGTGAACGTGCTTCAGCAACAACCGTTAGTTCTGGCATTACGATGTTAGTCGCTTGTCCACCCTCAACGATACCAACGTTCGCTGTGGTTTCTTCATCGATACGTAGTAAGTTCATCTTAGTGATAGCGTCAGCTGCAACTTGAATTGCACTAATGCCTTCTTCTGGCGCTAGACCTGCGTGGGCAGGGCGGCCTTTAATCTTAGCCACAATTTTTTGTTGGCCTGGTGCAGCGTTAACGATAGTACCGATAGGACCGCCTGTATCCAGTACAATTGCGTTGTCTGATTGGATGAATGACATATCAAAGTTCAATGAACCAAACAGACCACCTTCTTCATAAACAGTGAATGCAATCTCAATAGTTTGGTGCTCGAGACCTTCGGCTTTGATGCAACGTACTGCTTCCATGATCGCAGCAATGCCTGATTTGTCGTCACCACCTAGAATGGTATTGCCTTTAGAACGAATGATACCGTCTTCAATGATTGGCTCAATACCAATTCCCGGCGTTACAGTATCCATGTGGCAGCTAAATACGGTGCTGCCTTCTAGTGAACCCTCTAAGCGTGCGTAGATATTGAAGCCGTTTGAGACTTCTTCTGGTACAGGCAGCTTGTGAACGGTGAAGCCAAGTTCACCTAGCTGTTCTGCTAGTGCTTCAGCTATCGCTTTTTCATTACGTGATTCACTATCAATTTTTACTAGATCGCAAAAGTGCTCAACTAGACGTTGCTCATTAACTTGGGTCATTTTTAACTCTCATTATGATGACCACTTTTTCTTCTGAAATAGTGGTCTGTAGGAACAGGAAATTCAATATAACGCCAATTGGGCGGTACATTGTCTGAGTTAAATCAAGAAAATGCTCTGAATCGTCCAGATTCCTAAAAAATCTGAGTAGTAATTTACAGCGGTTGTAGGAAAGGATTTTGATATCACCAGTGTGAATCTATGATGCAATCACCTTGTTATTTGAGCAAAGATGGCAGTGACAAAATCATTACTGAACAAAGTTATTTGTCAACTGGTCTAGAGTTGCAAATGCGGGAATGACAGCAAACCTTACTTGGAGGAAATAAAGTTTGCTGTCAGAGCACAATTTGATGTTTAGTAGGTATTAACGATTACGGAGACAGCTCTATCTTTGAAGCTCTTATTTAGCTATTCCTTGTAGCAGCTCAACGAGCTCAGTTTCAGTAGATGGCTCTCTGTCTAGTTCAAAGACGGCTGATGCGCCACCTTTCAACATATAAGCACGAGTGCTGCAGTGGTCATAGTGGAACCATTTTCCATCGACACACACATCGGTATAACATCTCGGGTCTTGTTTTAGTTCCATATTGTCTTCCTTAACGTTTGCTTAACGAATTTCAGACTAGTTGTTCACATACTTGGTAAATTTGATCTAAATCAATGGTTAGGCGCTTTCTGTGTGGAAATTGTACAGAGTGTGTCCTGCGTACTGTATTTAGCTTGATGATTGAGTCACTAAGATGTGTAGAGGTTGGTAAAGCTGATGCTTTTTCTTGCCTATGACGACTTTTATACATACGCTAACGGTTCTAGTTCATAGTTAAGCAATGGCAAAATGACGAATATTTTTATTGTTGTAATTCTCTTGGTTGTATTTTTTTACTTCATACAAAAATATGTGGTTAAACATGATGATACAAAAGATCATGCTTACCAGAAGAAAGGGGCATTACTGAACATGCAGCAAGCCGCCTTTTACAACGCACTGAAATCTGCAGTGGGTAATCACGGTGCTGTTTTTGCAAAAGTCAGCATGACGAGCGTGTTAGCACCGGCCAAGTCAAACTCTAAAAAGAACTGGTTTATTGCTAACAATAAAATCTCCCGTAGTTACTTTGACTTTGTTGTTTGCGATCCAAGAACGCTAGAACCGCGAGTCATTATTGAACTTGATAACGGCAAGGAATTGAACAAAGGGAAGGTAGACCGTGAAAAACTGCTTATTCACGTATGTAAATCAGCGGGTTTACCTTTGATAGGAGCGTCAATTAAACACAGCTATCAGGTGAGCCGTTTGAAGAGATTACTTGCCGCACACATTGATTTGATTGAACCTTCTAAAGAAGTTCGCTTTTGTAAGAAATGTGGTTCACCGATGATCATTAAGCTTGCTAGTCAAGGTGAACACAAAGGTCGTCGATTCTTCACATGTAGCCGCCAACCAAACTGCACCTACACTGAAAACTACAACGTTGTTTTCGAAAGTGAAGAAGAATAGTCATTTTCAAAACAATTCAAATTGAATAGGGCAGGCACTTTTGCCTGCCTTACTGACTTCTCGTCAATTTCCTTTCTTAGATACCTGTCTATTTAATACTAATCTTAAGTACACTCATATTTATTATGGTTTAGTTTCTAATAATTATAATCGTATTAGGTTTTGCTCTCTATTAAGGATAAAACTTGTTTTTACTAAAAATGTTGAGCAATTAACTTGAATGTCAACAACGTGCTATTAACGATTTCGCTGCTTTGTTTATATATTAATTCTACTAAATCGCTGGAATGCTTAACTTTACTGATGTTTACAGTCAATAATTACAAACGATTACTTTTGTAAGCACATGTAAGGATAGATAAACTTTAGTAAAATCGATTGATTGTGTGATTGTTTTTGTAAATAATATTTTTCAAACAAAATAATAATAAAAACGTCTAGTTGGAAATATATAACTAGGAGAAGTATGAAGAATTGCAACCACAAATCTGTCGTTCGCTTGCATCGAACCAGTATGGAAAAGTTACTGTTAATCAAACAAAAATACCGATGCACTATTTGTCGTAAGATAATTAAAATCAGATAGTGACAATAGGGATAATAAAGGAAGTTAGTACGCTAAATCTACACACCATAGAATCAAAGCAATGACGCTCTGTTCATGGAACTTATGGCTCAAATAGAGTGAGCTTTCTGCAACTCGCTCTATATAACAATAATAAAAACAACAATGTCTTGGCATTTTTGAGGGTAGTTATTTCTACCCTTTTTTTTAACCAGTGTTTACAGGAGCATTTTTTAAAAATAAAAATTCAGTAATAGTGGTTAGTGACATTAAGCCGTTATGTCATCGTCACATCGATATGAGCGACAAATGATTGGGTGATGAAAATCATTTTGGACATAATCGTTCATTATTAATAATAAAATTAAATATCCCCTTGTAATAAAAAATACAATAAATGAGAGATTTGGGTATGAACACAACAACAGATGCGGATACTTTATTTAAGGACAGCTACCTATTAGGTGCCATGAAGTTGATCTTTAATTATAAAAACAATGAGAACGACAGAAACTTTGAATCTATGTATCGCCTTGTACATAACCAGCAGTTGTTAACAATATCTAATGAGTGCGACAAGATCAGAAAAATTGGGCAAACATTGAACAAGTACAAACCAACTTCTGAAATGGTTGCGGCTTTCTATATTATTAGTGAGGAGAGACCATCGGTATACTTTATGTTCATTGATAAGTTAATAAATAGAAGGTGGACACACGCGTCGGACCCGATTGTCCACCTAGATAGGTTGCTCTCTTCTATACCAAGCTCAGACAAACTGGGAAGGTTCAACCTTATCGTAGGGATCATTACTTTGTTTAATTACTACGACCGAGGACAGAAGATGCAGTCTTTGGTTCTGACATTGCCGAAAGAATATGCGCTTCCAAAAATTAAAAATAGCATGGGTTAGTTTTGGATAGAGATAACTTGCTGATATTCATCGCGATCATATTTAGTTTGGTTGGTATCTATACAATAGAGGTTCTTTAGCGATAATAATTTTGCAATCATCAGTTTCCATCGCACGCTAATTTAAAGCACTCCACAGCGAGTGCTTTGTTTCTATCTCTCCACCTTAATGTGACCTAACTCAATAAAACGAGCTAGGTTGAGTCTAAAAAACCGACGCTTTGTTGATATAAAGAGCAAACGGTTGATTTAAAGTAAATTTATACTTGCACCATTTCAGCTGTGTCGTTAATATCTTCCTCGTTCTTAAGGAATGGGTCCGTAGCTCAGTTGGTTAGAGTACTACCTTGACATGGTAGGGGTCGGCGATTCGAGTTCGCCCGGACCCACCATCCCTTACTGCATAACAATACAACGAACAATATTTTGGATCCGTAGCTCAGTTGGTTAGAGTACCGCCTTGACATGGCGGGGGTCGGCGATTCGAGTTCGCCCGGATCCACCATATATCAAGACAAAGCCTCGCATTACGCGAGGCTTTGTCGTTTTTGAAATGGTCAAATTGTGAGTGAGATCTATTGGGCTTAACCTTGACACATTAACTGCTCTCTCAATATTTATTCTTTGACCTAAAATGACCTCTGTCTTCATGTCTAAGTTTGTGACCACTTTGTGACCGCCAAATGACCAGCGCAATACTCCGAGTGACGTAGCTGTAACGATATCGAAGCGCTCTCACGTCACCTCGATCATATTAAAATGGTCGACAGGGTAAGTTAGTTGGTGCTTGTTTTGGTACACTAGGACATAGCGAACCACTTACGACTTAGTGTTCGTTACTCGACAATAAGAATGTTTCAATTGCCAGTTGCTTTTGGACATATGTAGTTTCTAAGTTAACAACAATAAACTCACGGTCAGGAACCGCCGCACTTTCAATCATCATTCACTACGTACCTTGTTAATTATATCTTCTTGAAGCTGAATATATGTGTTCGGCCTTAACTTGTCCCTCTCGGGCTGTCATGTATTTCTCTGTAATTTGAGCCGTGTTCTTGAATTCTGACTCAATTGATCTGGAAGCCAGGAACACCTTTACGAGGCCTCGAAGCAAAGCCCAATAGACCGTTCACCAAACTTTATCCGCTAGCAGAGCTCACCATATCGACTTAATGAACTGTGAGCCTTTGTAATTATGTGTAATAGATAAACCTCAGCCTCTCAAATATGCTCTTCAAGTAAATCTTAAAGGAGCATATAAAATGAACAGTGAAATAGATATTGCTATTGTGGGTGGTGGTGTGTCGGGCGTTTATAGTGCCTGGCGTCTACAACAAACGTATGGAAACACAAAGAAAATAGAACTGTTTGAGTATAGCAACCGGATAGGTGGCCGACTATATAGTCGCACATTGCCGGGTTTACCAAACGTTGTTGCGGAGCTTGGCGGGATGCGCTTTATCCCAGAGGATCATATTATGGTGAGCACTTTGGTAGATGAGCTGAAGTTAGAAACCAAAGATTTCCCCATGGGCTCTAAATTGCCGTTATACCCTTCAGACAAAGCAAGCTCTGTTGAGGCTGGCAGCGAAAACAATTTATTTTATCTGCGTGGACAGTACTTCAGATACCGTGATTTTGCCGAGTGTCCAGACAAAATTCCTTATAACTTAGAAGAAACTGAGCGCGGCTATGGCCCGGAAGACCTGCAAGTTAAAGTCATGAACTTAATTTGCCCAGGCTTTGCCGATATGTCTTTATCTGAGCAGATGAAGGTCAAAGTATTTGGTAAAGAGATTTGGAAATTTGGATTTTGGAATCTGCTTGAGCATGTACTCAGTAACGAAGCATACCTGTTTATGAAAGAAGCGGGTGGTTATGATGCCAACGTGGCCAATGCAAGCGCGGTAACACAATTGCCTGCAACAGAGTACAGCGATGATACTGTGTTTAAAACCTTGAAGGATGGTTTTCAGGAGTTGCCAAAAGAGTTATGCAAAAAATTTGAAGCCGCCAACGGGCGTGTAAACAAACTAAAGCGTTTGGTTAAGATAGAAATTCATAAGGGTTGCACAAATCACTACGAGTTAATTTTCCAACCAATGATGGAAACAGCCAGTGGTAAAGTGGTTGATGCAGATGAACCTACTCAACGAGTAAAAGCAAAACAGATCATTCTTGCGATGCCAAGACGCTCTCTTGAACTCATTGAGTCAGAGTTTTTTGACGATCCTTGGTTAAAAGAGAACATCCCGTCGGTCTTGATCCAAAAAGCGATCAAGATGTTTATGGCATACGAGCAGCCTTGGTGGCGTAGCCTAGGATTAGTAGCTGGTCGTTCAGTGACCGATTTACCTATTCGCCAAACTTACTATATGGGCACCGAATGTGACCAACACGAATGTGTTGAGTTTGAGGTAAATGAGCAAGGCGAACAAGTATGTAAATCACAAAAAACCTATGGCAAGCCAAATACCAATTCATTACTAATGGCTTCATATAACGATATTGGCACTATCCCATACTGGAAAGGGCTAGAAAAGGGCGAGCATTATCAAGGTTTTGTGCCTGCATATGGCAGTGAAGGGTATAGCGCTGATGAAATTGTGCCCAAAAATCAGTATCAGATCACGACGGGTATGGTTGAAGCGGCGCACAGTCAAACCGAAGCTTTACATAATCAAAAAGCATTGCCCATGCCTTACTCTGCTATTTACCAAGAATGGGGCGACGATCCGTATGGTGGCGGCTGGCATGAATGGAAAGCCAATTACCGCTTAGATGAGATTATGTGTAGGATGCGTCACCCTGTTGAAAATGAAGAAATTTACATTATTGGAGAAGCGTATTCTTATGAGCAAGGCTGGGTTGAAGGCGCGCTTAATACTGCGGAATCGACATTGGCGCAGTTTTTTGATTTGTCTACACCGCAATGGTTAGCCAAAGACGAAGCACAATATAAAGAATGGCTGAAAACTCATCACAACTACCTTCCCGTGGATTGTACTAATGGCTGCGATGTAAGTACGGCTCAAAATGAACAACCCAATGCAGATCCCAAAACGCTTGACGAGGTCACTGAGTTTGCTTACAAGGGGATCAATCATGAGTACCAATAATTACACTGTTGCATATCATTTACTTCGTCGCTTAAAACAGTTTGGGCTCGACAAGGTATTTCAAGTACCAGGTGATTATGTTCAAGAGTTTATGACTACGTTAGACAACTTTGATTGTATTGACGCGGTTGGGGATGTGACTGAGTTAGGCGCTGGGTATGCGGCGGAAGGCTATGCCAGATACAAAGGCATTGGTGCGGTGTCTGTGCAATATGGCGTGGGCACATTCAGTGTGTTAAACGCCATTGCGGGCGCTTACGTGGAGCGTAATCCGGTTGTTGTTATTTCTGCAAGTCCTTCGGCAGAGAACCGTGTAGACATTGAAGAAACAGGCGTACTGTTTCATCACTCAACCGGGGATTACAGCGAAGATAAAAAGGTCTTTGAAAACGTGACGGTTGCCAGCGAGATACTGGCTGACGCGCAATCAGCCCCCGCTATTATCGATAATGCCCTGCAGTTGGCAATGAGTGAAAAAAGGCCCATTTACTTAGAGGCGTGGCAAAACGTATGGGGGGCAGAATGCCCGAGGCCCGAAGGTGATTTAGTTATTCCACCTTTGGCCACTAATCCCGCCATGATGGCATCATTGTTGGACAAAGTAATAACACGACTCAAAGCCGCAAATAACCCTGTTGTGCTGCTGGGTATTGAACTTGCGAGGCTCGGTTTGCAGGAGCAGGTCGTTACGCTTTTAACCAAACTCAACATCCCCTACACCACAACAACGCTGGCAAAATCGGTCATTAGTGAAACCCATGGCGTTGGTAAAGAGCTATTTGTAGGCACATACGCAGGCGAAGCGTCCTGGCAGGATACGTTTGATTTTGTGAGTGAAAGCGATTGTATTTTAGCACTGGGTGCAATTTTCACTGATGACTATCTCACCATGTTAAAAACACAAGGTAATGACCTTGTCAGAGTGAATATGAATGAGGCTCGGGTGGGGGAGTGTGAGCAATTTAGCGGCATTAATTTGGCACAGTTTATTGATGAATTGAACAGTTATATTGAATGCGACCCGCTACAACTAAATAGCCAGCTACCGACTATTCATAATCTGTACTTAACTGAAGATGTCGACAGCAACGCCAAAATAACCTACGACAACTTCTTCAGCGTTTATCAAAAGCAATTGCAAACCTGTGAAACGGTTCGAGATTATAACCTGGTATTAGGCGAAAGCTCGTCCTTGTATATGGCAGCTCGCTTAACTGGCCTGGCAGAAAATCGCTTTGTAAGTGATGCGGCCTGGGGCTCTTTGGGGCATGAAACAGGCTGTTCATTGGGTACTGGCCTGGCCGATGATAAGCGTAGCGTAGTGGTTGCCGGTGATGGGGGCTTTATGATGATGTGTCAATCCCTCTCCTCCATTAGCCACTATAACCTCAATACCGTGGTGTTTGTGATGAACAATCAGGTGTACGCCATAGAGCAATCGTTTGTCGATATCTGTGCCTTTACCCCTGCGGCTGGTTTTGCGCCATTCGATAAGCTTCATCACTGGAACTATGATTCTTTGGCAAAAGCATATGGTGTTAATTACTTAAAGGTCGAAAAAGTCAGCGACCTGGACGATGTTTTTTCAGCCATTAAGCAACACCCAGCATCGCCTTATTTAGTTGAAGTAAAAATAGCTGAAAAAGACCTGGCCCCGGCAATACAAGATTTAGCAGAAGCTATCACGGGTACTAAGGTAAGCGACTGCATATGCCAAAAGACTATGTGAACAAGGACATGATTATGACTGAACAATGTAATAAACCCATTCCAGAATGCCAGTTGGAAGAAGCGCAAAAACGCATCGCACACTACTGGCAAACAACCCAAAACTACATCGCTGCGCTTGAAAAAAAGCACAACTTTGAAGACGATCAACTGCTGACTTTGCTGCCTGGCGGCGATACCAGTATGGAGCGCTTTAACAACTATCAAATTAATTCCCTGATCTTCAACACCCGCTTGCAGTTTTCTCCATCGGTCATTGTCATGTGTAAGCATACCGATGATGTTATGCATGCCTACCAAGAAGCAATTGAGCATAATTTACCCATTCGAGTGCGCTCGGGCGGTCACGATCACGAAGGCGAATGTACGGGAACGGATGTTGTCTTGCTCGATTTAAGCGGGTTAAAAGACTTTTCAATTGAAAAAGATAAGGATGGCTATGTTGCTCATATCGGTTCTGGTTATCGTTTTTACCAACTGGTACCAAAGCTTGCCAAGCCAGAAGACAAATGTATTCCACCTTTAACCATTGCGCACGGTACCTGTGCAACGGTTGGTTTAGCTGGTTACATTCAGGGCGGTGGCTGGGGACCGTGGACGAGAGCACATGGCATGTGTTGCGAATCGCTTGTAGGTGCAACCGTTATTTTACAAGATGGTTCAAAAGTGGATGTGTCGGAGACTGAGCACAGTGAAATACTTTGGGCACTGCGTGGTGGTGGTGCATTAAGCTATGGCATTGTTACTGAATTTAGAGTGAAAGCGTTTGAGTTACCTGAAGAAATACATCGTTTTGAAATTCACTGGAATAACCATACCGGTGACTCGACAGATCTGAAAACATGGGACTTATTGACGCAATGGGAAAATGCCATTAATGACCCAAGCACGGAACAATTGGTTGGTACTAACCTTAAAATTAACGCCATTGCAGATAAGTCGGTGGCCTGTGAAAAGGACTTAGAACACCCAAGTACCATGTATGGTTACTGGCTGGGCACCGAAAGTGAGCTGCTCAGCTTTGGCAAAAAGTACTTCCCAACGTCAAAGATATTGGTAACAGGTAAAGACACCAAGGATAGTTACAGTGCGGCCCTGATGTCTGACTGGTCACGAAATACCCTGGCCGACTTAGCCACGGTAGGGGTTAAACAAGGCTTAGTTGCCAATGCCAATGGCACGCCCTTTACCCCTGACTTTGATGCGCCAGCACCGCATAAAATCACCTCAAAAGTTGTACGAGAAAGCGGTCTCACTGAGCAAGGAAAGAGGCAGTTATTGCGCTCGTTAACCTCGTCTTTGTTATTCGATGAAAATGCACCACTGGGTTTATTTAGTTATGTGACACTAGGCGCCATTGCAGGCACATTCTACGCCGATGAATCAAGTGTTGGTGCCTCACGTCGAGTTGCATTCCCGTATTCTAAAGCACAGTACACCATTCAATATCAAACTTGGTGGAATACCGATCTGAAGTACGACGGGCAAGGCGACAGCAAAATGCTGGGCCAGGAGAATCCGGTATATCGCTTTGTGAATAGAGCGCTTGACTGGATTGAAGTCAGCCGCGATACCTCTATTGAAGGAGCCTATGGCGCATTTATCAGCTTCAAAGATGCCTCCATTCCAACCAAAACTTACTTTCAGGAAAGTTATGAGGAATTGATCAGAATAAAAGAGAAGTACTCCGGCTTTGAAGTGAAGCTGCCTTGCAGCGGTGGCAAGGGGGTTTACATTAACTTCAACCGCCTGAGAACGCGCAAAACGATTATTTAAAAACTCCTTTTGTCTGAACAGTCTGCTGCGGTAAACCCCATATGGAGCAAGTCTTTAAAGCAAAGTATGGGGTAAATGCACTCAGATTCTACACCGGCGAGATAGCCTAAACACGGGTAATCGTCAGTTCAGATGTCAATTCACACAAATAAAAATTAGAGGTAAAGGAATGGGTATTAACGATAATACACTTGGGCTCACTGTCACCACCAATATGACATCAGCCGGTTTCCGCGATGTTCACGATTTTAGCTTCGAATTGCTGTTAGAACAGGGCACTTCCGGTGAAAAGGGGACAGATAACTTCGTCAATCATTTTAAACAGCTTGAGCAGTTCAACGCGTATTTGAACCAAGACACCAAAAGTCGCTTTCATAGCGAAGACACTGACACGTCTTGGTCGCGCAAAGCAATTAATGATAGGTGCTTCCTTGAGATCAGACTGGAACCTCTTGGCCCATCTGACAAGCAGTATATCTTGCAAACGTCTACCTGATTACGTTTGAGCACCGTCCACATTTCTCGGCCATGAAGACTCAACCTACTTATCAAAATAATACCTCTAATATGAAAGGCTGCCATAATTTTTGATGGTCTGTTGCTGCACCAGTGAGTCCCAACCTCTCCGGCGATGACATTAATCCTTTCTGCTATCATAAAAATAATCATTGTTTTGACTCACTTTTGCCGGATGGCGAGTTAACAAACAACCATAGATCGCATTTATAAAAGAGGGCTTGAAAGCCCTTTGGCTGAGTTACCCTTTGTACATTGTTGAATAGTTTGCTTTATCCAGTTTTGTATAGCCTTGGCTATTCGACCGTCATTAGCCTCTTGCTGCCACTCATTCCAAAAGTATGGTGTGCAACGATTTGGCAATAAGTTTGTGTCACCAACCATTAACGCTTCATCAGTTTCCAACTTTACTAATTGGCTAAATCTCAATACAGCCCCATTCTGGGAAATGCTTTCTCACGTAAGCGTTCAGTTCTCTTTCTTCCGTTGAGTAGATCCGTTTATTGGACTGGGCTTCTTTGCAGACCTGCTCAATCATACCGGCCCCGACTGTTGCATTGGTGTGGCGGTCGATAACAATAAATGAACCGGTCCGGGCTAGTTGCTGGTATCGGTCCATCACTATTTTTTCCGACAGGGTGATCGAGGCCAGAGCGATATCATTCAGGTTTAATGTGTCATTACTCTCGGCATGTTGCTCCAGCGTGTTGATGTTCACCTTATAGACAAGGTTAGAAACGCTGCCGAAGCAGGAATTGCTGGCAAATTTAAACTGATATTCGTTCTGGATCCGCAGCGGTCTGTCCGCCATCCATACCAAATGGGCCTGCATTTTGTCCGATAACTTCGGTTCACACCCGGAGTGCGCTAGCATATCTCCCCGGGAGAGGTCGATCTCATCTTCCAGCGTCAGGGTAACAGCCTGCCCCGCGTGCGCAGTGTCTAACTCACCGTCATAGGTATAGATCGACTTTACCCGCGAAGTTTTACCGGAGGGAAGCGCTGTTACATCGTCACCGATTTGTACTATGCCAGACGCTAGCGTGCCGCAGTAACCGCGAAAGTCAGAATTAGGCCGGTTGACATACTGCACTGGAAAGCGCATATGCTCTACGTTCCCGTCCTGCTCAATTTTTACCGTTTCCAGCAGTCGCATCAGGGGCGAGCCGGTATACCAGTCCATTCTGTCGCTTAATGTCACCACGTTATCGCCTTTGAGCGCTGAGATCGGCACAAAGCTCAGTTTCTTAAAGTAGAAACTTTTCGCCATCTTACTGTAATTGGCCTTGATCTGCTGATACACCGCTTGGCTGTAATCCATCAAGTCCATTTTGTTGACGGCGACAATCACGTGTTTTATCCCCAGCAGGCTGCACAGATAACTGTGACGGCGGGTTTGGGTCTGGATGCCGTGGCGGGCATCCACGATCACAATCGCCAGATCGCAATTGGAGGCACCGGTGACCATATTACGGGTGTACTGCTCATGTCCCGGCGTGTCGGCGATGATAAACTTGCGCTTGTCGGTAGAAAAGTAACGGTAGGCCACATCAATCGTAATGCCCTGTTCCCTTTCGGCCTGAAGTCCATCGACCAGCAGAGCTAGATCAAAAGCGTTATCTGTAGTGTTGAACTTCTGTGAGTCCTGCTCAATGGCGACCATCTGATCTTCATAGATTAGCTTGCTGTCGAACAGCAGGCGTCCGATCAGGGTGGATTTGCCGTTATCCACGCTGCCACAAGTCAGAAACCGCAGCAGATCTTTGTTTTCATGTACCTTAAGGTAGGCTTCAATATCTTGGGCAATCAGGGCTGATGAGTGTGACATAGTGGGTATCTGTTCCGTTCTGTATGTGGTGGTTAGAAGTAACCTTCGCGCTTTTTCTTTTCCATGGAACCGGTGCTGTCATGGTCAATCGCCCGGCCCTGACGTTCTGAAGTGGTGGCCAGCAGCATCTCCTGAATAATTTCCGGCAAGGTAGTGGCTTGAGATTCAATTGCTCCGGTCAACGGGTAACAGCCCAGAGTGCGAAAGCGGACCATTTTGTCCTCCACCACTTCTCCCGGGTTAAGCTGCATGCGTTCATCATCGACCATGATCATCATCCCATCTCGGTTTACCACCGGACGGTTTTGGGCAAAATAGAGAGACGGGATCTCAATCTGTTCCAGATAGATGTACTGCCAGATATCCAGCTCCGTCCAGTTGGACAGTGGAAAGACCCGGATACTTTCGCCCTGATTGATCCTGCCGTTGTAAAGCTGCCACAGCTCCGGGCGCTGGTTTTTCGGATCCCAACCGTGGTGGTTGTCGCGGAAAGAGTAGACCCGCTCTTTGGCCCGGGATTTTTCCTCATCCCGGCGCGCCCCTCCGAAGGCTGCATCAAAGCTGTATTTATCCAGCGCCTGCTTGAGGCCCTGGGTTTTCATGATATCGGTATGGACAGAACTGCCGTGGAGAAAAGGATTGATATCCATCTCAATTCCCTGTGGGTTCTGATGCACAATCAGCTGCATTCCCAGCTTTTTCGCCATCGCATCGCGAAACTCGATCATCTCACGGAATTTCCAACGGGTATCGATATGCATCAGTGGGAAAGGGGGCACTCCGGGGGCAAACGCCTTTTTGGCCAGGTGCAGCATTACCGAGGAGTCTTTGCCGATCGAATAGAGCATCACCGGATTATCAAACTCCGCTGTCACCTCGCGCAGAATATGGATGGATTCAGCTTCAAGCTGCTGCAGGTGGGTTAATTTTTGTGTGGAGATGTTCATGCTGTTGTTCTGCTTCAGTATTAATAGGTCTGCTGGGCTTAGATTAAACTACGATTTGTGCCGTAGCAGCAAAGTATTTGTTAACAATTTTTTCAATTTCTGACTTAGATGTGACCTGATTGATAGCCAAATCGATAGAACTACTCAAGGTAGTTCTTCCTTGGACTGAGATGAGAGGGCTCTCTTTGGAGCTTCAGTCCGAATTATTATGATTAAAAGCGCATTGCAACTAATGTTTATGTGACAAGTGTGTAACAAGCGGGTAGCATATTGCGCAGATTAATAATTCATTAACCAATAATTTATATGAGTTAATCATGGAAAGAAGAACCTTCGTCAAGCTAGGAACAGGCGCGTTCGGCGCGGCACTATTTCCAGGGACTGTTTTGGCAGAGCTGTCCTCAGACTCCGATCCACAATTAACCCGGCTGACCAGCCAGCAACTGACTCAGATAAACATTCCTTTTCCGTCCCAAACAGTAACCCCGGACAATGGGGCCAGTGTCACTTTTACGCTTAATCCTCGAATTGCCCGCCGGTTTGCAGACAAAGTCTACGTACTGTTTGATACCGAAAAGCGCTTACGCGTGTTCGATCTGCAGGGAAGCCAGCTAAGTACGATTTCTGTTGCGGACAGCATCGGTACGGTGCGTGATTTTTACGTCACAGATAACGGGGTAGTGTACTTGCTGAGCAGTACATTGCATCAGGTTGTCTCTGTTTCTTCCTCCGGTGACATCATCAGCCGCCTGGGTGAGTTTGGCTGGGAACGGCCGGAACAGCTTAACGGCCCTGCAAGCCTGACGGTAGATGCGGAAGGGAAGCTGCATATTCTTAACACCGGCACTAATACCATTAAGGTATTCAATGACAGCGGGGCCTTCCTGTTTGAATACGGGCAAAACCGCTGGGGACGTCGCCGTAGCTACCAGTTCTTGGATGGTAAGCAGGTTATTTCTGTATATGAGCATGATTTAAGTAAGGTGGGATGGCAGTTTAACCTGCAAGGACAACTGGTGAATAGCTTTATATAAAAGGAATGTTCATGTCGGTACAGAATGGGAGTTCCGCTCTTAGGGATTCTATACACAATAATATTTATCAATTATTACAGCAGCCGAATGATGCCGGTATCTGCAAGCCTTTTATCGACCAGTTGGTGGATAAGCTTGCCGCTGTTACCGGGATTTCTGCCGAGTTTGATATGAACGACTGGCAGAATGCAGATCTGGCCTCCGGTGTGGCCATTTCACCGGTGCAGGCGGCCAAGTGTGTTAAGGAGAACCTGAGAACACAGATATTCCTCAAAGGGGTACACCAGTGTTTTCAGGATAAGCTTTCACAGCAGGAAAGCATCAATGTTCTTTACGCAGGAACTGGTCCTTACGGCACGCTGGTGGTCCCGCTGTTGCACCTGTTCCGTGCTGATCAGGTCAAGCTCTGGTTGTTGGATATTCATCCTCAGAATATTGAATCATTGAAGCTCTTAATCAACGAGCTGGGTGTCTCTGATCGCGTGGCGTTTATTGGCATTGCTGACGCCACCTGCTGGCAACCGGACGGCAATGTCACATTCGATGTGTTGGTCTCAGAGACGATGACAGCTCTGCTGGCGAGAGAGCCTCAGGTCTCAATTTTTTCCCACCTGCAGCATTACCTGGCTGATGATGGCGAGCTAATCCCGCAGCAGATTGTGCTGGGCACCGAACTCGCAGCGGCAGACTCATCCGGATTGTCGCCGATTGAGCTGGGTAGTTTTTTCCAACTGAACCGGAAAACCTGCCGGGCCATTGCGGCCGGAAATTGTAGCTGCCTGAAGGGGGTCATTCCATTACCGGATGAATTCTCAACACTGAACTACCAGACCGTCAGTTTTACTACCGATATTCAGGTTTATCGGGACAACTGGCTGCGAAAAAACCAGTGCAGCCTGAATATGCCGCTCAGCCATAACGGCCTGAAGCTGGTAAAGGGAAGTGAGATCCGGTTCGAGTATATATTCAGCGATTTGCCCGGATATGCGTTTGATATCCCGAGAGAAATATTACCGGAAAGTTTACCATCGGAGTTGGAGAGTGGGCGGTTGGGTGTATCAGGGTTAAAACGCTTCTGGCACAAGATGCGTTTGTTAAGAGATAACCAGCTAAGTCAGTCAGTTATTGAGGCGGAGTTTCAGACAGATCGTGAGCTATTGGACTCGCTGTCACTGGATTATCTCCAGGCCTTAAGTTTTGTCTGCCAGTGGCAACCGGATTTTAGCGATTTTGAAGATTGGGTCGCGGCGCAGACCAAACCAAACAACCACAACGATGAAATACACGAGTAAAGATTGTATATGCAAAAACTAAATATACCGGATGGACTTCATGTTCGTCCGTCAACCGCGGCAGACAAGCCGTTTTTGGAGAAACTGCACCATTCAACCCGGCAGGATCTACAATTGATCGATGGTGAGCAGGATTTTATCGAATCGATTGTTGAAATGCAGTTTAAAGCGCAAACGCGGGGTTACGGCGATCAATACCCGAATGCGATGTACTTCATTATAGAAAAACACCATGAACCGATTGGCAGAGCGACGATTGATTTTGGCCATAATGAAGCCCACCTGCTGGATATCGCATTTTTGCCTCAGGCGCGTGGACACGGTTTTGGCAAGGCGCTCATCCAGTCTTTTCAGCTGGCTGCGGCGCAGTCAGGTTTGCCGATGAGCCTGAATGTTTTGCAGAGCAATACAGGTGCAAAACTGATGTATCTCAGCCTTGGGTTTGTTGTTGAAGCAATATCTCCACCCTATGAAGAGATGCGCTGGTATCCGCAAGGCATGAAAGTATTTACCGGAACATAACGAATTAGTGTAGTACAGCAGCATAGCTGTATACACAAACAGACATGAACTTGTCGTGGTTACTTAAAGGAATGCACAAATGACGAAATTTGTTTTCGATGTATTGGAAAAGATGGTCGGGGAAGTGGTTGAAGTCTACGATCCGGAAACGGAAGAGAAGCTGACGGAATTAACGATTACCAAAGTATCCAGGGGTTTGGTACATGGCGATATGTTCGATGCATTTAACGTCGAACTGTCCGGTGATGAAGATGAACACTGCCCTGAGAGTCATTATTTGCTGAAGCATGAGATGTTCGGTTCAGAGACATATTATATGTCGCCACATGCAATCGATAAATATCAGATCTGTATCTCCCGCAAGGCGGATGCATAAAAACGTAATTTAACTTCACAACGATTGATGGAGGAAAACATGTCAGATCAATTTATGGGTGAAATCAGGCAGGTAGGATTTAATTTTGCACCGGTCGACTGGCAGAAGTGTGCCGGACAATTACTAAAGATAGCGGATAATGGCGCTTTGTATACGCTGCTCGGAACTCAGTTTGACGGTGATGGACGGACCGTTTTTGGTGTGCCGGATTTGCGTGGGCGAACTCCTGTGATGCCGGGAAAGATGGATGTTTACCGGCAAGGGCAGATGGGAGGAATAGAGAATAATTCGATGACTCTGTCACAGATGCCGGCGCATACCCATCCGGTTTACGCAACAACAGAAACGGCAACGGATAAATTTCCGGTACGTCCCACTGAGAGCAATCAGTTTGCTCAGCCAAACCCGCCTGGCAGTGACTTTTATTCATCTGCACAGAGTGCGGCGCAAAATACAGCCAGTTTAATCAGTCAATCGGTCAGTGGTTCCGGGTCTGGTGCCTCATTCAGTGTGATTCAGCCAACTGCGGTTGTCCAGTTCATTATTGCCATCGATGGGCAGTATCCGTCCCGTTCGTAAAGGAGAAGAATATTATGTCCAGTCCTTTTTTAGGTGAAATTATTACATTTGCCGGAAAGTTTACTATACGGCATTACACAGGCTGCAATGGTCAGATTATGGGTATCAACCAAAATCAGGCGCTTGCTGCTTTACTTGGCTCCATGTATGGCGGTGATGGCCGGACGACTTTTGCCGTTCCTGATTTACGCGGGCGGGTGCAGGTCGCTCCCGATATCAGTCCCGGAACATCCATTCCCTGGCATCAGGGAATGATGGCAGGGAATGAAGAAGTCACGCTGCAAACACACAATCTGCCACCGCATAACCATGCTTTGAATGTTTCAAAATCATCTCCAAATGTCAGTTCATCGAAAAATGCATTTGTCGGAAAGGGGAAGCAATATGCCAGTCAAACTTCTCTGGTCGAGGAAATGTACGCGGGAACTGTGGGTAATACCGGAAGAAATATGCCGGTTTCGTTAATGGCACCGTTCCTGGCGACGAACTTTATGATCGCTCTTAACGGTCTTTTTCCGGCTCGTTCATAATCAGGAGATATTGCTATGGATTCATTTATTGGTCAAATCAAACTTTTTCCTTATACGTTCTCTCCGTTGCACTGGACATATTGTGTCGGTCAGCTGTTTGACATCGTGCAAAATACCGCCCTTTATTCTATCGTCGGGACAACCTATGGCGGAAACGGGAATACAACAGCCGGTATTCCTGATCTGAAAGGTCGCTCACCGGTCCATGTTGGCAGAGGGGTGGGTTTGACGAACCGGGTGCTTGGAGAATATGGCGGCTTGCCCTATGTGACGTTGCATCAGGGTAACCTGCCTGCTCATAATCACACTATTTATGCCGGGAAAGCAACTATTGCCGCAACCAGTGAAGAAGCGGATGAAACCACTTATCTGGTGTCAACCAGAGGAGCGACAGCTGCTTATTATGACGCTCCTCCCGGAGGTGGTCAGACAGAGATGGCGAGTGAGATGTTAGGGTATACCGGCCCGGCATCACCCAATGAAATACTGAACCGGCAGCCGTATACGGCAATTCATTTCTGTATCTGCTTGAATGGTATTTATCCGCCGCGCGAATAACATTTCATTTTATTTAGAAGCCTCAGTATTAACTGAGGTTTTTTTCAGTTCAGGAAAAGCAAATATCTGCGATACCAGAGGATCATCAACCTGTAAAACATCGGCAAAAGGTAGCTCAGCAATTGCCACATCATAAATCTGGGCCATATCTCCGGTAAATGTCAGGCTGCCGAGAATCTCCATGTTTTTGATATTGATAACATAGACCCCACACTCTACTTCTTTTTCGGCTACCGGCGGGGGATTGTTGTTTTCTGATTTTCTGGTTTTACTTAGCCCGATAAACAGCAAATCGCCGTGGAATGCCATGCCCCGGGTAAACCCTGGAAGTTCCAGTTCAACCTTGACTGCCTGGTTGTCAAAATCATAACTACATAGCTGTCCATAACCTGAGTTGCAGAAGTACAGCTTACCTCGGTAAAAGCGAGGGCTGTGCGGCATATAGAGGTCATCTGCCAGAACTTTATTCTGTTGAATATCGATTAGCAGGCCTCTGTCTGCAACATTATAGCGCCACTGCTTGGCGGTGTTGCTGTCATTAAAACAGGTGACATAGGCAGGCTCTCCGTCTCTCAGTGCCATACCATTCAGGTGGCAGCGATCTTCCGGCACAAGCTCCGAGATAAAATCCGGTTTCCATCTGGGGATAAAGCTTGAGCCGCCCTTTATCTGAGCGAGGCAAGAGAAGTTTGAGTTTACCACCCAAAGCCCGTCATTGCCCCAGGCGATATCGTGGATATTCATCATACCGGTAAAGTGGGTACTGCGTGGGGTAAAGCAGTGTTTTACCATTCCCAGCGGTTCCAGTTCGTCAGCTATTCCATCAAACCGCCGGAAATCAATAAGCTGGGAGTGGGTGCCCATAACCATGCGGTCTCTATCAATGGCTATCCCCATTGGTCGTGGAAATGCCTTAACACTCAGGTGTAACTCTTCACTGGTTGAACGTATCAGCATAAGTCGGTTTGCCTGATAGGAGGTGAGCATAAGAGTAAGATCAAGGGTTCCCAGTATCTGACCAAATGATTCTGTCGCTTCACAGCCAAAGTCTGGTGCGCGTTCCGGGAGTTCGGCTTGGTTGCTGTCTGCGGACAGAGGAGTGTTAGTCGCTGTCATAGTGGTTCTGGATGCTCCTAATATGTGGTTAATCAGTAAGGATTATGGTTAATTATCTGGTTGTGGACATTGTTTCACTAAAGTATTCCACACTCTGTTTAAATTGATAACACCTGCCCCCAAGTGTTGCTTGAGATGGTGTGGCGGTGTATCTGCACCGGAAATCAATAACTGGTACAGCTGTTCTCTGGTTAATCTTGGGCAGTAGGATAATAGTAGCGCGCTGATACCACTTATAAATGGTGTGGCGGCCGATGAGCCGATAAATGTATGTATTGTTTGAGAGTGGTCTTCGTCTGTAGCTAAACTCATAAAACCTACAGGGGCCGCAATATCAATATATTTCCCTTGAGCGCGGGTAGGCTTCTTTCGCCTGATGTGGAACGCACCAATAGTCATTACTTCTTTCATTCCGGCTAATGAATAGCGGCTTGAGTCTGAATAATCAAAATTACCTGATGCGACAAAGATAGCACGACCTTTGTTCTGTCGGCCATCCTGAGCGAGAAAACTGATTGCCTCTTTTACAGGTGTCATTAGCCAGGGCAGGTACCAACTGATATTAATAATGTCTGGTTTCTGTTGATATACATGATTAAGAGTTTGTAGTAATGATGAGGTATAACTGCCGGCTATTGGTACCGGGATAAAGGTAGCTTCCGGAGCAATGCCATTGATATCCAGCCCATTGTGTTGCGCAAAGATGAGTCCGGCGACTTTGGTACCATGAAGGTTGCCTGAAGAGGAGGCAGAGTCTGACTGCGGGGCTATTTTGGCACCATTCAAATCCCGGTGATGCAGGTTAAAACCATCATCGATAACGGCAACCCGGATGTTGTTCCCTTTAGTGTTCATCCAGATGGATTTCAGTATTGGTGCATACTCATTAATGAGCGGCGCTTTACGACTGGTTTGTGCTTGCTGGGCCAGTTGTGCGGAAATCAACATGTCAGGCTGTACCGAAATAATGTCTTTTTCATTAATAAGGTTTTTAAAGGTTGCGGGTATTAAACCATGTTTTATCGCCGATTCAGAAAAATGTATTAACCAGAGTTTCTTGTCAGTAGTGGAAAATAAAAGCTCAGTCTCTATTTCTTCTGTAAAGCTAAATTGTTCGGATAGTGCTTGCGAACGGAATAGTAGCGGTAACTTATCAGACGACTTAGCAGTGATCACAATAAGTCTCGGGGCGACACAGGCAGGGAACCGGAACTGTTGGTATCCTTCTTCATTTGGCATCAATTCAAAGGTTGCGTGAATCTGACCGTTAACGGTGTTCAGTGTTACCGTCTGTTGGCCATTGAAAAAACGTTGAATTCCAAAAGAACTGTTGCAAAATGTGGTTGCGAAGGTGTCATGTGATAAAAATATCACTATAACTAGTAGATAATTATAAATATTACTTTTTTTGGGAGTGTGAAAATTAAAAAGGTTCATGGGTAAATGATTGGTTATAGCGACAGCAGTGGAAGTTAAATTATATCTAAAATTTAGTTTTATTTGTTCAATGTGTTATTCATTTCAAATAATTCGGGACGTACACTATATTTTACGCTAAAGTATTAATCTTGTCTCAGTATATGTGTGGGTGAGCGCTTGAAGGGAGTAAAATACGGTTATGAGTTCGCGTCCTAATAATAAATATGTGGCATCTTCCAAAACAAAAAAAATAGTCAAATCGGTAGTTCTGCCCACGGTCGCTGCGTTGGGAGCAACTCATGTCGGAGCGGTTGTGCATCATAGTGGCAGCCGAAGTCGCAGAATAAGCAGCAACGGTACTTCGAACAAGGCTTATTACTCGGTTCAGCAGGCTGAGGAGGTGGTAGGTAGCGATGAAGGCTTTGCAGATTTCACTTCCTCACCTGCATCTGATAATACCGCAGAATCGTTGCCTTCACTTAAGACAGATGCTGTTAACCAGGAAAGTAGCGCAGCAGAAGCAAAGCTGGCGAAGATTTTCCTGGATGCTAAGCGCGACAATAAAGACTTCCTTAAAAGTCTGACTCAGAGCAGCATTCATGGTGACGTAATAGAGTGGCAAAGCAGTTCAGCAACCATGCCGGGGGGGATGGATATAAACAGCCCGCTGGCGGGTGTTCAGCTTGCTGTGGGCAGTTGTGCCTCATACACAACGGCAACATCGTGTAATTCTGCAACAGGTTGTAAATGGTCGGGGGGAACATGTGTTGAAAGTACACCTGCGGATACGTCCCCACCGTCGGTATCTTCCATAAGCCTTTCTGGTTCACCCGGAGCTAGTGACACATCAGTCACTTTTACGGTTACCTTTAATGAAAGTGCGAATAATGTTTCAGCAGACGATTTCTCAGTAACGACAGTATCTGGCAGTGCATCCGGGACGGTTTCAGAGGTATCTGCATCTTCCGGCACCTCTGTAACGGTTACGGTTAATTCTATCTCTGGTAGCGGGACTATCCGCCTAGATTTAAACGGTAGTACCAACATCACTGATGACAGTGGAAACGGCAATGGTACTAATGGGTATGTAGCCGCATATACTTCCGGTGCTACTCATACTGTTGATAGGGTGGCACCAACAATCACCAACGTTACGCTCCCTGATTCATCCCATAAGGTAGACGACATAGTTACCGCGATGATAACCGTGAGTTCAGATTCTGATAATTACACCACAGGATCCGGCGGGATCAGCGGCACTATTGCCGGATACGCTGTTGGCTCACTAAGCAAAACCAACGATACCACCTACACCGCAACCTTTACTATTACCGATGATGGTACCGATGTTTCCGCAGGCGATGATATTCCTGTCAGCATCACGTTAGCCGATTTCAGCGGCAATACCAGCTCAGCCTATACCACGGCTATTAGCCAGAATAACGACGCTATTTATGCTAATTCGCCAGATATTACTCTGAGTGCAGATACAAACAGCATCGCTGAAGATGGCGGTGTTGCCACCCTAACCGCAGCCGTTACCGGCAGTCTGAATAACCAGTGGCCAACAGATATCACGGTGAATCTGTCTTACAGCGGTACCGCAACGGCAATAACCGACTATACCAAATCAGACAGCATCACCATTTCTGCAGGCAACACAACTGGAACCACAACGGTAACCGGTGTGGCCGATACCCTTTATGATGCAGCTAGCTCCGAAACGGTTATCGTTGATATTAGTTCCGTAACTGTGGGCCGCGAAAGTGGTGGTACTCAACAGCAAACCATCTCAATTACCGATGCTGAGTCGGCACCTACCGTAACCCTCTCTACCGACAGTAGCTCAGTGGCAGAAAACGGTGGTAGCTCTGCGATAACGGCCACCTTAAGCCATCCAACGTATGAGGATGTCACGGTTGATCTTGGTTACTCCGGCACAGCAACCTCAGGAACAGACTATGTGACACCAAGCTCATCAATAGTGATTAGTGCAGACAGCACCAGCGCAAATGCCACAACCGGTATTACTGCAACCGATGACAGCTCTGAGGAAGGTAATGAAAGCATTATTATCGATGTTTCAAATGTCAGCGGTGGTGGAGCATCAGAAAGTGGCACTCAGCAGCAGACGGTGAGCATTACTGATGACGATGATACTACTCCGCCGACTGTAAGCTCTGTTACTTCAACGGCAGCTAATGGGACCTATAAAGTGGGTGATACGGTTGCCATCACTGTTGAGTTTGATGAGGAGGTGATGGTCACTGGTACCCCGAAATTGACTCTGGAGACCGGCAGCACAGACAGAGTTGCTGATTATGCTAGTGGCTCAGGGAGTACTACTTTAACTTTTAACTATACAGTACAGGCCGGGGATAGTAGTAGTGACCTCGGTTATACAAGCACAGCCGCCCTGGCACCTAACGGTGGCACTATTCAGGATAGCGCAGGTAACGACGCTACATTGACTTTAGCTTCTCCGGGCGTATCAAATTCACTGAGTGCCAACAAAGCTATTATCATTGATGGTGTGTCTCCGACGGTCAGCATCAGTGATGATACGACTGGCACGGCGACCGGGGATGTCACGTACACCTTTACCTTCAGTGAAGCCGTGACCGGTTTTACGGCCGATGACATTACGGTCAGCGGTGGCAGCAAAGGCACCTTTACGGCGGTCAGCGGCACGGTGTATACCCTGGTAGTGACACCAACTGCAGGCAGCACCAGCGACATCACGGTGGATGTGGCGGCGGACGTAGCGACCGATGCGGCGGGCAATACCAACACGGCGGCGACCCAAAGCACGCAGGCGGTCGATACGGTGGTGCCGACGGTCAGCATCAGTAACGATACGACAGGCACGGCGACCGGGGATGTCACGTACACCTTCACCTTCAGTGAAGCCGTGACCGGTTTTACGGCCGATGACATTACGGTCAGCGGTGGCAGCAAAGGCACCTTTACGGCAGTCAGCGGCACGGTGTACACCCTGGTAGTGACACCATCTGCAGGCAGCACCAGCGACATCACGGTGGATGTGGCGGCGGACGTAGCGACCGATGCGGCGGGCAATACCAACACGGCGGCGACCCGAAGCACGCAGGCGGTCGATACGGTGGTGCCGACGGTCAGCATCAGTAACGATACGACGGGCACGGCGATCGGGGATATCACGTACACCTTTACCTTCAGTGAAGCCGTGACCGGTTTTACGGCCGATGACATTACGGTCAGCGGCGGCAGTAAAGGCACCTTTACGGCAGTCAGCGGTACGGTGTACACCCTGGTAGTGACACCAACTGCAGGCAGCACCAGCGACATCACGGTGGATGTGGCGGCGGACGTAGCGACCGATGCGGCGGGCAATACCAATACGGCGGCTACCCGAAGCACGCAGGCGGTCGATACGGTGGTACCGACGGTCAGCATCAGTGATGATACGACGGGCACGGCGACCGGGGAT
>NZ_JAHGAN010000022.1:0-94027 GCF_030248625.1 Vibrio sp. D420a | reverse complement strand
TCTCGCATCTCGCATCTCGCTAGTAAACAAGAGGAAGCTTATCGCTTGAATGGAATTGCTGCGTCCAGGTAATAATGCTTGGTAACGGTTTTGGTGCGCTATAGAGGTAGCCTTGAATCAGGTCACATTTCATTGCCATCAATGCTTCAAGCGTCTCTCTGTTTTCTACTCCTTCGACAACGACATCAAATTTTAATCCATGCGCTAAATCAATCGAGGTTTCGACGATGGTTCTGTTCTTGGTGTTATCGATAATATCTTGAATAAAACTACGGTCGATCTTGATCTGATCAATAGGCAGTTCACTTAATCGAGCCAGTGAAGAGTAGCCTGTTCCGAAATCATCCAAACTAATACGATAACCGAGCTGTTTGATGCGCTCTAAACGCGATTGGCTGTTTGGGATATCTCGAATGGCCGCGGTTTCTGTAATCTCTATCACGATGCTTCTTGTGATATTTGGGTTGGCGGCGGATGCCTGAGCAAGCAATTTAAATACTTTACCGCCAATAATGTCTTTTGCGGACAAGTTTACGTGTATAGGCGCTGCTATGTTCTGAGCATGAAAGCGTTCGAGATCCTCAAATACTTGTTTGATGACCCAAAGCGTAATGTCAGTGATCTTGTTACTTTGCTCGGCAATAGGAATAAATTGAGCAGGGGAGATAAACTCACCGGTTTCGGTCTGCCATCGAATCAGCGCTTCAAACTCGACAACGCGTTCTGAGTGCGGACATACAATCGGTTGGTAGTAGAGCTTGAACTGACCGTCGTCTAACGCGTGCTGTATCTGGCTTGCGATAGAGAGGTTGTGTTTCGCGCCTTCTATCATTGCAGGTTGATAAGAGACTAGGCTTAAACCTTGGCTCTTTGCTTGATACATACTGATGTCAGCAAAGTTCAGCAGCTGGGTCGTATCTTTCGCATCGCTCGGGTAACGGCTAGATCCAAACACTACGCTGGTTGATACCTCAAACTGCTCGACGATAAATAGCTCTTTTAAAGCAAGTTCAATGTAGCTGACAAGCTGGTTAAGTTCGAATTGAGAGTTACGATTAGTAATGACAACAAACTCATCGCCTCCCAAGCGGGTGAGCAGTTCATCAGATTTAGTCAGCTTACATATTCGTTGCCCCAGTTGGAAAAGAAGCTGATCGCCACAGTGGTGGCCAAGTGCATCATTGACCTGTTTGAAGTTTACGACATCAAACATTAAAACAGTAAAAGGCTTGCCTTGCTCAATGCGACTAGACATTTCTTGTAGGCAGTAGCTTCTATTTGGTAAACCAGTAAGAAGGTCATGACGAGCGTTGTAGTGCTCCTCAATAGCCTTTTGATTAAGCTCAGTAATCGAAGCTAGGCCAAATCGTAAGACCGTAACTACAAAGATACTGCCGAAAAACAGGATAAGAGAAACGCCAACGACCAGCGAATCAATATCATCGAGTACCAAAAGAGCGTCTAGAAATAGGCTGTAGCCGATAACAAAACCGACAATCAGGCCAGACAACAGTTTCCAGCCTCTTTTTTCGGTGATCTGACAGATCTTATGCGCAAAGACTAATCCGACACCTAGAATTATGATGCCTAGGGAGACCAATGCAGCAGCAAAAATAGACAAGAGTAACGTTCCTTGTAGCGTTATTTTATTTATACGGTTTTTTGTTCTGTAATTTAATTGTAGACCATGTGTTACATCGAGTACATATATTGTACATCCATCTGGTGGATTAATGGTCGATTTAGATTGAAAATATCAATAAGAGACAAAAATTTTTTGAGCGCAAAGTCTATAATTTATAGATATATACATCTGGTTGAATTCAACTATTTTTTAATTTTCAGGCGTAAAAGAAATCAACTGATGACTAGGATCAACTAATTTGTGCTAATTTAGTTAAATACTCAAAACAAAAGTTGAAAGATTCAAAAATTATTGAATAATGGGCTTAACTAAAATTGAAGTAAAAGCTTCATCAAATTCGTACTGAAACAGGATCCATATCCAATGTCTAATTCGTTTGTTCTGGTTATTAACTCAGGTAGTTCTTCTCTTAAATTCGCTGTTATCGATTCAGTAACAGGTGATGCAGTTGTTAGTGGCTTAGGCGAGTGTTTTGGCCTTCCAGAAGCAGTAATTAGTTGGAAACACAATGGTGAGAAAGTTGAAGAAGCGATTAGTGCTCCTGACAACCACCATCAACATGCAATCACTCGTATCGTTGCACTGATGGAAACACTTGGTTTCTCTAGCGATCTTGTTGCTGTTGGTCACCGCATCGTTCACGGTGGCGAGAAATTTACTTCTACGGTTCGTATCAACGATGAAGTACTGGCTGAGATCGAAAGCCTGTCTGACCTAGCTCCACTGCACAACCCAGCAGGTGCAAAAGGTATTGAAGCTTCTATGCAAGCTTTCCCGCATCTTCCTCAGTTCGCTGTATTTGACACAGCGTTCCACCAAACAATGCCTCAAAAAGCATTTACAGGTGCAATTTCTGGTGAGCTTTACAAAGAGTACGGTATCCGTCGTTACGGCTTCCACGGCACAAGCCACTACTTCGTGAGCCGTGAAGCTGCAAAAATGCTGAACAAGCCAGTTGAAGAAGCGAGCTTCATCTCTGTTCACCTAGGCAACGGTGCGTCAGTATGTGCAATCGAAAACGGCAAATCAGTTGATACATCTATGGGCTTCACGCCACTAGCGGGCCTAATGATGGGTACACGTTCTGGTGACCTAGACCCAGGTGTTATCGAGTTCCTAATTAAGAAAGGTTGGACGACTGAAAAAGTATTCGAAACGCTGAACAAGAAATCTGGTTTCCTTGGTGTTTCTGGCCTAACTTCTGATGCACGTGGCATCCTAGAAGCGATGGAGAACGGTCACGAGGGTGCTAAGCTAGCATTTGAAGTCTTCACTTACCGTGTTGCAAAATACATCGGCTCTTACATGATCCCATTAAGCAGCCTAGATGCAGTTATCTTTACAGGTGGTATCGGTGAGAACTCTCTACCAATCCGTCGTGAAATCCTAGCAAACCTAAAACTTCTAGGTTTTGTTGAAGACGAGAAGGGTAACGAAGATGCACGCTTTGGCGCAGCAGGTGTTATCGCGAAGTCTGAGCTTCTGGACGCAGTCGCTATGGTTATCCCAACCAATGAAGAGTTGGTTATAGTAAAGCAGTCGGTTGCACTCCTAGATTGATTTATATTCAATGATTTAAGGCCAATCCTTTTAAAGGGTTGGCCTTTTTTTGTCATTAAAAACATATATTTACCATTACTTATAAAAGATAACTCACCCACAAAAATCATCTGAACTGGTTGGTGCTATACCGTCTAATCGATATATTAAGTGCCTATTGTATAGCATGAGATTTAGGAACAAGTATGGAAATAAGAAAAGCATATATTTACTCGAGGGTAAGTAAGGGAACACAAACGAAAGGGGATGGATTACGTAGGCAAGTTGAGTCTGCAACGAAGTTTGTAGAAATGGAAAATGCTAGTAACCGAAGTAGCGGGCGGCATACATACGTAGTCGAAGATAATTTGATTACCGACAGAGGGCTGTCAGCCTATAAAGGGCTAAATACAGAAGCAAATGCGGGGCTAGGGGCCTTTATTGAGGCTGCTAAGAATGGAGATATAGTTAGAGGCTCATTACTAGTCGTTGAGGCTATTGATAGAATTAGCCGTTTACCTGCGGATGAAGCGCGTAAGTTATTCGGTATGTTCAAAACGTATGGTATCGATGTTGCTATCGTCAAATTCGGTATCATCATCTACCACAATGAAAATACTAAACTCGAACATGATCTTCTCTTAACAGCAGCATTTCATCTCGCTCACTTGGAAAGTGATCAGAAATCCAAGCGCATTAGAGCTAGATTCGAGCATAAAAGAAAACTGGAGAAGAATGGAGGGGAGAAACGAACTTCTATTTGCCCTGCTTGGATGGAACTATCTCATGATAGAACAGAATTTGTTCTGATACCTGGGCACACAAAAGTTTTGAGGCGCATGATAGAAATGAAGCTCAGTGGAATAGGGTGTTTGAGGATCGCTAAGTCATTAAATGAAGAAGGTATTCTCAACTTTAATGGTAAACCTTGGCAAGTAAAATTAGTTGAAAAATATCTGAAAATGGAGCAGTTGATTGGTTCGTTTCAAAGAGTTGAGCATGTCAGAAATGAGAATGGAACCATCCAAAAACTGCCAATCGGACTTGTAGAAAAGAACTACTATCCAGCGGTTATCGATGGTGATACGTTTTTACGACTTAAAAAGTCTTTTAAACGAAATGGTGGACGACAAACAGGAGCATATAAGAATCTATTTAGTAATATGCTTTACTGTCCGACATGTGGTTCAGCTATGAGTTATTTCAAACCAAATCGCGGAAAGACAAAGATTCGTTGTAGAAAACAAATTGATGGTAGGGGCTGTAATCAAAGAGCACTGCACTACGATGTGTTGGAAGAACGCTTGATACAAGCACTTTCAGGCCTAGATTACGCAAAGATCAACAGTGATAGTTTTGTTGAGCTTGAGAAGGAAATCAACACATTAGAGGCGACAATCTCGGATCTAGAGGAACAAGCTGAGATAGTAAATAATCAGTTTTTGAAGGAAGATGATGTCCGAATTCAATCTACTTTTAGAGAAAAATTGAAGTCAATTTTCGATAAGATTGATGATAATCGTAAAAGGTATGAGCAGCTTGTTACTGTCAAACAAGATTATGATTTATCTGTTGTAAGCGAGCTAAAACTCGAAGAAATGAAAGATCGAGAAAAATACAATCAGTTTGTTCGTAACTTTGTTGACTACATCATCGCGTCAGACGATTGCGAAGACAGTCCAAAATTCGTAAGAGTAAAGTTTAAAGCAGACTCAATTGGTGAAGTGCATTTCGGTTTTAAAGGTGAGCTTTATGAAAATGAGGCGGTTCTTACCGATTTCTTTACGAGAGAAAACACCTCAAGTGGCGTTGGTGTGAAGCGTGCCCTTTCGCTTTCCAAAGTTGCTTCTAATCATCAAAAATTGGCTGAGATTAGTGATGTAAAGCCACCGATGACAAAAGATATACGACAGGTGATACGGTATTACTTTGAACTACAACAAGCCGTCAAATCAGATCTGCCAAAATGGGGGGATATAGCAAAAGCGGCACAATTACCATTGGAAGGCCGAGTAATATAATACTAATGGGTGCTTTGGGGGAATGAGCACCAATTATTAGAAGTAAATGTGAAAAATGTATATTTGGAGATTACGTGTATTAATTCAGATCTCATCCTCTCATCCTCTCATCCTTGATCGGCTTCATCTGCCATTACCTTAAAGATTGTTGATACTATTGAATACTTAGAGGTAGCCACATAGTAATTAATTTTTAAGTGCGTCGAATCTAGCGAAAGCGATTACAGCATCGTAATTTTATAGTGCATTGTTTTCAAAAGATTTAGCATTTGAACGCTGTCATTTTTGTTGTTCATTTGCTGTTTGAACTATCAATAATAGGCATTACTGATGGAATCCTCGTTACCCCCAGGTTGTAAAGCTTTGTTGATCCAACTAAGTACACTGGGAGTCGAAAGTAAAAGAACGAGGGCAGGAGTACCGCTTTTTCTGTGATGTACTTTAAGTGCTTGATACATAAATCTATATTCAATAACTGACTTCCATTATCGTGCTCTAAACTCACTGTGGTCTTATGTAGTTAGTACATCGAAGATTTAGGAAGTAAGTAATGAACCTGACGGCTAAAGAAATTGCCGCTTTCGAATATTTAGCGGAGTATGAGTCAAAAAAGCAAAAAAGATTAAAGAACAATAGTATAGCGAGCACTGAAAAAGCCAAAAAGCTTATAGGCATGAAGGATAAAGCATCGCTTGTAGAGGCCGAAAGGTTGATGCTCAAAGCTCTGAAGTTAACGTCAACAAACCCATTAGCAAAAGCATCAACTTGCCACGATTTGGGGGTATTGTATTTTTCATATCATACCCATTTACCTGGCGGAACTTACGTCAATCTGAAGAAAGCGATTCAGTATCTAAATCGTGCGATAGACTCACATCAAAGACAAAAATATCCTGATAAGCATGCCTCAAGCCTCTCACAGTTAGCTGCAGTCTATCGAAGAGCGTCCCATGAATACCTGTGGCCAGAAAAGGACGTTGACTGCCTTACAAAGGCAAAATCGTTGCACTTTAAGGCGGCAGAGATAGTGAAAAACAGTAACATTCCATGTGTCATAAAAGACGGCCAATTATCTATAATTTACTTCAACCTAGCTAGTGTCCTCATTGATCAAGGACGTAGCGAAATGGCGTGTGGATACCAAGCTAAGTCGGCACAACTTTATTTGACTTATCATGCTCACAATTTACCCCAGTTCATGGAGGTGATGCCGCCGTTGCAAGCTTTAGGGATTAGTTTTGCGAGGTTGATGTACTTTTCAAATTTCAATGAGTACCAAGAGATCTGCGATCTGATATTGGAAATTGCTCCTTCATTTGAGCTGGAGCCTTCAACTTTGATAGGAATTAACCCAGTAGCAGACATATCGAATCCTGAAATCCAAGTCACTTATATGGTTTCTAGAGCTATAGAGAAGCCCAATAGAGAAAGTATCAATTCACTAGTACGAAAACAGTTCGAGTTAATGGACAACCGCCGCTTTTGCCAAACTGACGCTGAAGCAGATTCCTTGGCATCTTTGGCACAAAGGGTATGCTCTGGCCTGGCGCGTATGCTAGTTAAGGAGGACGATCCACTAAGTGCCTTAAGGTTCCTAGAAAACTGCAGTGCTTTACGTTTCTGTGAGAGTGCAAACAAATATTGGCAAGTACCAACAGAAAAACTTGGTTTTACTTTATGGTATGAATTGCTTCAAATTGGTTCAACTCATTACAACCTAGCTGAACTAGCATTAATGCTTGAACATGTGAGTGAATCTGATATCAAACCAGCGATACAGGAGTGCTACGAAAGGGGAGTAAAGCCATCAACAATTGAGGAATTAACCCAATCTACAGTCTTTTACAACGCACATAAATTTCCTGAAGCTCTATTGAATGCCTTAAATGACAAGGATCCTATTAGGTACATCCATAAGCAAGCAGGCTATTGTTTGGAAGATTTTCGGAAAATAGAGCAGTTAATAGACCAACTTGATCCAAAATTTATTCATCATAGACAGAGTGATTATGGTATTGAGATAGCTCATTTTGAGAAAGCACTACGTTCAAATGATAGCTTGACTCTTGTAAGAGTAGATATCGAATCAGGGTATAATGATGCGCTGATACTGGTTGGTAAATTAGTCAATGGTGAGCCTGTCGTCACAGGGCATTCAGTTGAGGTGTCAGAAGGATTGGTAAACCAAATTTCTGAATTTGTTAGAGGAAACTCTGTTGCGGGCGAACATTGGTCATTAGATTTTGTCGATTGGAGAAAAATTCTACCTGATGACTGTAAACGTGTTGGTTTGTTAACCTCATTTTTTGCATCACAGATACCGTGGGCTGCTACTGGAATTGAGGGTGAAGAACTTTATACATTGGTTGATGAAATTAATTGGCTTCCAACCGTTTTATATCTTTGTAACCATGTAACGCACTTTAGTGAGCGCAGTGGTACTAGATGCATCAATGGCGGTGAAACACGTTTTCACAATGTAGCGAACAAACACGCTTCAGGTCTTATGACTGATGTTCAAAAAGATGATTTTGTTGAGGTGGTTCGTACCAGTGAAGTCATATCTTATTATGGCCATTGTGCACATGAACTTCCTAACAGGCCTTATCTGAAAACGAAACACTTCGACATGAATGACTTAGAACTGGTTAATCAGGTTGCTGGTATGGAGCGCGTTGAGTTTTGGGCTTGTCAAAGCGGTAGTAATATCCCTTTGAGTGTCTTTTCTATTCCTGTTAATGAAGCATTTGGTTTCGATATGCGGATGATAGAGTGGGGCGCTGTTAGCTCAATCGGTTCATTGTGGGCGTTGCCTGACATTGTTACAGCTCATATTAAATCTCATTATGACCAACTTCTAAATAGTGGATATTCACCTTCAAAAGCTCTACTCGCAGCCCAACGCTGGTGGGCTTCACAAGGAGCTAAGGCTGAACTAAACAAAATGCGAGAGCTTGGACTGTCGCCATATCTAAACACCCTGGGTTGTAATGAAACTTTGGCTGGACTGTTGGGGCCAATGAAGACAAAAGAATCGCGGAATGAGGATGAGTTAAAACGAGCCGAGAGGTTATTTCTTCACCCTTCTTCTTGGGCTGGTTTAAGGTTTTGTGGCATTGCAGAACAGATAAATCAAGCTGTCTATTTAGATAAAGTAGATCTCACGGTTGATGAAGTAAATCAGCTAAAGAGCAGCTTAGCCAAACAAAAATTAAAATCTGGATTTATAAATTATGTTTGACGTGTTTGATGATTTATTCCCAATAACTGACTGGAGCGTTGAAGGTCGCAAGCAGTATCTTGAACAGCATAGATCACGTATTGAGTTGGTCTTGTATGAGGCATTGGAGTTATTTGATGAGCGAAAGGTATCCTTGACGTTTGGTAGTCAGGCTAATGCAGTAGCTCGGATAATTGATATGTTTTTATCTGATGGTTTTGAAAACGAAAAACTACCTAACGGTATACCGCGTGATATCAAGTTGTTCAGTCAGATAGGTTACTGGTGCAAACTTAAGTCAGGAAAAACATTTTCTGGGCTTCAGCAATTGATAGATGAAGAGATTGATATAGCTGATAGCCAGGCTGAAGTAGTTACCTTTGAAATCGATTTGCATAAAATCTCATATTGCCTTGCAATCTATAGTGGGATGGTAGCCGCAAATATGGTCTATTTTTGGTTTCAGGCTAATAAGAAGTTGTTGGATGAACTAGGCCAAGTAGAGCCTCCCATTGAATTCGAATTTGAGGGATGTATTGACAAAAGCACTACGAGATACAAAGTGGACACCTCATTTAGGTATCTATGTGTGTACCTTGATATCGAGTCGAAAATCCAAGGTTTTCACTTGTACAAGAGCAAATACTTAACAAAAGGGGAAAATAAGCCGCAGTACACTGCGAAGAAAAGCGAGAGGGAGTCTCATCACACAACTAGTGAAATTAGATCGGTTGTGACAAAAATCATTGACTACTTTTGTAGGGTACACAGCGATGAACCAAGTTCTTTATGCATAGCACTGTTCAAATCTGTAGGAAATACGACTCTATTGGATCAGTATAAAATTAAGAGCAAAGATTATCCAAATATTGATGAGCTAAAAGATAAGCTCACCGCGCTCAAATCTCCAACGAAGAAGGAGGCAGAAAATGCCGCTAGATAAACTTTCATTGGATGAGATGGTTCAAGGTCGAAACAGCAATACTGATGACTGGAAGGAACTGGTTAAAGATCCAGAGCGTGAACGAGTCTGGAGTGAAGCTGTTAGGCGTAGAGAGCATCTTGATCAGTTTTGCTATTTTGCTGCCAAATGGCCACATTTTGTGCGCTATTATCAGCAAGCAAAGTGCTTCGTTAAACAGTCCATAAATTCTCCAATAGTTTCCCTGATGCGTGATGATGATCTATTGGGTGCTTTAGCTTTATCATTAAATGATACGGACAAGGTACAGGAACAACTTTTGCTCACCGTTGAGTGGGGAAATCAGCAGCTAATTGAGGTTCGAGGTGAGCAAACAGTGTCGTTCAACACTGAATCACAGGTGCAAATACACTATAGATACGAGGACTTAGAAGGCTGGATAACTTCTGATGATAAGTGGGAGTTTTCACCTGATGAAGGAGCTGTAATGCTCACATTTATACATGGTGATGTGATAAATGATGATCTAACAGCAAGTTTAAATAAATCAAAATCAGTGGGTTACATTGTTCTGTTGCCTTTGTTGAAATAAAAAGCGAAAAAAATCATTTTTCTATGCGTATAGACGTACCAACACAAAAAAAGGTACGTCTAAATGCAAAATATCGTATTCAAATATCAACCACGCAGTCCTGAGCAGACCAGCTCTAATTCTGACTGTATTTGTCTTGTTGACAAAAAAATCTGGCGCGATTTGCCAAACTCAACTCGTCAAAAAACACTGAGTGTAGTGAACTCAATTGCTAACGGTACGCCATTTACTGTGCTTGGCGGCAAAAACATTAAATCTAATCCATCCTTGATTCGATTCAGAATCGGGCGCAGCTTTCGCTTAATCCTATCTAAAGGGAACAAACGACTTACTTTCAAGCTTTGTCGACGACAAGGCTATGAGCAACAGTTTAAGCATTTTTAATAGTGTTATTAATTAGTTATGAGAGTACGAAGCTTGAAAAAGTGAGTTTTATAGCTTTGTGGTTGTCGCATAGTTAGGACTATGGATTTAGTTATGAGTAAGAATAAAAAATGCCTGCTAGTTACGTTTGATTACACCCAAAAAGGTAAAAGTGCTACTAGTTTTGCAGCAGGGGTGCTTCTATCCGAGTGCAGGCAGCACAAGGACTACGGTCAGAAGTTTACTGCTGAGCACCTGTCAATTGATATGAATAAAAATAAGGCACTTAACCTGTCAGCAGGGGAGATAGCAAACAGAATCAATGGGCAACATAAGCTGGAAGAGATTGATGGGTTAGCTTTAGGTTGTTATGTATGGAACACCGAGCTAATTGAGCCCTTGATAACGCAACTTAAGGATAAAGGCTTTAAGGGAAACATTATTCTTGGGGGATACCAGGTTCATGAGTCGAGCTGTGAAGCACTTTATCCTGGTGGCGATATCTACTTGCCCAGCTATGCTGAAGCCACTTTGCCAGAAGCGTTTATGCAGGACAAATTGATCCGCAAACTTATTTTAAACAACAAGTTTGAGTTTTCGTCACGTCATTCACCATATTTAAGTGGTTTGATTGAGCTTGATGAATACCAGGCAATGGCGCACTGGGAAACGCAACGTGGTTGTTATTATACGTGTTCATTTTGTGCTCACCGTGATGTGGCTGGCAATAAAGTACATGATTTCTCGATGGAGATCATAAAGAAGGAGCTAGACTTATTCAAAGAGAAAAAAGTTAAGCGAATTAATGTGTTAGACCCGATCTTTAGAAAAGGACGCAGATCATACGAGATATTGGAATACGCGATTGGTATTGGATTAGAAGCAGAACTCGTCTTTCAAGTGCGTTTTGAGGACATTAATGAGCGCTTGTTAGCGTTGTTTTCAAAGCTAAATACTCATCTCGAGTTTGGTTTACAGACTGCCATCAAGTCGGAATCTATAGTAATCAATCGACGCAACAATATTGAGAAAGTATCTTCGGCCATCTCCATGCTTCAGGATAAGAACATGTCTTTTGAGGTCAGTCTAATTTATGGGTTACCGACGCAAACGCTCGAAAGTTTTTTCGAGAGCGTTGATTTTCTTAAGCGTAGAGGAGTCTCAGATGTAAAGGCATTTCCGTTGATGTTGTTAGAAGGCACGCAATTGGCCGCTGATAAAGAGGTATTCGGTATCAAGGAAGGTTATATCGACGACTCGGGGATTCCACATGTTATCGAAAGCGACAGTTTCACAAAAGATGAGTGGAAGGCAATGAGAGATTTAGCCATGAAACTAACAAGCCTAGAGGAGTCAGCATGTTTATCGTAATCGAAGGTCTTGATGGAAGCGGCAAATCTACAGTGTCAAAGCACTTAGCAGAAAAGTTAAATGCGAAGTTATTAACGACACCAGGAGCGGGTTTTAAAGAAGTACGAAAACAACTGGATACGGTGTTCGAACATAATCCCAAAGCGAGGCAGTTGTTCTATATGGCTACCGTGCTCAACGTAGCAAGTGAAGCTCAACGTTTCATAGATTCAGGCCAGAACGTTGTGGTAGACCGCTATTGGTTGTCGACGCAAGTGTATCATCACTGGATGAGCAATGGACAATGCTACACACTTGATGAGGTCGAAAGTGAACTCCTCGCACCAGATCTCACAGTCTACCTTGATTTGCCTGTGGATGAACGCATTGCAAGAATTAACAACAGAAACTATTGTACGCGTGAAGACAAGCAGACACTGACAGAACAGGCAAATGATGGATTACGCAGTCTTTACATCGGTACGTGTGATGGGAAACCCGTAGGTAAGTGGCTCATGGTCGATGCTTCGCAGAGCGTGAATAGTATCGTTGACAACATATTGAGAAGTGTGTGTAAAAATCTGTAGCTTGGTGAAAATCGGGCGTATATTTTGCCCGATTTCCACTCGCGGGTTTCTGTCACAGAAGGCCATTTTTATAGGCTAGAGCCCTGGCGTCGAGTGAAATTGTTACCTTCTTGGGTTCCCCCTTAAAGCCTCCTTTTGGCCAGTTGTATCCCAATGACGACATCAATACGTTGAAGAGCCTTGTCGCAGCACATTGCGAACAATTTGGTTGGAATTTAACGCCTTTGAGTATGTGCTCAAAGGCTCCCCAGTTGTTGAAAATCTCTTGTGCAATAGATTTTACTTGAGGGCGTGTGAGTACTATCGTCCCATTTTTACTTTGCAACTCTGGGTTTTGAAAAATTTGGGACTTAATGAATTTAGCTGGTTCCAAAAGCTGTTTATTAACGTTTTTGCTGCTAAGGCACCAAATTTGTTTGAATAAAGCTTTGTTCAGAAACTCTGCGTCGAAAAGTATATCTTCTTCAGTTACTTCCTCAAGTTGGTAATCGCGCAAAATCTCGAACTTCTTGAGCATTGCTACTTCTTGAAAACCGATCTGATTGCTCATGGTTAACCTATCAGCTTCTGACTGTGTAATAACCTTGGCATTCAGAATTGCTTTGATTCTACCTTTGAGATCCATAGCAGAAAGAAGGTTGAATTTCGCAAATCCGTCTTCTAGTTCATTCTTAGTTGTTTGCAAAACCTGTACGTTGAATCCAAGTCGTTTGAGGTTCCACATCATACTAAGGGGCTGATTTACATTGAACAGTTTCTTCTTATTCTCAAACTCACTCCGAAGGGTCTCTCGGTCAGTGTTTGAGGTACATGAAGCATTAAGAGTGTAATCAAAATGGTCATTTAGGGTTAAATAAAACGTAATGTTTTTACTAGCACGGAAGCGTCTGGAGAAATTGATGAGCTCATCGATTCCTAACACCTGGTCACTAACAACGTTTACGTTGTTTGCATAATCAGCTTCACACGAATAACCAGATGCTAAACATGGTGATGCAATGATCATTTTATACTTGGTGCATTCTTCAGTTGGCGATGTTAGAAACTTCGATTGAGCGTCCATATTCTTATTATTACCAGTCAATACTAAGACTTTTTTCTTCAAGGCAACTTTTTCACAAGCTTGGCCACTCTTATCAATTAATCCCATGTCGATCATTGTCATGCGCATTGATCTCAGAGAGTCAAAAAGGACGACTTTCTCATCTTGAAGTTCGTTCGATGTGTCGAAAAATGCTGAAAATTTATTTGCAATAGTAACATTGATATTGGTGTAAGGGTTTTGTGTAGCACGTATGATTTGGACATTTTGACGATTCCTACGCAACCATCTTAAAGTAATATCTGTAACGTCAGCGTCTGCCACAACAACTTTAGGAGCCCTTTGAATAGCTAGGGTCAATACGTCAAATACTTCTTCTCGCATTGTGTCGCTGTGACTACAAACGTTAGTCATGACTTTCTCAAACTCATCAATGATTAGTACGTCGCAATTGAGTATGACGGAAGCTAAATGGTCTTTGTAGATGCTGTTTACTACAATACCCATCGCATCCGCGTTTTCAATTTCAAATAGTGAGGCATTATTATAATTTATAGCTCCTACGGACTCGCACAACTGCTTCACCAATGGTATTAGATAAGAGAGGTAGACAACCTTTTGGCTTTCATTGGCTGACTTTATAAGTGGCTGCAATGCAAGTTTTGTTTTGCCTGTGCCTGTATGACCTAATAAAACGTGTGTATCAAACTGATTGTCTCTTAAGTGGCCACTGACATTCTCGAAAGTCTCTACGTCTATTAAGTTTTCAAACTCAGTCACTTGTGTAGCTTGATTTAGCATTGACTCATAACTGGCTTTCGTCTTATCTAAAGCGTCAAGTAGCGGCTGATAATCGTTCGAGTCAGAGTCGATGTAGTTCGATAGACATGACTCCGAAGTCTCAAAAGTAAGCGGCATTTTTTGAATCAGATTTCTTGAAATTGAATCTGCAATTTCAATGTTTTTGAAAAGTTTGTAGCTCTCTAATAGTGATTGAATTGCGCTGAGCTTGCCAAAGTGGATCCCAGTTGCGTAATCGAATATTGGAAACCGATCTTTCTCCATATTTTCTATTAGCACTTTTGATGAAAGTTCAGGATGATTCTTCGAGTCAATGACTATTTCAATGTCTCGAATATTTGTTTGCTGGTAAGACCTAGCTAACTCCAAAATATTCTCGTTGCCATACATCGGTGCAACAATTCGTCGATCAGGGTTCTTGTATTGTATCCCATTGGATATGAGGATAGATGATTTTGCTTTTTGGAGGTTACTAATACCAATGTGTTCGTTAGGTGTTGATTTATATAAAATTTTCATAGTGTAATTCTCTTATAGTTATGATTTTCGGAGAAAGCTTGCCCGACGCCACCAAATGATTACGAAATGTACGGACGTTAGAACACGCAAGCTGGTTATTGGTTGTAATGAGGCAGATAGATAAACTGATTTGCAGTGTGCAAATTGTTGAATATGATCGAGGACATTACATTGAATTGAGGCGCTTTAGCTCTGTCGGAGCTAAGCCAAAACTTCGTTTTGAAGTGAACGACTAAGTTAAATAGGCGTTGTTTACTACACGGTGTAAAAGGAGACCCTGGTGAGACTGTGGAATTATCTAAAAGAAAACCGTGTGTTCTTTTATCTCTAACAGTGTTGCAACGAAAAAGTCTAAATACTTTATGATTTTTATGGGTTCTGTTGAGTTTTTGCATGATTACATATCGTTTAATTGGGGAAATCATAAACATCGCCTTGATCGTTGTCTAACTACTACAGTTAATAAAATCAATTAATTAGAAGTTTTTTTTAAGATTCTCGTTGAATCAGTCACTTATACGATGGAGTTTTTCAAGGTTGAATCTATCGCTTGTTAAGCGATGTATTTCTGAGCACCAGAAGAGTGAGTTGTGGATCGTAAAGTGCGGTTCGAGTTTTAGGAACTGATATGAGGAAGGTTGATTTTTATTCGAAATGAGCCACTTTTCCTATTTATATATATAAAAAGAAGAAGTGGCTTTTACCAAAGCTATGCTTTGAAAGGTCGATTGGTTCATGAGCTTCGCTCATGGTGTTTTCTCTAGAAGTTCTTATTTTGGTGAGAACTTCTAGAGGAAACTTTAGGCTGGCGTAGGGGAGCCTTAGCCAAAAATAGAGTTTTGGGAAGAGAAATATCGGTGATCGTTAGTTATCTGGGGTAGCAGGAGATACAGGTAATGCTACAAGATATGGCTATAGATGTTGTATAGAAGTAGGCACTCTCTCTTACTGAAAGAGGGCCTTGGTGCCGATTGTATGTATGGTACAACTGGGATTAATTATTAAATGAAGATAGAGCGCTTTGGATGACTTTTTTGTTTAAAGTCGAATCAAAGGTGTATTGTGCTGGTTTAGCTTTAACTTGTTGGCCAAGAGTGATGTTATATGTACCCACGTGAACGGTTTTTCTTAAGGGAATTGCGAAGTTATACTTAGCTTTAGATACTGACTTGTATGGATATAGCGAGAAATTGAACTCAATATTATCGACGTTAACGTTAAAAGCTCCCGACTTTTCTGAATCTGTTTTTGTGTTTGTGCTTAAGAATGAGTTCTTGTGTAGACGCTGAATGTTTGCGAATGCAGTAACATCATCGTTTTTCAAAGTAAGATTGCCACTATAGCTCTTGGTTTCACTTACGTTTATAGAGATATCTTTTAATGACTCTAATTGCTTTACAAGGGCTTTTTCAACGCCTTCAAAATCAAAGCTTTTGACCTTAGCATCTGGTGATTTAAACCCATACCCTAACCCCGACATCGGTTCATATTGGTTTTGAACTATATTAAAATAGTGGTTGTTTTCATCAGATTTCCAGCTGATTCTTGTATATACCGTATGCGTTGCGATGTTGTTGGTATCTTTAGGTAGAGCTCTTTTGTAAAAGCGCCAAAATGATGCCCCATTTTTTTGACCGCCAAAGTAAAAAAATGAATCTGTCCAAGCGGGATTTTCTTCTTTTAGTTTTTCTAGAACCGCTGTCTGAAATTGCTCTAAAGGAACCTCCTTTGAGATTGATGCTTGAAAGTTTAACGCGTTTTTTAGATTACTTGTGATTTTAACGTCAGGTTGCTTCTCAGAGGTGGATTGACAAGCTACTAAGGTTATCATCGCAAACGTGATTAATATTAATTTTTTCATTAACTAGCTCCATTTATATATAACTAAAACCATTACTTGATTAACAAATATGAATTATGTGCTGCATAATTTGCTGCATTAGTTTGGCTCCCTTGTTTAGATAAACTTAAAGAGCCTGGAATAACAATCATATAAATTAGCGGTGTGCTATTGCGTGGCATTGTTGCTCGTATACCTTTCCCTTCATACTTGTACGCGTCAACTCTTACCGATAGCACAAGGTTTCTACGATCAAAAAATCTCCCGAAAAAGGTTCCCATCTGACTCACAGAACCAAAGATGTTTGATAACGAGTAGGAACTGCTATTTACAAGTGAAAAATCCAAACTAAACCCATGCTTATTGCTCCTGACTGTATACATGATGTCGTTAGTCACGAATTGACCATCCACAAAAGGCATTTTTTCCTTGATGTCATCATCCTGAACGAATCCATTACAATTGTTTGCTTCAGGTAAAGTGTTTCTATAGCGATATTCAGCACAAGCGAACTCGCGTACGACCCCTTTAATGCCATCTACGAATATGCTGGAAGACAAATTGACAGCTTCATCTCGGGAGAAATAAGGCTCAGGAAAATTTAATTGGCTTAGTGACTTGAGTTCGTTACCAGTAGCAAGAGCTATAAACTTCCCTTTTTCTATGGCAGTCTGAACCTGATTGGCATGTTCATGAGAAGAGTTTATTAGAATGGTACTTAATGTTGGATAGCTACCAATGTTGTAAGCTAGCGACGCATGACTAAAGAAAGCATTAGAGAATATGAGGACGCTTAATAATGTTCGTTTGGTGCAAATCATATCTTCTCCAAATAGTTTACGTATTATTACAAGCGTTTCATATTAGTAGATGCTCAATGATTAAGACAAATTATATTGATGGTTTTTATAAATTAAATCTCATAAATTGTGTTTGGTCATGATTTTTGGCTTCGTTAATAATTATTGAGTTTTTTGTATATAATTTCGTCATACTGAGCAAACGTACAGTTTTCCGTCAGTGATAGAGTTTGGTGTTTCGATGACTCATAACGGATTTGCTCACTATAGGGGTATCTTCGAAGGCCTTTGAGGCTTTCAAAAAGTCTGTCTGGATAGGTTCCCTTATCCAACGCATACAAAGCCCGAAGTTTCAACGTTAAAAATGTTATTATTCGTGGAATAAAGTGATGCTGTTGAAATGTGAATAATCTAACAATCTCACAGTTTGAATTTGTCTTCGTAACACTTTCAGATATAGAAGTATCTAAGTTAGAGTCAATCGATGACTGACTCTTTTTGTGGATGCGCCTTAAGTGATTGAGCAGTGTTAGTACTTTTCAAATGAGAGGGTTAGATCCAAACCGATTTACTACTTCTACATGTCCATGAAACTGCCTTATACTCAAAGCGTCCACAGCAATGCCACTGGCAACTTGGAGTAAATCTAAGTTCTTACCCTGTCGACTATAATCATCGAATAATTTCTTCTTTAGATTTGTGTTGAACTCAAATCTTCCTCTAGGGTAGCCGTCGCAATCTTCGTCAAGAATAACCAGATATTGTGAATAACATCCAAACTGAGACGTGTAATACCCGAGCAACTCGTGAACGCTATTGGAGTCTTTTGGCACAATGATATATTTTTCGTTTCTGACATCAAAGTCAGCCATAGCTAGTGCACTCAGCAAATTATTTAACAGCATGTTGCAAACGATTCTCGGAGCTTTGATAAATACTTTTGCGTTAATAGGGCATGTGTCTGTGATGTATAAGTTGGATTCCGAATCACTAGTCAAATAAGCGACTTGTGTTGTTTCGCTAATGTTAAATTTGCTCATTCTTGTATTACTCCTGTTGGCTATCCAAGGTTTTTTCTAGACTTGAATATTTTTCAGACACGACAAAACCACCGCAGTTATGCAGTGTTGAGATGGATATCTAAGTCGGATTTTTGAATGGTTCATCATGTCTCCATTTGCCAATAAAATACAATTCACACGTGTTCAGATAAGCTGAACATGGGGTTATTAGTATTTTTATTAACAGTTGGATACACGAATCAAAAGAAATGTATACCTGAGTACCAAAGCATCAGCTTTGGAGTTGATAACAGTAGTAAATTGAAATGTATCGACAAGCAAGAATTTGATTATTCTACAATATTTGTGACTTTGATCACCATATGTACGGCAGATATACAGTGATAAGGTGCCCAAATTCTGTGTTCCTGTTCTGAAGAGTCAGTTTCCCTGTTCATGGAGCAAATAACAAAATGTCTGTTCAAGACCTTTGTTTGGAAGCTCATCGTCTTAGAATTTTAGCATAGCTCATGGGGCACTTCTTAGCAGTTCTTAACACGATTAAGAATTCTTAATACGATTAAGAATTGACATTCCTTAAGCTCATCACATGAGTCATTGATTAACCAGTAAAGAGTTAATTGTGATGCATGTCACTTATTTGATATTTGATTTATCAGCTCATCTTAGAAGAAGTACTTTACAGAAATTGGCCCGCAAATTTATAACCACTTGAATACAAGTGTTTTCTCGTCGTCAATTTTTATTATAAATAATAATCAGGATTTAAAATTATTATTTATAATAATTTTCTTTAAATTCAATGGTTTAAGTTTGTATGCCTTGAGGTTATGATCTCTTTCGAACGCAAAAACAATAATAAGAAGACAAGTATCACAAAAAGATAAAGGCTTTTTGCAATGACAAAAAAATCCCACACAGAGATTCCTAACTTAAAGGAAGAACTTGAGAAAGCACAATCAAGATCGCGAGCAAGAAATCTATCTCTGGAAAATGTTTATAAAAAGTTAAGCACACTGCAACGGAGTTTGGATGATGTACTTTACAAGAAAGATCAACGTGGTATCGAAGTTAGTATCACGGTTTATACCAAGGTAGTCAGTTCATACAATGGGGTACCAGAAGCCACATTCGTAGACTTAGTTCGAAACGCCAAAGGTTGGAAGCTGATAGGTGTTCGCCGTGACACGGGAATACCAGCAGATATCCAGATCCGTAATCTAGAGAAGTATAAAGAGCAAATTGCTTACAAAACTACTCGTGATATGCAAAGGATAGTTTGTCCAGACATATAGGGCTGACTAATAAGCTCTAGTCGGAGGGGGATCTGCTACAGCTTAAACACAAAAATTAAGGGGGGATCCAACACTATGATTAATAAATAAAAAGGAACAGCAATGATTCTCAATATAATAAAAAGAAACCGCAAATATTTTGCAGCAGAGACAGATGGCAAACGAAAATGTAAGCTGCTTATTGATTCAAACTCTGAAAACTTAGAGCTTGGTGAGCAATGTCTGGCAGTAGAAGATATCTCTGTACGAACTAAGTACGGTACGGACTTAATTTACAAACTAAGCGCTAGTGCGGAAGCTCAAGCAGAAGAGGGCGTAGTGTCGCTCAAGGCAGATTACAACTCTTTGCTAGTTAAAAAGTGTCGAAAGCTAGGTGGCTCGTGGGATAAAGAGCAAAAGGCATGGATATTTCCTGGCTTTGTCGCTGATAAGGTTGAAGAGCTGGATGAAGTCTACAATAGTGCACCCGTAACATTGGAGATTACCGCAATCGAAGAAATTCGCGAATATGGTAAAGGCATAGAGTTCCTAGGGCGCCCGCTTTGTAGAGCTTTTGGACGTGATTCAGGTGCTCTTATTGATAACGATATTGCGCTTATTTCTGGTCACGCGACTTCTGGAGGTTCGCAAAAGAATTGGGCGACCATCCTCGAAGAAAACTCTGTGCTTCGCTTTCGAATTCCTTCAAAGATCCCTGAAATACATCAAGACGATCGGTTTGATTTCAAGATAATCAAGTAGTCAAAAATTCACTGTAAGCTGGCTGTTCATAAGCTGTGCGGCTGGCTATTCACACCACTAAAAATTTAAAATAAAGGTAAATAAAATGAACAAGCAAAAAGTTACACTAATACGTGGTATCCCAGGTTCAGGGAAAACAACGATGGCTCTTGATATGGATGCGACTCTAGTTGAAGCTGATCAGTTTTTTGTCCATAAAGATGGAAAGTATCGTCACGATCGTCGTTTTATCAAGGATGCACACGCGTGGTGCCAATTGGAAATGAAGCGTTTGTTACTTGCTGGAGATGACGTTGTGATTGCAAATACGTTCATCGAAAAGTGGGAAATTATAGGCTATTTGAAGGCTATCCAATCCTTAGGGTTGGAACTAGACATTTTAGTGCTTGAAGCGAAGGGCGAGTATCCCAACGTACATGATGTTCCTGAAGAGGTTGTTTGCCGAATGAAAGAGCAGTTCGAAGAGTTTGCCCTTAAAACACCAAAGTGTTCTCAGCGCTCAAATGAGTCACTAGTACAGTAAGAAGCTATAGGACAAAAAGGGTCAAATCATGATAAATCTAATCAATACTAAAACTAATCAGAATCTAAAGATATTTGAAGCAAAAGCGTTAACCGATTTAGGCGCCATGGCAAAGGGAATGACTGAATCTGGATTTCAAGATTCGGTTGCTCAAGGAATGAAGTACTTTGTTTCAACTGTTGGTGGAACTTTGCAAGAAGGGCTTCTAATTGCCAGTGTCAGTAAGGTCTGTAATAAAGAACTCATTGAATATATGACTTCGAATGGCGATGGTTGGGAGCGTTATGAGGTAAATAATATCGTTCATTTTCCCAGCTAACTCTCTCTAGGGTTATATTGTCACTTCAGCACCGATAGGCCACTTTCTCTATTTATATATAATAAAAGTAAAAGTGGCTTTCGATACCCAAAGCTTCGCTTTGAACAAGTCGATAGATTCATGGGCTCAGCCCATGGTGGGGGACTCATTAATTTGATAAGCAATTGGCGACATTTTATTCATCACTTAGATACTATGTCTTTGTATATAATAAGGAAATCTTATATGAGTAGTCGAAAAAATTGCCGTTCTCATTGATTCAGAAAACACTTCACATGCTAAACTGACTTCCATCGTCTAAAGAACTATCAAGTTATGGACAAATCATCGTTAAGCGTGCATACGGCGACTTCTCGGCTGATCAACTCAAGAACTGGAAACAGGCCCTAAATGAGCTTGCTATTCAGGCAAAACAGCAATTTGCGTATACCACAGGCAAAAATTCGACCGATGCACTCATGATTATTCATGCGATGGATCTGCTCTATAGTTAACAGTTCGATGCTTTTGCGCTTGTCTCAAGTGATAGTGATTTTACGAGCTTAGCTACAAGGTTGAGATAGTCTGAAATGTACGTCATAGGGGTTGGTAAGGCAATGAAACCCGCATCGTTTAAAAATGCTTGTGATGACTTTGTTGCCATTGAAAACCTCAACGGAGATAAGTCACAGGATGAGTCCCCGCAAGCTCCTCAACAATCCACTCAAATCAATGTTGTAGAGAAAGAAATTTGGCAACTGATGCACCGAGCATGGCAAAACTATCGTGATAAATCAGGCTGGGCCAAACTAGGTGAAGTAGGGCAGTATCTCAAACGCTTGAAACCTGACTTTGATCCGCGTAATTATGGCCTGAAGAAGCTGTCTGACTTTTTCGACAAGTTCCCTAACCGTTACTCGACACGTCAATCGAAGCTATCTGGTTTGGAATTTAGACTGGTGACAAAAGGCAGTAAGCAGTAAGGATGTGCGGTTAGTCAGATGAAGTGTGTTATCGAATCTTTGTTGCGACACAATTTGACGCATAGCACGTTATAGTTAGCTTGTTTGTTATGATGTCAACAGTTGCTTAACTAATGGTTGCATATTGAAGTGCAAGTGGTTTATTAAACAGATCAATATGAATTAATGACGTTCAAAGTTTTGTTGTGTTGAGCATGACGCATTTCTAGTGGTTGGTGATCCTAAGTATGGCTAAGCGAACGAGTACAAGCGAATCTCTTGTTGTTGCATTTGAATTGTTAAAGCGGATACCTAGGTCACATCATGTTACAGCGCGTGAACTGCACCGCCAGTTAAACGAAGTTGGAATTGCTCGCGAGCTTAGGACTGTGCAGAGAAGCTTAGAAATGCTTTGCGAACATTTTGAAATCTTGAGAGATGATCGTACAAAACCCTATGGCTATCGCTGGAATAAAGGGGCCGACGAGATTTCTCTGCCTAAACTGTCGTCAGTCGATGCGTTGTTGCTTAGTTTAGCGCAAGAACATTTGAAGTATTTGTTACCTGCGAATCTCACATCTTCGTTGGAAGTCTTTTTTCAGGAAGCAAAATATCAACTAAATCCAACTACTGGAAGTTTGAAAGATCGCGAATGGCTTAAAAAAGTAGCGGTGGTTAGTGAGACATTGCCACTACTACCACCTCAGATTGATAACGTAGTTTTCAAGCAAGTGAGTGATGCTCTCTATCATAACCGTTATCTTACAATCGACTATGTCAATGCAAATCAAAGACAAAAAACATCATTGGTTATGCCTCTAGGATTGGCACAGCAAGGTCAACGTTTATATTTGGTTTGCCGTTTTGATGGTTACGACAATGAACGAACAGTGGCTATCCATCGAATTAAGAAAGCCACTACTTCAACATTTAAATTTGATAGGCCAAAAGAGTTTAAGCTCAATCAGTATTATCTGGATGGTCGCTTTGGTTTCGGTGAAGGTGATAAATGCTCGATTCGATTTTGTATCACTAAGCATGCAGGCTTCTATCTAAAAGAAACGCCTCTATCTAGTGATCAAACTATCGAAGAGCATTCTGACTTTTTTATTGTTGCCGCTACTGTTGTTAAGTCAAAGCAACTGGATAGGTGGATCTCAGGTTTCGGTGACCTGATATGGGATGTTGGGTTTACTGATTGTGAAATATGAGAATTTATCCATCAAATTAAAAATATGAATCATGTAACGTCTTGAATGGCCATTAGTTATTACGCGATTCAACATTAAACTATGTTTGTCCAATTCAACAGATACGCGGAAGTAACTAACTCGAACATGTTAATTGGTCGCTAGGGTGGCACTTCACGTGTAAGAAGTTATATGAGAGCAGTAGGTAACTTACAACGTCAACTAGATGTTCTCAATTAATCAGTGAAATCTAACAATAAAAAGGGAAAAATATGTTTATTCAACATTTAAACAGTGAACAACAGACCGCATTGTTTTCTTTTGCAAAAAAGATTATAGCCATCGACGGATATATCGACGAAAAAGAAGAGCTTATGTTAGGCACTATTCGCTCACAGTGTGAAGCCAATTTAAATTTCGATCGTGAGCTCGGTTTGGAAGAACTAGGAAACATGTTTGAGCATAGGCATCAGAAAGTGGCCTTTATGTTGGAACTGATTGGTGTTGCTTATGCAGATGAAACATATCATGAGAGTGAAAAGGCAATTATTGGACATGTCGCGGAAGTCCTAGGTATTTCTTCTAGCTTGCTTACTGACATGGAAAGTTGGGTCAAGCGCCAAATGATTCTCGTTAAAGAAGCTAACTTGTTCATGGAGATGTAACGATGCCTTTACCATTTATATTAGCAGGTGCCGCTATTGTTGCGGGAGGATACGGCGTTAAAAAAGGCATCGATGCAAAAGATGACTTTGATACTGCGAAAAGTATTAATAGACGTGCGCAAGTAATGTTTGATGAGGCAAAGTCCGACTTAGAAAATGAGCGTGAGTCAACACAGAAAGCGATGGAAGACTTAGGTCGAGTTAAATACAAAATCTATGATGAATCAATCATTCCATTTGTTGATGCTTTTTCGAAAATAAAGAATATTTCATTTGATGACAGTAGCTTGGATGACGCTACGAATTTACCAGTTGTGAGTGCTGAGGAACTCGCACGAATGAAAACCAGTGTATTAGATATAAAAGGTGTTCTCTCAGATGGGATAACCGCTCTTGGTAGTGGTGGTCTTGCTGGTTTAGCTGCTTACGGTGGAGTTGGTGTTCTAGGCACTGCATCAACAGGCACAGCGATAGGTACTCTGAGTGGTGCTGCTGCGACTAATGCCACTTTAGCATGGTTAGGTGGAGGCTCCCTTGCTGCGGGGGGCTATGGTATGGCAGGTGGCATGATGGTTTTAGGCGGTGTTGTCGCGGGGCCAGTACTTGCCGTTGGTGGGATGATGATGGCTTCAAAGGCTGAAGCCGCGAAAGAAGACGCATACGCAAACCTTGATAAGGCTGAATTAGCATCAGAGCAGATGAAAGAAGCTATGGTTGCAGCGAGTGGAATACGCCTGAGGTTTGAAGAAATAGCCAAAGTCTTATGTAGCTTGGATCTTAGATTCCAGCCATTGCTAAAGTCATTTAACGAGTTGGTCGAATCAAATACGAACTATAGTACGTATTCCGAAGAAGATCGTAAGGGAGTAATGATCGTAGCGTCAACCGCAAAAGTTTTAAAGAACTTGCTGGAAGCTCCGATCATAGATCAAGAGGGTACCCTGACACCTGAATCTCGAACGGTGCTGGAAGATACAAAGAAAATTATCGCGTAACAGAGCGAAATGGGAAGGCATTGATGCCTTCCTACTTGTTTGAACCAAGGCTTTCAATTATGAAAAAACAAGATGACTTTATATCCATTTTGGGTGGATACACAGCTGATGCTGCTACGAAGAGATTCACAGAAAGAACGTTCAATATTTTTGAAGATAGTGAACATTTAGTAGAGCTCGCAGAAAAATGGAAAAATGTCGCAGCTGATAAAGCTCAAGGTCATATGTTCGAACAGCTTGAAGTTATCAAATTTAACTTAGATGCTCTAAAAAAAGATAGTGACCTTTTTGCAAAGACGACTGCGAGTATGGGCTTTCCAACGGATCCTGTCGATATCATTATATCTAACGGTAAAGAAACCTTAAGGGAAGTTCAAGCTAAGTCTTGTAATAGTGCCGCACGAAGTGCATTTGCATTGTCAAATGAAAAATATCAAGAGATGCAGAGATTAGCACCTCAAGATCAAGTAAAAAAAATCAAAGAACTTCTTGAAAAGAGAATTGAAGCAGGGACACTCAAGGCCGAAGACTACGAACAAACCTATAGGAATCTTACTGAGTCACTTGAATATGGTGAAATTAGCTCCTCGGGGACAACTTATAATGAGGCGCTAAAAGCCACCGACTCCCAAGTAGCAGAAGACATAGCTAATCAGTCTAAACTGGAAGCCACATTTGTCGATATGCACGAGTCAGGGAAAAGAGCGGGCAATATTGGTGCAGCATTAAGCGGGACTACCAGCAGCGTTACAGAGTTTTATAAAGTATATAAAGGAGAACGTGAGTTAGGTGAAGCAACCGTAAACATTGCTATATCGACAGCAAAAGGATATGCGACAGGATATACAGTAACAGCGTTAAGTAAAGGCATAACGCATTCCGCAACGCACGTCTTAGGTGACGGTGTTTCAAAAGCACTAGCAAGAAGCAATGCCCCTGTTGCAATTGCTTCAGGTATCATTAGTTCTAGTAAATCCATGATTAGTTACCTTAAAGGAGACATAGAACTTGAACAGCTAAGTGATGAAATCACACATACAGCGATAACCAGTTCGGCATCATTTTATTATGGTGCTTTAGGCCAAGTTATGATTCCTATTCCTGTCGTCGGTTCCATTGTCGGAGCTGGTGTTGGGTATATGATTGGCAATTTGATTCACCAATCAGGTCTAGTGGCACTCGGGGATAGTCAATTAGTGAAGGCAGCAAAAGAAAGAAGACGCCAGATACAGGCTCTTTGCCTTGCCGCGGTTCCTCAAATTCGCCAGAACCGCATAGCCCTTCAGCAACAGCTTGACCAGCATTTTGAGGTGCGAAAGCAATTGTTTATCTCAGCATTTGACTCATTTGACTTGGCGATGAATGATTGGGAACCAGATCAGTGCTTAGAAGCATTGAATGCCATAAGTGATCAGTTTGGAACTGTTTTGCCTTATAGATCGTTTGAAGAATTTGACAGTATGATGTGTTCTGAGGATTCATTTAAATTCTGATGACCTACACTTTTCCTTGTTACCAATGTGGTAAATGCTGCTCTAATGTTCATCTCTCTGATGAAACGAAGTTTCTAGATAGGGGAGATGGACATTGTAAGCATCTAGACCTAGATACAAAGCTCTGTTCCATTTATGAAGATAGGCCAGATATTTGCCAGGTAGAACTACAGTATTTGTCTCGGTTTTCAGAACAGTATACTTGGGATCATTTTGTTGAGCTAAATCTGGAGGTATGCGCAGCACTTCCTGAGAAAAAGCAATCTCTATGACAACTATCGGATGAACCTAGAAGCCTGAATAGAGTAGTGGCTATGCGTCAAATAATAAATAGGTCAGTTTAACCACACTTGATAACTGGCAAGTCGTGCCATTTCGTTGTGTAGTGCGGCGTTAGCATCTCACGCCGCATGCCCCATTTCTGCCCTATTCCTTGTGCTCCTAGGAATAAGGTGTCAGAACCATAACGTTGGTTCAACGAATCATAAACAGACATGAGTTTTGGGTCGTTGGGCATGGGGTTAAATAGATCTGACTGCTCGTTCTTCCCATCAGTTAAATCCAACAATCCAACGCCAATTTTGTAAAAGCGAACATCTTCACAAAATAGTTCTTCTGCGAGTAAAGTGACAGCTTTGGTGATCTGTGTGACATCTGAAGTAGGGTAGGCAAACCTATGTATCGCTCTACGCGTTACAGCCTTCTCATCGTAGGGGGAGCTATTGGCGAAGCATAACATCACTTTACACAGACTGTTTTGCTGACGCGCCTTTGAAGAGGCTATATTCGCATGCTTTGCCAAAGCCTGGCGTAATGATTCTAAGTCGGTAATGCGCTGACCTGCGCTTCTCGTAGAATAGATTTGTTTTTTGTCTGCCCTTGATTGATCCCAAGCTTTACATGGTTGGCCATTGAGTTCACGGATAGTGCGTTCGATTTCGACGTTAAACTCTTTACGAGCTAATGCTGGTGGATAGTCAGCGAGTTCTAAAGCTGTATTGATGCCCATAAACTTCAAACGAGCTTGTATTTTTTTACCTATGCCCCAGATGTCACCTGCACCGAGCTTCGACAGTATGGTTCTGCGCTCTTGCTCGCTATCGAGAACACAAACTCCGTTATACCCTTGTATTTTCTTAGCGGCATGGTTAGCGATTTTTGCTAGTGTAAGAGTTGGGCCAAAGCCAACACAAACGGGTAATCGACATTCTCGCCACACAGCTCGTCTCAGCTTCATTCCATGCGTTTTCAGGCATGGAATGGCAGTGTCACAACGTTCGAATGATAGGAAAGATTCATCGATACTGTAGATGTGTTGCTCTGGAGCGAATCGACCAATTACTTGCATCATTTTGGACGAGAGATCGGCATACAATTCGTAATTTGATGATAAGGCAATGACTCCTTTCTGTTCACAAAGTGCTTTAACTTGAAAGAAAGGTTTGAACTTCTCTATACCCGCTTCCTTGGCTTGTCGATTTGCAGCTACTACGCATCCGTCGTTGTTGGAAAGAACAACGACGGGCTTACCTCGCCAGTCGGGACGGAAGACTTGCTCAGCACTACAATAAAATGAGTTCGCATCGACTAAGGCATACATTATTTTGTTCTCAGCAGGTGACTTGGTCTATGGCAACGTATGGATCGGATGACTACCCCCTCTAAAGAGAAAGAATCACATTCAGTGATAAGAATTGGGTGAAACTTGTCGTTTGCAGAGAGTAATAGCTTACGATGTATGTCGATCTGCTTACATATGAACTCTCCATTGAGATTCGCGACGATAACGTCGTGTTGTTTAACATCTACATGCCTATCAACGATTAGTAAATCTCGGTCAAATATTCCCAGCCCTTGCATAGAGTCACCACAGGCTTGGCCAATGAAAGTTGCGCTAGGGTGCTCTACGAGAAGTTCGTCGAGATCGAGCGATTGTTGAGTGTATTCGGCTGCTGGCGACTCGAATCCAGTGATACCAGCATGTGCGTTAATTGGGATAACCGTCATAAATAATACTGTACAAATAAACAGTATTATTTTGGTATGGAAAAGCTTTCTTGGCAAGTGCGTGTGGCCTGTTTGTCCAATATCTAGGCAATTTTAATTTGGCGTTTTGAAGATTTGTTTCTATGTTCTTGATAATTGAACATTTATGAGGACGAATGTAATGAAGGAACTAGATCAAAGGCGACTTAATGTGGTTAAGAATTTGCTTAATGAACTCGAGTTTTATACTGATGAGGTGGTCGAAGAGGGGAGTCTAAAACGGTTGTGTCTAGATATAAATGGTTGGCGGCTTTACCCAGTGTTTCAGTTTGATGAAAACATGGAATTACAAAGTCAACTAAAGAGGCATCTCGATGACTTAAGGTCAGGCCGAGATGACATTGATGTCCTGTACTGGTTATTTGCTGAGAAAACCGTGCTGATGTGCAAAGCGGTTGCGCCTTACCAGTTGGTCGAGAAAGCTTTGAGTTGCGGTGACTCAAAAGCCCATGATGAACTGGTGTCGGCAGAGGCCAGACAGAGTGAATATCTGACCGCTCGTCCTATCGATTTGCTAGGAAAAAACGAATTCGACGTATTTGTCGACGATTGGAAGCTGGGAGACTATCGAATGATCCCTAGGAAAGAGGTTAGGGGCATTTCGGGCGGGTGAAGCTGAAGCAGAAAACATCAAAGCGTGACTTTGAGTCTGTGTGTAGGGCGGGAAATTGTACGTTTTGTCCCAAACCTTAGGCACACAAGCCCCAGTTTTCACCTAAGCGACCGAAAGCTGTGATGCGAAGTATCCGAGTATTATCCGATACTTTGAAGCTACTCTCTGACCTCTTAGTTATTATTCAATACTATACATTGCAATATGTTGTTTATGTTGGTGGAAATCAAATGGCTAAAGTTGATCGACAGCTACTACTGTATCAGTTTCTGCAAAAACATCAGGGGCAGAATACGACATTCACTAGGGAAGACTTGCTAGAACAAGTGGGCTGGAAACAAAGTACGTTCAGTTCGTATTACGGCAAGGGACAGATAACTCAGTTCTTAGCCGAAATAGAACCCAACACCTATGAGGCGATAAATGTTCTGGATGTTAGCTTTATTGAATTCAAAAAGCGTCTATCTCAAAGTAAGCACTATCAAGAGTTGGGTCATAAGTGCAAATCTAACTTGGCTAAGGCTCTTCTCAAAAAATCTAAAGACAATATGATGCTGGCTCTCGAGCTATACAACAGGCCTTCACTTGAAAACAAGTTGGATGGTTTTGTCATGATGTATTCAACAGCATGGGAGCAACTGCTCAAGGCAATCATCATTGAACAAGATGGCGAGGAAGCTGTATTTGAGAAGGTGAACAAACAGGGGGTTAAGAAAACGATATCTTTAAGAAAATGTTTAGAAAAACTTTTCAAAGATAGTGATAGCGTGAGAAAGAATATTGCTCGGATTGCAGATTGGCGTGATGGTGCGGTTCACTTACTAATGCCAGAGCTTCAAGGCTTGGCCTCTCGCATTTTCCAATCTGGAGTGCTCAATTACTCATCAAAATTCCAGGAATTCGCAGAGGTGCCATTTATGCAAGCTCAGCATGCTGGAATGATATCCCTTGTTGGAGATTTTAAAATGCCACCCGAGCCTGTACTGCGTTCACTTTATGGTAAGGCAGCTGAAGATATGCTTGAGTTGGCAAAAACTGTGCAAGATGAGATTGAGGAAGAAGATGACATAGAATTCGCCATTCCAATCAATGTATCACTTGTGTACGCACGTGATGAGAAAGATAGTCAGATAATACTGGCTGCTGCTAATGGCAAAACTCAAGATCTAGAGAAATTGAAAAAGGCACTTGTAGTAGAGAAGCAAGTCGACCCAGAGAAGACCCATACCTATACTGAGAAGACTGCTATTGCTGCAATAAACAAAGCGCTATCTGATGACTACGATATTGCAAAACTAGAAAAGTGTTTAGAAGCTCGTGATAGAAACTCGGGTAAACCAATTATAAATAAGCATTGCTTTCAATCAGCAGTTGTAAAATTGAACTGGAAAGGAGGTTGCAACAAGTTTCATCATTATCAAAAGGTGTCAGATAGACACATATACTCTCAAGATGCAGTTGATGAGCTTATTAAGCAAATTACCAATAAAGACGACTTTATCAAGCAAGCTAAGGCTCAAGCTAAAAAGAAAAAGAAGAAGCAAGCAATTCCTGCTTGATCGCGAGAAGTAAGGCTCTTGTCGTTTAGTAGGAATAAAGCAATTAGTTGTCGTGACTCACAGGATAGGATTTAACCAAGCCTTGCAATAGTCTACATTGGATATTATTCACATACCCCAAACGTATTGAACCTACTGCACTGTGTGAAATAGGGGCTCGAAAGAGCCCCATGTATCGTCATGAATTAGACTTTTTGCCTACTTTTACGGCTCTTCCCCTTAACGCTTCAAAGATTGCTCTAACGCGAGATGTGGTGTTGGAAGTAGCGTTCTCTGAAAGCGGCGTCAATAAGCTTTCATCGCAGTTACTGAAACGGGCTAAGCAGTCTTGTTCGAACTTTGATTGCTTCTCAAGCTTATCTAGGCCTCCAATCATTCGGCCCATGTCATACTTGTTATCCATAAACTGGGCAATCTCGTCATTTTGATACTTCTCTACATTGAAGCTTTTGCAGCCGTACCCCATATTCGCCAGTATTGATTCTAGACGAGCCAGAGCTTGTTGAATGTCTTCGGCTTCATCCGCTTTTAGTTCTAATCCTCTTGACTCAATAGTGCGACTGCCATCAATACGCTCTATCTGGCCAATGGTTTCACACAAATGGTGGATAGGGGACGCAAATTGATGGACGTTATCGCCGTTTTCGAGAGTAACAGTTCCTCGTTCAATGTTTGCCACGCGTTCGAGGTTTTCTTTGACTGCTAGTTTGAGATACACCTGAATTTTCTCGAAGTAGCTGTCTTTTAGAGACATGATGTGCGGTTGAAAGTGCTCTGTGGCGTATCTACGCTCTATGTCGTACTTTGAGTTTGGTATTTTAGTAGCGGTATCAAGTGGGATCTGGAAGATAACCTCAGATGAGACGACAGAGTCTCTATCAATAACAGTGCCTCTTACGGATATAGACTTACCATTATCACGTGGTAGACGCAATTGATACCATACCTTAATGTTTGCAGTATTTGCGTTTTCTTCTCTCATATCGGAAATGATTTTATTTGCTTCAATTACACTGAGCATAAGTTGTCCTTTTTATTATATTTATTAGTAAGGTTGTTTAAATAGTAAATTCTTATTTTTATCTATGCAATAAAAAGTTATTTGACATATTTTTATTATTGAATATGAATTCGTAGATGTTTTTATTTTTGGGTTGTTAAGTTAATGATTACTCTGTATTAGTTTGTTTGGTAATTGATTTATTTATATTTGAAAAAGAATTTTAGTCAACTTATTATTCTGATTAGGAGCCATAGTAAGTTGACTAAAATTAGTCAGCTAGAGCTTACTTTTTAAGGTTAGATCTAGCCCTTGCTCCTTGCACATCTCTAAGTAGCGTTCGATATGTCCGCTTGCGTTTGCATCTTGTATAGCATTTAGAATTTGGGGGATGGTGTGGATGGTATGTAGTCCGTCATCGCGCCTTAACTGGAAGTCTTGTTGCTCTTTGTAGTCTCCCAGATGGCTTTCTGCATCAATAGAAGGGGAACCAAAGCCCAACATATGCAGCAATGATTCAATGAACTCAATCAATAGCTCTGCCAGATGTTGATTGACCAATGCAGAGTATTCATCACGAGTCATTTTGGGAGAATTGAACCAAGATTTGCTGTAGCGTTCCTTATGCCATTTTTGATTAATTTTCACCCTGAAAACAAAGCCATGAAGCTTGGGATCGTATTCTCTTGAACCCCCCTCGTTGTATAGTTGAAGGTAAGTTCGCAGGCGTGAGTACTTGAGAGCTTTATTGATCTTTGTGAAGTCTTTGGCTCTGAAGCGAAGCACCACATTGCAGTGGCGGTCATCATGACTCAGCAGATGGCCGTGCTCATTCTCTATGGTCTGGATTGGGTCTTTGACAATGGCATAAGCACGCTTAGATTCAAGAATATTTAACTGTTTAAGGCTTTGACTGTCACTTTCGGTCATTGTAAATCGATCGTTATTCAGCAGGTTTTTTAGGGAATATGCGTTGCCGTGTCCCATCTTTGAAGAAGGAAAGTACAAGGCTGGCCTGTTAGTCTTGTTTCGTGATTTATTGGGCTTACTCAAACGATAGGACATCCCGTTGGGTAGCTTGTCTGTTTGAGATTTGTAACTAAGCCTAACTTGAACACCAACAGCTTCTAGTTGCTCGACGAAAATTGGAAGAGTCGGCGTGATATCTAGTAGTCTGTTTTGCTCAAGTACAAAGTCTAATTTGCGTCGTATTTGGGCTTTATCGCCCCCTTTAGCTTTTTGGTTTGGTGTGATGCGAATGGGCTTTAGTTTATAGTTCTTTTCCCTTTCGTTAATCTTATCGCCTGGATTGGCGACGCTACCGAGTCCAAATTCCTTTTCAATTTCACGCATGACCATCGTGGCTTTAGGGTGGTTCTGCCATTCGTTAACGACTTTCTTTGTTTTGACATCGATGGCTCCGCAATTGATGTGGATATGGCTATGGTCAGTGTCATGATGAATAAACACAACATATTTTGTGTGTTGAAGTCCCATCCTACGCATATACTTTTTCACGAGCCTACGCCATTGCATAAGGTCAAGCTGTTCGCCTTTTTGAAGAGAGATCATTCGATGGCTAGTCGGTTTCTGCATACCAGTTTTGCTTTTATAGCTTGCTATCTCACGTCCAATTTCAGACCAGTCCATCTCATGGGTTTTAAGGTGTGGTGTTTTTAAGGTTGGGAGCTGTGAGGATATATTGTGAGCCATCAGAAACTGTGTTTTTTCACTGATGATGTCGTTCTCTTCGTGTGGTTTGAACTTGCCAGAAGCGTATTCGACTCGCACGCATTGCTGGAGATCTTTGGTTGTGCCTGCGCCATAGCTGGTAGTTGCAGCAGACTGGTCTTCAATGGATTGTTTTTTGCTTGGATTTTTAGTCTTAAAAATTTTGTGAATAGCCATAGTTACACCTTTTTATAATTGTAATGTGGTGAGTAGAATCGGTAGGTTCGACCCGACGGGGTCGGAAGGGAGCGACATAGTCGCCCCTTGGTTACATGTAAGTTGCTTCTTCGCGCAGTTCTTTGAAGTCAGCGAGTTTTTGAAGCTGCTCTTGGGTCAAATGCCTATTCGCAAGCATCAAAGCGAAATCTGAGTTGTATTCACCCAGCTCTTGTTGCTCTCGCTCAGCAAGTTTTTGTTGAATCAATGATAGGTATTCGATGATGAGGTTTACTGTTTCTTTATCTAAAACATTCTCTTGCAGGGCATGCATCAGTTGAACGCTTGAGAACTGGATATCTTCATTGATAGATTCAAGAACACATACATCAACGCTGGGCCTCTCAATCTGGCTGACTTGCAGATCTGGTGTAAGGTTCAGAGTGATATCACGCATGTAGGTGGATAGGTGTTTGTAGCCTAGCTTTGTACTACGGTACTCGAGGTCAGCTCTTTCTTGCGGGGTTATATTTATTTTGACTTGTTCACTGCATTTGGCTTCTGCTGGTTTTCGTGGTCTGCCGCGGCTAGGTTTATTGAGGTATTGTTCAATAAGCTCTAAGGCTTGAAGCTTTTCTTCAGAGTCACGTAGATGGCGATACACGCCTCGTTCTTCGAACACAAGCTGACGTTGTTCAATAAGTTCAGCTTTGCTCATTTTTTCTAGTCTTTCTCTGATACTTAGATCGAAAATACTCATACTTGTTACCTTTATTATTTTTATTAGTGGTAAAGAGGAGCGGAGCGACAAGCGCAGAACCGTAAGGTTCGAGCACCGCAGCGTTAGCGAGGAAGCTCCGCAGGACAAGCTGCTAATTAATTTCGAGGAACGAGAAATAATTAGTACTGGCTTGTTTCCGTGTTTTTTAATTTAGTGGAACCATTGTGATTATTCTCCTGCTCGCACTCATGGAGAGCAGTGTCAAGATTTACAGGTGAGAATAAACAGAGAGTTCCTGTTCTATATTTTAATTCGTTGTATGGTATTTGTTCAACTGACATGAAAGTTAATATTTGGTATAATTTTAACTTTTTACGGAATTAATTAATTTGTGTTGTATAAAGTAAATTATGTATCGTTGGATTATTAAAAAACAAATTGCTTATAATGGTAATATGTTGGAATAACTTAATTTTCGTATAATATAAAATTAGAGTTAGTCAACTTATTACCTTTTAAAAGGTATGGAGTAGTGGTTTCTTATCTTGGCTTGATTAAGTAAATAATTAACGAATCGAACCAAATTGATTGAGTAGGAGAGGAAATACCGTTATGCTTAAGGTTGACTATGTAAGTATGTTGACCGACTTCGTCGAACTTGTCGAGTTGAAGTAGCGGTTATGTGGGAGAGGTATGGCAGATAAAGTAAAACAACGCAAAGGTAGTAAAGTTTATACACCTGAGTTAGCTGAATCCTTTGCACAAGCTGTCAATGCGGCAGCAAAGCAGGTTAGCAAAGAGAAGCCTGCTGATTCCTTAGGTAGTGCAGCGAAAACTAAACGCTAATGGGCTTGCCAACCAAATGCTTGTATTAATATTTGGGTATTTGGACGTGGTAACTAAGCTTCGAGCTTATACATATTAGTTATTGTCAACTATTTACTATATCTTAATTTGACCAACTAGACTCGACGCTATCTGGATATACTTAGTTGGAGTAGTTCGAAAATATGACTTGAACTACACGCTCCATTGAGTGTGAATACTCTTGCTGCGAGCGACACTTCAGTAAAATACCTTTAGATGCGATGTTTAGCGTAAATGCTTATTCCATAGCTGAGTTCATCGACGTTGTTAAGCCGCTTAAGACAAGAAATTCTGAAAGCTTTAGCATCAGATCACTTTCCCAGTTGCCGTCAGCACCTTCAGCAAATTGAATACCCGCTTCTAATACCGAACCTCCATGTGGAGTTGTGCTCAATATAGGGACAAGCGCACCAGACCAAGCTTTAAAGAAAGCAGGTTGCAGGTGTTACAACAGATCCCCAAGTAAACTGGAAGTGGTTTGGTAGCATGGTTGGTGCTGGTAAATTCAAAAACAGAATCAATACCAACAATGAGTTTATTTCCGCAGCTCTCGAGCAGATCCCTTTAAATGGGCCTGTTGGCGAAGCCGACTACAAGAGTTTTGTAACTCAGTTCAAATTGGCTTTCCCTGATGGTGGGGCTGGGATTGCAATAGCTAGCAGATTGTTAGCAATGAAACGTCCTGATTACTTTGTTTGTTTGGATAGTCAAAATCGCGCTGAACTATGTAGGGACTTTGGAATTCCTGCAAATGTAAATTTTGACACATACTGGGTCAATATTATTGTTCGCATTCTAGACTCTGTTTGGTGGTCAGCTCCAAGACCTATCGACCCTATAGAGCGACAAGCTTGGGAAGGTCGTGCTGCGATGATTGATGCAACCTTTTACGAAGGCTCTACATAGAGTATCTAGAGCAATATGTTACATGAAAGTTCACACTTCGTTGTAACTGAGAATTGCCAAAATTCTCTATGAACTGAATTTTTACCCGTGGCATTTTTCAGCTCAAAAGTGCCCCAAAATCACTTAGATTAAATACTCTGCACAATTCAGAGGACGTGCGTTTGCCCTACAAATCCTAATATCAAGTTTTGGATAATTTACTCATCATCTTTACTTTCTTTTCTGTATATCTATACAGTTTATTTAGTTTTAATCTGGTTTGAGTATGAATAATGGCTTGTCTTGTTGAGTGCTTAGTCTCGTTTTGTCAATGGGATTTTTGATAAGTTATTGTTTGTTAATATGTTTGTGAGAATCATGCCTTAGATAACAGGCACTGTTAAAAAGTGATAACACGCTGGCGCGTTTCTATATGATGACAGAATACATAGCTCGATGTATTTGCTTTAATTTTTAGTGGTTTATGATAAATTTTTCGATAAACAGGCAGACAGAAAAACGAGACTGCCTGTTATTAAGAATGTTATATTATTTAGGATAGTTATGAGTCAAGAAAACGAAGAATTAAGAAGAAGACTGAAAATCCTGCAAGATAAACTTGAGTCAGGGATGCTTAAAATCAGTCCGCATGTCTATGCTCAACTAGAAAGCAGCTTTGCTGCTATGCGCTATGATGCCAATGGTAATATCGACCCAGACTCCGTTGATAGTTCTATAAGGTCAATGGCAAATGGAATTACTATGTTCCATGACCGAGAAGAAAATAAGAAAGCTATTCCATTAGCTGAAATCCAAAGAGCCTATTTTGGGTTTATCAACGCTAACTTTGCCCCTTTCTATGAAATGATGAAAGAAGCAGGTAAGAACCCCAATGATATAGCACGTTTTTTTTCACAAAAAACGGTCACGAGGAATGAGTTAGTTCAGTCTATCCCTCCCTTTCTTGAGCACATCAGAGAGCTTTGGGATTCGTGTGGTGATGTCGCATGGACACACCTTGAGGATATGGATTGCTTGAAGCTATCGCATGCTGGAGATCTATTTCCATCCTATTCCCATAACGTGGCTTCAAAGTGCGGCATCTACAGTGACACTATTGTACTTCCTGACCCTTTTATTCGTACATTGGACTTATACCAAATGTGGGATGACGAGCAAAAAGTGTATTACTTTCTAAAGCATGCTTTAAGTGTTCTAGCATATAAAGATCTCGCTCTAGCTGAGCTAACAACACCTATAGTTGTTGTTTTGCCAGAACCACAATACCTAGAAGAGCACGAGCGTAGCTTTGTCGAAAAATTATCAGAAAGAGATGGTTTAAAGTTAGCGGGTAATACATTTGGTCGTGAGTTTGAGTCCTTAGATGACGCAAAAGAATTTTTTGCAGCATTAGACAGTAAAAACAAAGTTTTTAATGAGGTTCGGGATGAGTCAAAAATCTTAGCTGACCTTGATATTGGGAATAATATCAAGGAGCAGCTTGATGAGCTTTGCAACAATCCACTCAGTATTATGAATAGTTTGACCCCAGGGCAAATGATTCTGACGAACTTCTTAGGACGTATGGGGCAAGCAAATGACGCTCTATTGAAAAGTAGGCGTGTTCGTGGGGTTCCTTTGATTGATGCCCCTACATCTTGGCGATATTTCAACTGGAAGCTACAGCTAGATGGAGAACAACTAGAACAATCCTCGCAAGAACAGTTGCATGTAACACATGCTCTCACATCTTTGGACGGAACCGAGCTTAGCTGGTTGGGTAACATTCCCCCTAAATCGCTTATTGAAATTCGGAAACAAGGAGCTTTAGAAGAAATACGAAGCATAATGTCTAAAAACATCAGTAACTTGATAGAATCTTCTCCAAATAAATTTGGTGAAACAAGCTATCAAGTATACAAAAACTTCCAAAACGCTTTTGAAGAACACAATACTAAGGTGAAAGAATTACGAACTAAAAAGTGGAAGTTTGGCGGCTTTGATATTGGTTCTATGGTTTGTACTGGTGCAATAGAATTAGCAGCAGTGGCAACTGGTTCGCCATTATTTGGCGCAGTAAGTTGGACTGCTGGTCAACTTCTAGATACTCCTAAACTTAGAGAAATACCTCAGAAATACAGAGAGTTGATGGAAGAAGATAAAGAGTTGTCTAACTCTCCAGTTGGTTTATTAGTTCAGTGTAAACAATAATATAACAAAGCATTTAAGAGTGATTCCCAACGCTTGGCATTTTTCATTCCATCGTTGGGTTTTGTGTTTATGGTGGTCAGGTTAAGTTTCGTGGTAGCGTTGCTCACACCTTAATGCGGCGTTAGCCGTTTTATGAGGAATCTGGAAGTTAATGATTAAGAAGTACAGTTGGATTGTCGCATTTATCCTATCGTTGCTGATGCTTGTATCACACAGCTTCAATTTATTTGAAATTCAGGTCGACTCGACATCAATATTATTGCTAGTTATTCTGCTTGTAAGTCCATATATAGCGTCACTTAGTAAGGTTAAATATGGTGAGTTCGAAGCAGAAATCAGCCGTGATGAAGTAGTAGCAATAAGAGATGAAACTTCTTCGTCTACAGATAAATCAGATCGTGAGTCTGGGTATCAGCGTTCCGATGAGTTTTACGAATCGATAGACCCGATTAAACCTTTAGCAGAAACTGACCACATATTAGCTCTTGCCAAATTAAGAATCGAAATTGAAAAAGTTGTTAAGCGTTATCATAGGCTTGCCATAAAACAGAAAGGTGCAGAAACACTCGGTGCACAGTTAAACGAACTGGTAGCAGACAATCGAATCGATGCGAAGCTGTCCAAATCAATTCGCGACATTGTTGCAGTTTGCAATAGAGCTATCCACGGTGAAACAATCACCAAAAGCAACGCTGATATAGTTATAAACTCTGGTGTAGTTATCCTAGACGACTTGTTTTGGGATTTGGAATTTAAAGTTGCTCACGGTGAAGTTATCAGCAAAGAGTACATCGAAAAATTTGATTATGAATCTCTGTATTACAACAAAAAGTATCGCTTAACTACGATAACACCAGGGGTAAAGAAGCCAGAAAAGACAGTACGTATACTAACTCAAGAGCAATTAGACGGCTTACTGGAAGGGTATAATGAGTACGCGGAGTTTTTAGTGGAATTGAAGCCCGAGGAAGAAAACGGCTAACAAAGCATTTAAGAGTGATTCGCAACGCTTGGCAGTTTCGCTTCGCTCAAGTATAGCCAAGCGCCGCTCACACCTTAACGCGGCGTTAACTTTATTCAGTCATGGGGTAATATGAATAAAACGATATATATTTTAGGAGCAGGCTTTTCGGTTGAAGCTGGTGCACCAACACAAGCTTCCATTATTAAAGAAGCTTTTAGAATTGAAAACACTAATACAGGAGTATTCAAAGAAAAGGAATTTACTATTTTTAAAGACTTCCTTTCTGAGCAACTCAATATGCCTGAAGAACTATTCCCAGAAGTTGAACTTGAGGATATCTTCACCCCATTAGATAGATGTCTATCGGATAGCTCACAGTATCGAGGAGTAGGGCTTGATCAAATAATGGAAATCCGACAAGCGGTTTTTTATGTAGTAGGTAAAACTATCCAAGTACTATTAGATGAGACCGAGTTATCCAAACAGTACATTGATGATTTTGCGAAGTACCTGACGCAAAAATCATCAGTTCGAGCTGATAGTAATTATCGTAGAGAGGATCCAGTTAGTGTCATTAGCACTAATTGGGATATTCTACTTGATAACTCAATTTACAAAGCCATTTCGGATAATGACGATTACGATGCAGTGGTTGACTACTGTTGTTATATCAGTTCAAAGGATGAAAGTGACGGCAGTGTTAAACCTGGTTTAGAGAAACTTGGTCAAGGTGGATTTAACGTCAAGTTGTTGAAAGTTCACGGATCTCTGAATTGGTTACAATGTCCTAGGTGTGCTCGCCTTTATGCACGATTCTCAAAAAAAGAGGCTGTACATAGCTTTACAACTAGCTCATCTTGCCGCCATTGTGATAGAAACTTCAGTGAAGAAGCGGGCAAGCATGTATTGGCTCCCAACTTAATAATGCCTACGTTCATTAAGGATTTATCGAATCCACAATACAGAATCATTTGGCAAAATGCAGGTATTGAGCTTTCAGAGGCAAGTAAAATAGTATTTATTGGCTACTCGCTACCAAGCGCAGACTTTGAGATGCGTCAGCTTCTGTCTAGGATGACAAGAAAAGACGCAGAAATTGAAGTTGTAGATTATTGTAGAAATACTGATTTGCAGCAACAACAAGAGGCCAGAAGTGAAGTTGAAAAACATTGGCATAAGTTTTTTGGCAATAGGAACATTCAATTTCATTTTAATGGTGCAAAAAGTTATTTACAGCGCCTAGAACCATAAAGTTAACAAAGCATTTAAGAGTGATTCCCAACGCATGGCATTTTTCATTCCATCGTTGGGTTACATGTTTACGGTGGTATGGTTAGGTTTAGTGGTAGCGTTGCTCACACCTTAATGCGGCGTTAGCCTTCAAGAGGTAATATTGAATTGGGTAAAATAACGAAAACCTTCAAACTTGAAGATTGTCCTAGTGATAAACAAAAGTTTGTGTGTAATGAATGTGCTAGAGAGACGTCTCACTCTATTGTTTCGTCTTTCCATGAAAGCGGCTTTGACGACGCAGGTAATGGGTGTGGAATGGATTGGGATGAACGGCATCAGATCATTCAATGTTGTGGTTGCGATACAGTATCTTTTCGTATTGAATCAACTCATTCTGAGGATGTTGATTATAGCTTTGAGCATGACACGTTAGTACGCAATATAACGGAAAATTACTTCCCAAACCGAACACATCAGCTTCGAGAAATTAATACCTATCTATTACCTCTAAACGTGCAAGTAATCTATCGAGAAACTACAAGTGCCATTAGCAGTGGTTTATTTGTCTTAGCTGGTATTGGTGTTCGAGCTTTGATTGAAACAGTCTGTAAAGAACAAAATGCTCAGGGCAAAAATCTGTTTGCTAAAATTGACTCTTTGTATCAAATGTCAGTAATCACCAAAGAGGGCTCGGATACATTGCATCGCTTACGTAGCTTAGGAAATGAGGCTGCGCACGAAGTAAAGCCTCAAAGTGAAGAACAACTATATATGGCGATGCAAATCATAGATCATATGCTCGAGGGCACGTATATCATTCCTCAAAGAATGAGCCAAGTCTTTGGTAAAGAAGGCTAACAAACTGTTTAAGAGTGATTCGCGACGCGTGGCATTTTTACTATGCGTTGGTTTTAGTGTTTAGGTGGTATGCGGCGGCATCGGTATTGCGTTGCTCACACCTTAATGCGGCGTTATGTGCTTTATTTGATTAGGTAGTTCAAATGAGTAGAAAGAAATTTATGGAGTCTGTGGGTGCAACCTGCAGAAACTGGAACTGGAGTTGGTCATTCGTTAATCACGATGAAAAATTCGTGGTTTTTGGTCATTGGGATGTACACAAAGATGGCTTAATCTTTGATGAAAGTTGGAAAGGTGCGGGGAGAAAGCAATCACTCGAGCACGTATCTCTCATTCAGGAGCATGGGTACAGTTTAAAAACGTTCCCAATGCAGTACGATGAAACAGATACTGGTACGGCCAAAATTAAAAGTTTCGACTGGATTCTTGAGGATAAGCATTTAGCGGGAGTAGGTGGTCTTTGGTATGCGTTAAGCCCCTCTGAACACGAGGTTGTCACAGCTATAGAAGAGGTTGTTAACCCCGAGACTTACACTGAGGGTGCAACGAAGAGAATCTCTGTAAATGCATATGAACGTAACGCTGATGCTAGAGCTAAGTGCATATCTCATTATGGGTGCAAATGTTATGTTTGCAACTTTGATTTTCAAAGTGTTTATGGTGATATCGGTAAAGGTTTTATACACGTGCACCACGAAGTTGCTCTTGCTGACATAAAGCAAGAGTATGATGTTGATCCTATCAATGACTTAAAGCCTTTATGTCCTAATTGTCATGGAATCATACACAGAACACATCCGCCGATATCTGTCGATGCTTTAATTTCCCTGTTAGGTGACAAGGTTTAAGACGCATATAACAAACTGTTTAAGAGTGATACGCAACGCGTGGCATTTTTACTATGCGTTGCGTTTAGTGTTTAAGGTGGTATGCGGGAGCTTTAGTATTGCGCTACTCACACCTTAACAGGGCGTTAGCCCACAAAATCGAGGTTCGGATAGAGTTAGTAAACCTATGAGTAAAAAAGAAGAATATAAAAGAACCTGCGAAGATGAAATTGACTGGGTCAATCTTGAACAGCTTCACGAAGCTACATTACAGATTAGTAATCAATGCTCCGAGTATAAAAAGCTGTGTGTCAGTGTTATCGGTGTAGTTGTTGCTGCCTTGCTTAAGCTCGGAGAGCCTGCAAGTTTGTCATTAATTTCAGGTGTTTGTGTCGTAATTAGCACGGGTTTCTGGTTCGGCGACTCGATTGCATATTATTACCAAAAATCAAATCGTGAAAAAATGGGCAAAATCACTGACGATATTAAGCGAAGAAACTCAATTGACGTCATCACGGTAGTTAAGCTTCAAGAACACTCGTGGGGACGTTCATTCTGGAATCCATCAATGAGCCTGTATCACTATATTACAGTCGTGTGCGTTATTGCTGTAATATATGATAACTTTTCAAAACTATGATGTGCTGCGACAATGAAGATCTTTGTTAGCTATACCGTTAGGGATTCGATAGTGACTGAAGCTCTTTTGCAAAGGGTCTTTGAAAGTGTTGCTGCATTCGGTTCTCCGTATATAGACCTTATTCACAATGATTCTGCAGACAAACAAGCACGTGTTGAAAGAGAGCTACGAGGTTCTCATGTGCTGTTATTGCTCGAAACTTCGTCTACTATAAAGTCTCCCTGGGTTCAATGGGAGCTTGATACAGCTCAATCTCTAGGGATTCCAATTAAATCTATTCAGTTTAATGATCCCGATTTTGCGATACGTCATATCCAAAGCGTGTTTGAGGGCTAACAAACTGTTTAAGAGTTATTCGCAACGCGTGGCATTTTTACTTTGCGTTGGTTTAAGTGATTAAGGCTGTATGCAGAAGCTCAGGTATTGCGATGCTCACCCCTTAACAAGGCGTTATGTGTAATCGAGGAAATATGAAAATTTCATTATTAGCGGATTGTCCTAATGAAGCATCGAACATTGCCAATTGGTATCTACAAGAGTGGGCCCATAATGACCCAGCAGCAACATTAGAAAGTGTGACTCAAAAAGTGGCATTAGGTGCCAATAGAAGTGAAATACCAATGGCTTTTGTTGTGCATTTTGGAAGTGAATTAGCGGGCGCTGGTGAAATCAAATATCGAGAATTACCAGAGTACCAGGGATTTCATTATTGGCTTGATGGAGTCTATGTTCCTGTTGAGCATAGAGGGAAAGGTATCTCAACAATGTTGATTGAGTTTGCAAAATCTAAAGCTCTTGAGTTGCAGGTGCCAGCTTTGTATCTACGCTGTGAGGAGCATAACGTTAAGCTATATGAGTCTCATGGTTTTAATGTTGTTTGTTTAGAGCAGAACAAGTTCATTATGGAGCTTCAAGTTAACACATAACAAGCGTTTAAGACATATTCCCAACGCTTGGCATTTTCAGTTCAAGTTGAGTTTTGTGTTTACGGTGCAATGGTTGAAGTTAGGTGGTGGCGTTGCTCACTACTTAACGCGGCGTTATGTTTATTAATTAACTTAGGTACTTAATTTTGGTGAAAAAATTCCTATTAAAGCTCATTTGTAGTGATCTGGTTTCTGAAAAAAGATTTGTACATCCTGCGATTAAATCTCAAGGCTGGAAAGTCGCAAAAATTTGGAATGAGAAGGAAGAGAAAACCTTTGGAATTGAAAGACTACTGAGGTTGTTACTAGTCTTGTCTGCATTTGTGTTCCCAGGTTTATATGTCAGACATGTCTCGGGTTATGGTGGACTATTGTGCAGAAAATTAGCTACTGAGTTTTATGTTGTTGTTAAGCTGTGTTTACCTCTCATTGTATTCTCACTAGAGCTACAGTCGAATCCACTTATTCTTGCTCTAACCGCTTACTTACTCATTGAAACGCTCTTGTACCTTTTAGGGCTGATTTTCTTATCTGATATTTACGTTAGTCCGATATCCAATAAAAGATCTTACCTAATGGTTATGATCAACTATGTAGAAATTTGCTTGGGTTTTGCCGTACTTTACGAGGGTTTTGCTTCAATTAAAGACCTAGCGGGGAGCATTGATGCAATTTACTTTAGCTTTATTACCGCAACAACTATTGGCTATGGTGACATGTTGCCAAATGACCCTAAATCTAAGATCTTGGTTATCGTTCAATCTATGTATACTTTGGTGCTGATTGGTCTAGTTCTAACTAACTTTACATCAAATATTAATTACAAGAATGATACGTATAAAGCTAAAAGTAACGGTAGAAAAAATAAACATAACAAAGCATTTAAGAGTGATTCCTAACGCTTGGCATTTTTCATTCCATCGTTGAGTTCAATGTTTACGGTGGTATGGCTGGGTTTCGTGGTTGCGTTACTCACACCGTAATGCGGCGTTATGTCTCTATGAGGAAAAAATGAGTTCCCCAAAAATTAAAGAAATTAATGTTGATACATGGGATGAGTTTAAATCTCATGTTGAAGGAAAGCACTATAGAAAATGGATTTATCGAGGTCAGTCAGATAGCTCATGGTCGCTAGAAAGCTCACTTTACCGTTCGATCAATGATGCAAAAGCTACTCGTAGATTAGGTGGCAAAGCTTCGAAATCGATGAACGAAAGAAGACATGAAGAAATCATGCTAGAGCGCTTCAAAAGCTGTGCTCACCTTTATTTGAGTCATTTACCGAAAAATCATGATGACCTTAGTTGGTTATCGTTAATGCAGCATCATGGAGCGCCGACACGGCTACTAGATTTTAGTTTTTCCCCTTATATTGCTTTGTACTTTGCATTGGAGAGTGGCAGCGAAGATGCTGCTATTTATTGCTTAAATCATCACTCATTAAAGGTCATCGATGATCAGCATTTTGGTGAAAGTAGGAAGGATATTTATAGTCAATTAATGCATGGGGAAGAAAATTCGTCTGAAATTTGCTTGTTTGCCTTTGAGCCAGAGTTTTCTAACCAGCGCTTGATCGCACAACAAGGCTTGTTCGTCGCGACTAATTATGTGACTTATTCTCACGAAGAAGCTCTACGAGAATACAACATGGGTGATCGTGATGCCTACAAGTTAATTATTGGTAGCCAATTGCGTTATGAAGGTCTAAGGATGCTTCATCAAATGAACATTACGTCAGGAACTATTTATCCTGGATTAGATGGGTTTTGCAAAAGTCTCCACAAGCTGCCAGTTTTCGATTCTAGGCATCAGCGTCGTGTTGGAGACGAGACATAACAAGCATTTAAGGCATCAATATACATATTCCAATCAATATCGAGCACGCTAGCCCTTAGGTTTTTAACCGTCCCTTTCCAGCGTTTATTGTGTTCTGCTCTACTAATACCTTGCCAACCAACGAAGAATTCGTAATTGCTAAGCAGTCGGTTGAGCTTCTGTAATCTACGAGATAAGCATTACCAATTAAAAAGCGAGCCTAGTGCTCGCTTTTTGTTTTGTACGTCGGATAGGCTAATGCGCAATACCTTCGCTGAAAACGACAATCATTAGATGCTTTATTTTTTAGTTGTTTATGATAGTTTGCCTGAGAGTTTCGCAGATATGGGAGTATGCCCTCTGCAATCAAGAACATTAGATATACAGGGGAAAATAGATGCCAATTTACATTAAGACAGAAGGCAAATCGGGAACGATAGTCACCTTGTCAAACGGTGTCTGGGATCTTCCTACTCAAGTACAAGAATTAGAATCTTGGCTTTTTGAAAACTCATCAAGTCTACCTTCTGATGATTACATCGCTGATATTGGCTTTAGCATCAGAGAAAATGCTTGTGGTGGCGGCGCTATTCTTTCACCTAAGGCTATGAGCATAATGGGAAAATTGGGTATGAAACTGTACTTGTCTGAGTACGATGGTTAATGCACAACTAATAGGTACAATTAAGTTCTAGCCCGCTTAAAACCAACTAGCACCTCATAACTTGCTTCTTCGCCAAGCACACTTTCAAACCCCGCAATGTGCTCTATTTCTCAAGAATCTAGCATGCATAATTATTCATCAATTCAATGTGTTGTTGTTTTGCATCACACTTATTAATAAAAGTGATGATACATACATTTATAAATGTGACTCAAATCTCCATCCACATTTTGATTACTTTCTAAGCTTAGTTGATTTTTATCCAATTAAACAGAAGGTTATATGATAAATAGAATAATAACACTAAGTGGCGTTGCATTACTTTGTTCAGCAAGTGCGCATGCTCAAATGCAAAATGGCAGTTTCGAAAACTGGGAAGGAAACGTTCCATCTGGATGGAGTGTAATTGATTCCGGGATTTCGGTTTCCCCCTCTACCGACCCTGTTAGTAATGGCAGTTTTTCGGCGCAAGTGACAGTGAATACTGGTACTCAAAGTAATACCGATTTTCTGCAAACGATCAGTGTTGAACAAGGGAAAACTTATGATTTCTCTGTCGATGTTTACCACACTGAAGGTAATGTGAAAGCTCGCCTTTTTGTTGATGGCTATTTAGGTTACTCGAACAATGGTATAACGAATCAGTGGCAAGCATTGACTCACTCGTACAGTGCTACGAGCACCAAAGACATTGTTGTGGGCGTGCGATTTTATGATGATGCAGGTTTTGACGGATCGGAAGTTGTGTATCTAGATAACTTTCAGCCTACGGTGACTCCATCTACACAAAGCTGCAATGATACCAGTGCCACGTTTACACTAGTGACGGACAACTATGGCTCTGAAACCAGTTGGTCTCTTAAAAACTCAGTTTCTCAAACTCTTTATTCTGGTTCAGACTATCAAAGTAACACCACCAATGAAGTGGAAATGTGTTTAGCAAACGGTAGCTACACTCTAGAAGTTAAAGACTCTTATGGCGATGGAATGTGCTGTAATGTCGGCAACGGTTCGTACAGTTTGTCGGTTAATGGAACCGTTGTAGCATCTGGCGGTGATTTCCAATCAAGTCAGAGTACAGAATTTACGGTTGGTAGCTCAACGACACCACCAACTGAGCCACCAGTATTAGGCGAATATTACAAAGACGCTGAAGGCAAAACGGGCTTTGCGTTAAAAACGGCCTTGTATCAAATTATTGATAATCATAGTAGTCAGGGTTACACCGCTATTTGGACATTGGTGTCTGAAGCTGACCTAGATGCCTACTATGAGACAGATGGGTCGATTCTCGATATGTACTCAGAGAAGCCTTCGGGTTCAGATTCAGTTCAATTCACTAAGGTGACTGATCAATGCGGTCAGTACAGCAAGGAAGGTGATTGTTACAACCGCGAACACTCTTTCCCTAAAAGCTGGTTTGGTGGAAAAGTTGAGCCTATGAACTCTGATGGCCATCACCTATTTGCCACTGACGGTTACGTTAATTCGAAACGCAGTAACTGGCCATTTGGTGAGGTGAGCAGTGCAACATACACATCAAGCAATGGTTCTAAACTGGGTAGTGCAGCGAGCTCTCTTGGTTATGTGGGTACTGTGTTTGAGCCAATTGATGAGTTCAAAGGTGATTTCGCAAGAGCATATTTCTACATGGCAACACGCTATGAAAATGAAATCGCGAGCTGGGAAGGTAACTCTACAAGCTCAGATGCTGTTCTAGATGGAACTAATACTACCGTGTTTGAACCTTGGCTACTGACTATGCTTAAGCGTTGGCATTCTGAAGATCCGGTAAGCCAAAAAGAAATCGACCGAAACCAAGCGGTACATGATTTCCAAGGAAATCGTAACCCGTTTATTGATCATCCAGAGTTTGTTAGTCAGATCTGGGGAAACTAAACGGAATGTAACCACTATGGCAATGGTTCCGTGATTATTGAATTGAGCCCAACCCTTTGTTTGGGCTCTTTTGTTTTAGGCGCTTTGAAGGGCTTTTTCCGCCGCTTTCAGGCCCATCTGGTAACCTGCTTCTAGTTTGTCTTTGTCGGTTGTTAACCTGCCAACTTCAAAGGTGTTGTCGGGGGCGATCACCTTAATGGTACAGTCGTGTGGTGGGTTGTTAATGAATGCCAAAGTTTGATTATATTGATCGGCACGAGTGATCATTGCTTCAGCGAGTTGAGGTGTTTTCTTCAATAGTTTTCGAACTAGCCAAGGCGATCTTGGAGGTCGCTTTTCATAACCTTGTTTTTGAGAGAGGATCACGGTGATCTTTTTGGCACCACGGTTGTAGGCTTCGATAACCGGAATCGAATCAACGACGCCGCCGTCAATCATTCTGCGACCATCAATGGTCAGGGGAGTGCGATAAGCCATAGGTACCGAGCAAGATGCTTTTAGCAACTCTTCAAGATTCTCTTCGTCTCCGCGGGTATAAACAGCCGTGCCGTTATCAACATCTGTAGTAACGACGTGAAAGGGTAGTGGCTGCTCACTAAATGCTTGCATGTCATAAGGGTAGTTTTGCGCGATATGATCCCAGAGCCAATCGAGCTCTAATAAGTGTCCACCTTTAGCAAACCTTTTGAAGTCGATGAACTCTGGTCGGCAAGAGTAATCAGATATGATTGTGTAGGTTCGACCGCGTTGATTTGAAAGCCAAGAGGCGATATTGGTCGAGCCTGCTGATACGCCGATGCAGAAATCAAAAGGGTTGTAATTGTGGTCTAAAAAGCCGTCCAATACACCAGCAGCAAAGATGCCTCTCATCGCCCCACCTTCTACGACGAGGGCATGTTTCATTTCTTGTGTCATGGTTCGTTTATTCCCTAACGTTTTATAATTATGTTCCTTCAATCCGCTCTTACTGGCGGAGTATTCGCTCTATTATTACTAAATTAGCGTTCTGATGTGTAGAGGCAATAGTCAAAAGCACCGAAATCAACGACTGTTTCGATGAGATAGAATTCAAACAAGGATCAGGCAAGCGAGCGCTTAACTCGCTTTCCATTGGGGAACATAAGGAGAACTACGGTAGGGTAGAGTGATGTTACTGCTTGCTATCAGGGTAATGGATAACGTTATGAAATACCGCGTTGTCTTTACCGATGTTTTTGTAACCATGTATCTGATTAGCATTAAAGCGCACAGCTTGACCCGCTAGCAATGAATGCCACTCTCCATCAAAAAAGACAGCCATCTCTCCTGAAATACATAAGATATGTTCGGTAACACCCAAGTTATGTGGATCAGACTTATGTTGGTACTCAGGTGCCAAAGTAAGTTCGAAGATCTCAAAGCCTAAAGCTGGCTCGAACGGGAACAATAAACTGACAAAAAAGCCGACATTGTACTCTTCACGTCTCAGTTCGTTGGCATCTCTAAATAGACTCGTGAGTTCATTGTTCGAGCTCGCTGTAATAAAGCTGGAAAATGAAACTTCGAAACCCGACGCTATTTGCCAAAGTTTTGCTACGGTTGGACTGGACTCTCCACGCTCAATTTGACCGAGCATGGCCTTGCTAACTCCTGTCGCTTGCGCTGTTTTATCTAGGCTCCAACCCTTCTCTTTGCGAAGGCGCCTTAGATTGTCACCCACCTTTATTTCTGATTGCATATTTTCTCAACAAATTTTTTCGACAAATAAGTTGTGCGTTATAGCGCACAAGTGCTAGATTGACTCTATGGACGTTATAACGCACATGGAGATCGATTAACATGACTAAGCTAAAACTTTCGCACGTTACAACTGGTTTTATTGCCGTATTTATCGGTTATGCGAGTGCTGCTGCGATTATCTATCAAGCTGCGATGAGTGCCGGCGCAACGGACGAGCAAGTCGCATCGTGGTTTTGGGCATTAGGTATTGGAATGGGGGCTACAACGATTTTGCTCTCGTTTTACTATAAGAAGCCGATCGTAACGGCGTGGTCGACACCTGGGGCTGCGTTGCTAATCACTTCCCTTGAAGGGTTGACCATGAACCAAGCCGTCGCAGTGTTTCTTTTTAGCTCACTGTTGATCACCTTGGTTGGGCTCGCCGGTTTATTCGAGAAGATCCTCAAGCACATACCAACATCGATAGCTTCCGCTATGCTTGCCGGTATTCTGCTGCAATTTGGCTTGGGTTTGTTTTCCTCTCTCATGACAGAGGTTGAGATTGTTTTGGTGATGCTCACCATGTTTATTTTGGCAAGGTCTTGGCTAGGAAACCTACTGATTCCAACGATTTTTGCGGTTGCTCTGGGAATGTGTATCGTCATGGGTAAGCTTGATTTGAGTGAGGTTTCCATTGGTTTGACGGTCCCTGTGGTTATGGTGCCAGATTTCGAATTCTTCTCATTGGTCAGCGTTGGAATCCCACTGTTTATTGTGACTATGGCATCGCAGAATTTACCGGGGTTTGCGGTCTTAAAAGCCAATGGGTATCAAGTGGATTCCTCAAAGGTGATTACCACTACAGGGGTGACAGGTCTTCTGCTAGCGCCTTTGGGAGGTTTTGCATTCAATCTTGCGGCAATTACGGGGGCGATTTGTATGGGGCCAAATGCGGACGAGAACCCCAAAACACGCTACATGGCAGGGATATCAATGGGTGTATTTTATCTTCTGGCTGCGGTCCTCGGTATGTCAATGGTGTCCTTGTTTAGTGCAGTCCCTACAGCGATAGTTATTGCGATAGCTGGCTTGGCTGTGATGCCGACCTTACTAAATTGTTTGTCAGTATCAATGGCGGATGAAAACTATCGAGAGCCCGCACTGTTTACCTTTTTGTTTACTGCCTCTGGTATCAACCTAATGGGGATCGGCAGTGCCTTTTGGGGATTGTGTATTGGTTTGCTTTGTTGCTGGCTACATGACTATAAAACTCGCTCGTGTCAGACGGACAGTACTTCATCAACACAAACATAAATGCTCGAATCTGGATAAGGGCATGAAAGCTTCCAAAGCGAGTTGATTTCATTGACTCGCTTTTTGTGTAAATCGCGTTATTTGTTGTGCAGAGACTTGAGGAGCGTTGATATTTTATTCTTGTTATAATATAACAGTTGCCACTCTCAAATGTTCTAACTCTAATGGAAGCCGCAGCATGTTGTCGAAACTGCATAAACAGTTGATCAGTTGGTCGATGCTCGTCATCGTCGCGCTGGGATCGACCGCTTCTATTATTGGTGAGTTTCGTTCCCATAGTCTTTTGTCTTATAGCCCTGTAGGACATCATCACCATGATGATAAGCAATACAGTGTGGCTCACCATCATGCCGTGGAGCATCATGCTATCGATGAGTCTAGTCAGATGGCAGAAGGACTTGGTTTTGTTTCACATCATGATGCGAGTAATCACCATCATGATAAAGGTCATTTGAAGCCAGAGTTGATGATCACAAGCTCTCAACTTTTGAGCATCGTTAGAGAACCTCGAATTTCTGGTGACCCCAATTACAGCCCCTTCATTTTAGATCGCCCTCCTATAATTTCGATATTCGCCTGATTTCGAGTTGCGTTGACGCGCAGCGAACACAGTTCAATTTATATCGGAGTTTGTATGAAGCAATCCTCTTCCCATGGGGTGAAGTGGCTCAACGATAGCGTTGGCACTCACATAAAAAATGGGGCGGTCTTTTTCATTCTACTTTTCTGCACGTTACTAAGCAGTGATGCCTTGGCACACGCCGTTGCAGAGGGTGATAAAGGCTATATTCAAGAAATTACTGGGACACATATTGTCTCTTTCATGTACTTAGGAGCGAAACACATGGTCACGGGATATGACCATATTTTGTTCCTGTTTGGTGTGATTTTCTTCCTCTATAAGATGAAACACATCGCGCTTTACGTCAGTCTGTTTGCCTTAGGGCATTCATCGACCATGCTATTGGGTGTCTACTTCAATATCGGCATCAACAGCTACATCATCGATGCCATTATCGGCTTCTCGGTGGTCTACAAAGCGATGGATAACCTAGGTGCATTTCAGCGTTGGTTTGGTGTTCAACCGAATACTAAGCTCGCGACCTTACTGTTTGGTTTTTGTCATGGCTTTGGCTTATCGTCCAAGATCATTGATTATGACATTTCACCAGACGGGTTAATTCCCAATCTATTAGCGTTCAACATAGGTGTCGAAATAGGACAGCTCATGGCCCTTGGCACCATTTTGATCGTGATGGGCTTTTGGCGAAGACATGCAAGTTTCTATCGTCAAGCCTATTCGGTAAACGTAGTAATGATGAGTCTCGGTTTTATGCTTATCGGGTATCAAGTAACGGGCTACTTTGTCGCTCAATAAATAGAAAAGGAATTATCCATGTACAATTCAGACATGCCAAACAGAGCCGAGTTACCAACAACCAAGCAGCTCGTTCGCTCTACTGCTATCGCTCTTGTTGTGGCGGTTGTGACCTTAGTTACGGTTATCTTACCTGCTGAGTATGCCATTGACCCCACAGGTGCTGGCAGGATGCTCGGATTGACCGAGATGGGAGAGATCAAGGCTCAACTTGCTCAAGAAGCGGAAGCGGACAGGGCGCGTGATCAAGCGGTAATCGTAGCGACCCCTGTTACAAAAGCTGAACCGAAAGCACGTACTGACTCTCAACAGCAAGCAAGCACAGCTTGGAAAGACAAAATGATGTTGGTACTAAAACCGGGTGAAGGTGCAGAAGTTAAGCTAGTGATGACAGAAGGACAAACAGCGACCTTCGCTTGGTCAGCCAAGGGTGGTCCGGTTAACTTTGATACTCATGGCGATGGAAATGGCAACGCGATCAGTTACGAGAAAGGTAGAGGTGTACCGAACGATGAAGGAGAATTGGTTGCAGCGTTCACTGGACATCACGGTTGGTTCTTTAGAAACCGAAATGATGACACCGTCATGGTGATCATTCGTACCAAAGGTGAATATTCGGCGATGAAGCGAATGCTTTAAGCGAGATAAAAGCTGTTAGTCAAGGCCTACTCAATCGGTAAAGGTGGAACTGATGACTAGGCCTTTTTCGTTTGTGGCACTAATCTACGCTTGGTAACATTGCTAGAGCTGTTAGCTCTCTTCTGTGAAATAACATTTTAAATATAAGTGGCTATATTAGCGTTAAGTACTAAACGTTATCGAAATAACTAATATGGTGTGCTGATTATAAGAGTTATGTAGAGGATGTGTCGGGTAACCGTATTTGAAAGTGAGCGCCAATAGAGGACTCTTGCTCTACTACTCTAATATCACCACCAAGTTTGTGGGTGATCAGGTTATATATAATGGAAAGGCCCAACCCTGTACCTCCATTTAATCGATTGGTTGTATAAAATGGAGTAAATACTTTATTGGCAACGCTATCTTCAATCCCTGTTCCATTATCTTGATAAGACAGGACTATATCTTTATCAGATTCTATGGCTTTTATGTAAATTAGGTTTTTGTCCTCTTTACTTAATTCAAATCCGTGAATGCAGCTATTATTAATTAAATTTGTAAGAATTTGTTCAAGAACCCCGGTATTTAAACGTATGTTTAAGTCTTCGGATATTTCGAGTATGAACTCTACATTATAAGGGGCATATATAGGTTCAATGCTATCAATTAACGCATTAGTTACGTTTAAAACGTTTATATTTTCCACGTCACCATGGTGTTCATGGACAGATGTCTGTTTGAATTGTTGGACTAACTGAGCTGCGCGCTCTAGATTTGAGCTTGTCATCTTGTGAGCAGGGCGTATGCCTTCTAGGAAGTCAACAAAGGTGCTTTCATCAAGTAATTGGTTGTTGTAAGCATTCTCAAGTTGGTTAATGTGATCCTCCATCACCGATAAAGCGGTAATAGCAACTCCAAGCGGTGTATTGACCTCATGAGCTACGCCATTAACGAGGTGACCGAGCGCTTCCATTTTCTCCATTTCTACTTGATATTTCTGCGATTGCTCTAAGTTTTTCAGTAGCTGCTTGATGTTCTCATTTTGGCTTTGAACACTCTGCTGAAGCTCTAAACCTTGTTGTGTGTGCGAGCTAAAATGGTGATTCATCTCCGCCGACTTTATTGTTCTCCCAATGGCGAACGCAATGCTGATGGCGAATTGAATGCTGGATTGGTCTAGCTTAACGCGATGCGGTGCCTGCCTGAGTAGTATGAACCCAATGATTTCTTGATTCAGCTTTACAGGCACTAGGTACGATTGGAAATAGACAAAGTCAGGAATCTTAAGCCACTCGCCCTTCATTGCGTTGGTATGGGTGTAGGCTAAGTGACTTTTGCTATGAATTTGATCCAAAAATATGCGGTAATCTTCCGGCTTAATTGATTGATTTTCAATGATTTTTGTATCTTCTTTGCGTTCTGCGTAAACGCAGCTGACGTCATTTTGGTCTGTTGCTAGCCACAGGCTCGCATCCGAAAGATGTAAGGCAGAATTGAGCAGGTTAAGGCTTTCTTTAGCCAGCAAATCGATATCCCCAAGGTCGATGCTTGGGTGGTCGAGAAGGGCATTTAGTTTCTTGGTAAGCATATTGGTGGTTCAGCTCTTTAGTCTGCATCAGGGTAGTGTTTGCGAATTTCCATGATTTCAGCAAAGTGCTGAATCGCAACATCGGCGATTTTAGGGTCGAAATGAATCCCTTTTTGGTCTTCGATGAGATCAATAATATCTTGGTTGCGCCATGCTTTTTTGTAAGACCGTGCAGAGCCAAGCGCATCAATAACATCTGCAATGGCCATGATACGGCCCTCAAGAGGGATATCTTCCCCCTCTAACTGATTAGGGTAGCCAGAGCCGTTCCATTTCTCATGGTGTGAAAGAGAGACCATTGCACCCATCTGAGGAATCCCATAATTGAGCTTGCTCAATAGGTTGTAACCAATAGTTGGGTGGGTTTTCATAATGTCCCACTCTTCGTCAGACAAGGCAGCAGGCTTATGTAGGATGCTCTCCGGAACGCCTATTTTTCCCAGGTCGTGCATTGGTGCAGCATGCTTGATGATTTGAACATGCTTCTTACCTAACCCGAGTTGTGTTGCAATGAATTCGCAGATCAGAGCCACTCTCAACACATGAGCGCCAGTCTCTTTAGAGCGAGTCTCTATTGCTTCGCTGAGCATTAGCATCAACTGTTGCTGAACTTCCTGAATCTCGTGGTTAGATAAAAGGTTCTTGAAGACCAAAACAAAGTTAGAAGTAAAATGAGGTAGTAGGTTGCTTACGCCTTTGGATATCGGATTTTTGAAATTAAAACCGATAGTAATGTGCTCGAACTCATTGATTTTTAAGCAATGAAGAAGTCGTTTGCTGTTTATGTCGATAATGGGTTTATCAGGTTTCGTGGTTGGCAAATTAACGATGAGGTCTTCAACGGCACTGATCGACTCGCCTTCGAATAGCTCGTTATCATCAGTGATTAAATACTGCCTTTTGACTGGCTGAGCATAGGGCATGTGACTTTCAATATTGATTGCTAGCTGTAATTGGTCATGTTTTAGGAAGCGCTTTAACTCAGAATGTGCCACGTGAAGGAAGCCTTTTATCTCCGAATGAGCCAAAATGGCCTCAGTGGAGGACAGCAACTGCTCCAACCTGTTCTGGTTGGAGGAGATGATTCGAATGTCTCGGTAGGCGCGAAGCGCTGTCAAAACCGAAGTTTTGAGGCGTGTCGCATTTAGCTCAGTTTTATTTTTATAATCATTAATTTCATAGGTGTTGATGACTGTTTCTTCAGGAGCTTGACCTGGCTGCCCCGTTCTTAGTACTAATCGTATCTGCTTGTTGTTCTTTATTTCACGAATCCAATGGATTAATTCAAGGCCAGCACTGTCTGTTTCCATCACCACATCGACTAAAGCAAGCGCGATATCTGAATGTTCTTCGAGTATCTCTTTCGCTTGTTTTGCCGATGATGCTGAGAGTATTTCCAGAGGATTATCTTGAAATTTCAAGCCTGTTAGCGCCATTTTCGATACAGAAATAACATCTGGCTCATCATCAATAAGTAGTACTTTCCATGGGCGATTAACTATTTTTGAATGCGGTTGTTGCATTATTTGAGGAGAGTTATCTTTCCGTTTTTGACTCACTGAAAAAAGAGAGTTGGGCATATTGTTATCCTTAACACAGAGACTGCAGCTTTTAACTTAGTTTTTCGGCTAACTTCAAGCAAGCTTTTCTAGAAAGTCAATTTTTGCGATTGAATTCAATTAAAACTTAGAACCTATTGCCACAAAATCAATTTTAGCTCCAGCTAAGTTTGACCAACAATAGTTTTACACCTAGTAATTAAGTGGTTGTTATATTGTTACTCCATTGTTAGGTTAAATAATTAAATTATGTATGTTTTATAAGAAATAACCTGGTTTGATTATGAGTAACTAAAAATTCAAACAATAGAGTATTAACTTAATTCGTAATTAGTAGTACTTCTTCGTCAGAGGTTGGGAAAGTGAGAGCATTTTTTGAAGTCCATTTAAGGCTAGTGGTTACAGTATGGATAATCTTAATGTCTGTATTAGGACTTCTGTATTTGATGAATTACATGAAATTCGACAGTGTTATGTCGAACGTTGTCTCATCGAAGCTTGATGTTATTTCTTCTTCATTAAAAACCTCAATGGAGCGCGTCGATCGCATGGGTATACCATTTGAATCGGCAGATAACCTTAAAGACCAATTTAATCACGCTCGAACTCGTGAGTCCGATGTAACGGCTATCTCCTTGGTGAACCAAAACGGTGAGCTTCTGATTCATTCTTCAAATACTCAAGGTACACATGTTCCCCCTGAGGTGCTGCGTAGAGCCCTAACCTCAAATGAAGTTCGCTGGTCCTACAACAACGATGCTCAGTTATACAGCGGGCTACAGACTTTCGATAGTTTTGGAAACCTTTCGGGCAGTATAGTCATCGAGTATGACAAATCTGCACTCTTTGGTGTATACGCTCTCGTTAAGTTGCATCTTTTAGAGGCAACTGTCGTGATATTCCTGATAACGGCTTTGATCGTTTTCTTAGTGGTAAGGCTGGGCTTTGGTGATGTTGCGGGTGTCATTGACCTTATCCAAAAATATTCCAAGGGCGATAAACAGCTTTTGGATAAAGCGCCACCGGGCACCATGAGCCAGACATTCGCCGATCAGATCAAACAGAGTGAGAAGATGAAAGCAGAGGTGTCTGCTGAATTAGAAAGATTAAAAGAGCTGTCAAAGAAGCAAGATAAGCAAGACACCGAGGTGATTAAATGAGTAGAGTTCAAACTATGGCGGGCCTAATCAACAAACGCCTAATCTGGATTACTATTGTTAGTGCATTTCTCGCCTCTTTCCTAAGTGCGGCTTACACCTTGGTTGAGTTCAACTTTTCAATCAAGCCTGAACTTCTTAAGAAAGCGAATGCTATTGCGCAGAACATTCAAGACGATGTTGAGCTCGCGATCGATGTCGGTATTCCTTTTGAACAAATAAAAGGGATGGACGCTTATCTAGACAATACGCTTACAACCTACCCAGAGTTAACCTTTGTTGCGATTACGCAGAATGAGGATGTGCTTTATCGCTCTGGTGCAGTCGAAACGCTTGACCCAACTTACGCCGTGGCGTTTGAAAAAGTTTCGAATCAATATTTGTCTGCTACTTTTTTGGAGCGATTGTTTGTTGTCTTCAAAGAGTTGCCGAACTTGTTACCTTCTCTGTTCAGTTCCGATAAAGCTCAAAGTGATGTCTTTCAGCTCGCAATTCAAGGTGCGGAAGAGGTGTCAGGTCGCGTATACGTGGGTTTGAGTTCAACCTTTGTTCAGTCTCAACTGACGGATATCTTTTTCGACATCGCGATTGTACTGATCGCAGTATTGCTGGTTTGCTTCGAAGTAGTGATGGTCGTGGTGATGTTTTATGTATCAGGGCCATTAGAAGAGTCTGAGTCAATCCTAAAGCGTCAGGTAAAAGGGGACTTTTCCGTTAATGAGAGAACCAGTTCCCACGGTGTGATTGGTCTGTTTTCTCAGCGTCTAAACGAAGACTCTAAAGATCTCCAGTCTCGATTTAAAGCTCTGTTTTCTCGATTTATTTCGTCTAAATCTGATGTCGACGGTCATGCTGAATCAAATACGGTCACTTCCAAGTTATCAAGTATCTCAGAGCGATTTAGTTTAGAGAGTAAACTCGGCTTTCACAAAGGTAACATTGTTGATGCCCGAATTCCGCTCTTTGTTTTCTCTTTTGCAGAAGAGCTTTCAAAATCCTTCATGCCGCTGTTCGTGAACGAGTTTTATAAGCCGACTAGCTGGATTTCAAAAGATGTGATGCTTGGTCTGCCGATTTCCGTCTTCATGTTCGTGATCGCTGCGTGTACTCCATTTGCTGCAAAGTGGGTTGACCGCTGGGGGCAGAAGCAACTTTTCTTGTTAGGTTTGATTCCCGCAATTGGTGGTTACTTTGGATGTGCCTTTGCGCAAGACAGCATGGACATCGTAATCGCTCGTGGTGTGACGGCCTTTGGTTACGCGATTATCACCATAAGCTGTCAAAGCTATATTGCAGCTGTTATTACACCTGAAAACCGAGCAAAAGGCATGTCGATTTTTGTTGGTGTCTTAATGACGGCAACGATGTGTGGCACCGCGTTAGGCGCAATCATTGCTGACCGTATCGGTTATCAGCCGGTGTTCTTACTCTCGGCATTATTGGCGGCATTTGCAGGCTTCTTAGCATGGCGCATGTTTATTGGTGATGTTTCTGGCGATAGCGCTAAAAGTAAGGCATCGGCGAAGGGCAGCGTTTTGCTGTTGGCTAAAAACTTGCGCTTCATGGCGGTGATCTTGTTCTGTGCTATCCCAGCCAAGATTGTGCTTACGGGCTTCCTATATTTCTTGGTTCCACTTTATCTCGTGTCTCTCGACGCCAGCCAATCGGAAATTGGTCGCGTCATGATGATCTACTCATTGGTGATCATTCCGCTGAGCCCTATAGCTTCTGGCATTGCAGATCGCACCCAGAAGACAAAACAGCTGGTAGTTTTGGGCACCTTGCTATCTGGGGCAATACTCATCTCGATGTACGGTGATGATTCAATATTTAAGATCTTACTGGCCGTAACACTCATGGGTATTGCGCATTCAATCTTGAAAGCGCCACTTATCGCTTGTGCACTTGAAGCATCAGAAGCAACACCTGAAGTTGGACGTACCGAAGTACTTGGCTTACTTCGTACCTCTGAGCGAATTGGTAGTGTTATTGGTCCAATTTTAGTGGCATCACTGTTGATCAGTTACAGCTTTGGTCAAGCGATGACCATAGTGGGTGGCGGTATTTTCCTCGCCGGTATTGCCATGTTTATGATTCTTAGAATGCCAGAGCGAAAAGCAGTAGGGTCGTCATTATGAATAAGATAATCGTATTGTTGATCACCCTTATTGTCTCTAGCTTGGCGCACGCTGAAAAGCCGAAATCTGTTTATATGACAGTTTGGCGTGGTTGTGAGGAGGCGTGCCAAGGATTCTTTGACTATATTAAAACCAATAACTTACCGGTCGAAGTGACTTTGCGAAACGCAGACCGGGATAAAACGAAGTTGGCAGAGTTTCTTGAAGAGGCTAAAACCCTCTCTCCAGACTTGGTTGTGACTTGGGGAACCAGCGTCAGTAAAGCAATTATTGGGACCCGAGAAGAGTTTGGGAATAAGACAAAGTTAGGTGACATACCGGCGCTCTTTATGATTGTGGCTGACCCTGTAGGTGCGGGCATTATTGACTCCCCACAAACGTCAGGTCGTACGCTAGTCACTGGGATTCGAAATCGAATTGATGAAGAAGTACAGATCCGTGTTATGCGCGAATACTTCCCAGTGAACAAGATTGGCGTGGTGTACTCCACAGCCGAGCTCAACTCCAACTTGAATACCGAAAAGCTGCAGAGCTTAGAACAGAAGATGGAATTTGAAACCTTGGTTGAGACTTACGAACTTGATGAAAATGGTAAACCATTACCTGGCCAGTTTGACGCTAAGATGCAGAAACTTGTCGAGCAAGGAGCGGATGTCGTGTACGTCGGTTCAAGCTCTTACAACCTAGCGAATCGTGATGAGTTCACAGCGTCTGCTGTCGCTCATGGCCTACCTGTCGCATCTGCTTACGATTCAATGGTGACAAAATCGAACGCATTGATCTCGGTATCGAATAAATACTATCGAGTAGGACAACTCGCGGCAAACCAAGCTGAGAAGGTGCTTTTTGAGGGCGTAGAGCCGGGATCTCTACCCATTGCTGAGTTAAGCAGCTACTCAATATCGATCAACATGGAAGTAGCAAGGAACATGTCTATCTTCCCTCCGATTCAATTGCTGCGGTTTGCCGAACTGGTAAACGCGGACATGAAGTAAGGGTCGAATATGCAAGGATCGCACTACACACTGAAAATTGAGGAGGTTCAATGAACGAATTGATTGAACCTCAGGGCAGCCTTCTGGTGGTCAAAAACTCAAAGAGTAAAGAGTTTGTCGCTTCTGAGCTATCAGTCTCTGAAGCCGTGAGCGACGAGTATGAGTTTGAAGTAACGGTATTAGCGACCAGCTCTAGCGCTGAAGATTGGATTGGTGAGCCGATCGATTGCAATTTTTACACTGAAACCGGTACAAGTCGCAAAGAAGTACGAACATTTAAAGGCTATGTGGTAAAGGCTCAGGTGCAATCGCAACGTGTCGATTCATCCTATTTTGGCGTTAAGCTGACCGTTCAGCCTTGGTTTTTCTTGCTCAAACACTCTCGTCAGTGTCGTGTTTTCCAAGAGGCGAGTGTACAGACGATCGTTACCAGCATCTTTGATGACTTGGGTTTCAAAGGCGACTACAGCGTCAAGAGTATGCCCTCGACCAAGCGTGAGTACTGCATCCAGTTCAACGAATCTGATTTTGATTTCGTTACTCGATTACTGGCGGAAGAAGGCGTGCACTATTACTTCGGTAAAGACAGCAAAGCAGACACCCTTTATTTGCAACAAGCCTCTAAACCGTTTGCTTCAGACGATAGCGTCACTGTTGATTATGCGGCACAACCGTCGGGCGATTATGAGGTGCTTGATACTTGGCAACGAGAGAAACGCTTCCACAGTGCTTCACTCGAAATTGCTGGTTACGACTATAACCAAACCAAACTGGTAACGAGTAAAGCGAAGAAATCGAAATATACGCTATCGAACAACTCAAAGCTTACCGAGTATCGTTACCCGTCAGCAAGCCCTGCTGGTAGTTACACCGACTTAGCCAGTGCTTTGGTTGAAAGTCAGCGCGGTCAATTGGACTCTTCATACGATAGAGCTTATGCCAAAACGCAATCGTCAGATGTTTGTGCAGGGCACTTTCTAAAGTTAGCGGGTCATTCAGATACTACTCAGAAAGGCAATTATCTCGTCTCTGGGCTGCGCTACGAGTTTGATGAAAAGAGTGGTGACTTAAAGGCTGAATTAACCTGTATTCCAGAAGACCAAGTCTTTTATCCAGCCGGAAAAGATAAACCTGTTTTGCATGGCCTGCAATCTGCTTTGGTATCAGGCAGTAAAGATGGTGAGCCAGCGAATGACGCTTTAGGACGCGTAAGAATTAAGTTCCATTGGGATCCTGAGAGCGGCGATAAAACCAGTTGCTGGGTGCGTGTTGCTCAGGCAATGGCGGGCAATGGATATGGCGCTCAATTTTTGCCTCGCGCGGGTCAAGAAGTACTGGTGAGCTTTATCAATGGCGACCCTGATCAACCAGTGATCGTTTCAAGTGTTTACAACAGCAAACATAAGCCACCTTATCCAACCGCAAACACCACTCAAAGTGGCGTGATGACGAAGTTGGCTGGCAAGGCGAATGAAATCAAACTCGACGATAAGAAAGACAATGAGCTGTTTGCTGTCAATGCCGCAAAAGATATGACACGTGACATTGTTAATGATTACACCGAAACCGTGGGCGGAGAGTACAAGTCGACAGTCACTAAAAACGTCACACAAACCATTGAACAGAAAAATATTCTATCTGCTAAAGAAGGTATCGAGCTTTCTACAGATAAGTCGTATGCCCTTAAGGCAAAAGAATCTATTACCGGAGACGGTAAGACGATCACACTAACTGCGGATGACACCCTGACTCTTAAAGTGGGCAGCAGCAAGATCGTGATCAGCAGCGATAAGATCGAGTTATCAAGCGGCACTGTGGCTATCAGTGGTAGCTCAAAAGTCTCGCTAGATGGCGGCAGCCTCAGCCAATCGGGTACCTCAGTTAGCATCTCATCAAAAGGCTCTTTAAGCGCTAAGGCCAGCACATCGATGTCACTTAGTGCGTCTACGAGCTTTGCTGCGAAAGGCAGTACTGGCGCCAAGATTCAAGGGCTTAACGCAGAGTTAAAAGGGGACGTTACCGCCAAGGTTTCTGGAGCAGCAACCGCTGAGATCAGTTCATCAGGTCAAACTGCCGTGAAAGGCACAATAGTGATGGTGAACTAATGAAAAAGATCCCGTACAAGAATTCAGCTCAGATACTTGCTCATTTTGAATTATCAGAAGAAGCAAGCGCATTGGTAAACGGAGAGACGTTACCAACAGAGGCGATCGCTAAGTTGCAAGAAGCTGGTTTGAACATTGACCTCACCAACTACCTCGCACACGCGTTGCCAATGCGAGAGGCGGTTTGGTGGTCGGTGCAAGCGACGTTATTAAGAAAAGCTGATTTAACAAACCAAGAGCTGAAGCTCATTAATGAGAGTGGCAAGTGGGTGAAAGAGCCCAACGAAGCGGCGCGAAGACACATTGAAAAGACCTTAGAGCCTCTGCCAAATGAAAGCTCAGCGAGATGGGTAGGGCAATCCGTATTTTGGAGTGGTCAAGGCAGCATTGCACCTGCAGATTTGCCTGTCGTGATGCCTGCCGATCTTCTTTACGCAAAAGCTGTGGCTGGTGCTGTAAACACAGCCGCCGCCTTACCTGAATGGTCTGGGTATAAGGCTTATTACAAGAAGGTGTTTAGCAGTGCCATCGACATTGCCAATGGCGGCTCTGGGATGATTAGTGAAGGAGGCCAATGATGCCGTCTGCTGCAAGATTAACTGACATGCACACCTGTCCGATGCAAACACCGGGTACTCCGCCAATTCCTCATGTGGGAGGGCCAATTGTAGGGCCGGGCGCAGTCACTGTACTGATATGTAAATTACCAGCGGCAAAAATGGGCGACTCGCTGGTATGTGTAGGACCACCGGACAGCATTGTAAAAGGCAGTGCGACTGTTCTAATCAATAGCACTCCGGCTGCACGAATGGGCGACACAACAAGTCACGGGGGCAGCATTGTTTTTGGTGCTCCGACGGTTCAAATAGGTGGGTAGTTGAAAGGACTAACTATGAAGATGGTGAGTGGAGGGAACGATGCCAACGCATACTCTTGAGGGAGTTATTTCTCAAACAACGTTTTGGGACAATGACCATAAGCGCGAACAGATAGAAGAACTTGTCGAGCAAGCGAAGCTGGCTAACCCCAAGCTGCATGCTTTTATGCTTAATCTTACTCGTAAAGTAAATAATGAGTCAGGTAAGGCGATTGCCTATAACCGTGGGCCTTTGAAAACGCGTGAGCGTATCGCAGCTAAGTGTGGCATTACCAATTGGGATGACCCTACGACAGATAAAACGCAGGGTGTCAAAAAGCCTTTGGCGGTAAAGGACATCGCTCGTGCAACGATTGTTTTTAGCACTATCGCCCAGATGTTCGCATTCCGAGACTACATCTACACAACACCTGAATATCAGGCGATTAAAGACAAACAATCAGACGCTGTAAAAGATCTCTGGGAAAAAGAGATCCTAGACCAATACAAAGACGTGAAGTTTTTCTTACAGGTAGAAATCGACTTTTCAACTAAGGTCAACAACGTACCTACGCCTAAGAAAACGATCCCTCATATTGTCGAACTTCAATTAAACGTGAGTCAGATGGCTTGGGGTAAAACCTATGGTCATGCTTTCTATAACCTGTCACGCCTTGCTTATATCGATGGCAAGCAGAAGTTTGTTTGGGACGACACGGATTGTGTCATCACTGTTCCTGCTGATATTTCAGGAAAAGTAGCGAACAAGCTAAGAACGGCTATTACTCATTGTCGAAGTATTGCATGCGGAGATCAGGACGTACTGTTGGCTGCAAGCATCCTATCCAAGATGGTCTCGGCAAAATTCAAACTTCCTTCGTCTAAGGAGTGTGAATCGTTACCGGCAGCTCAACACTACAGCTACAAGAATCGTAAGAAACCCCTTGTGATTCAATGTGGCCCTTATGATTACAAGAAAGCGGCTAATCAAGACTCTAGTAACGCGCAAGCTTGGGCCATCTCGTTTTTAGCGAGCTTTATCTGGGCGAACTTCACCAAGTCTCAGCATAAGCCTGGCGTGACGGGTACAGCAGCCAACTGGCATGCGAAGTAGTAAGGAATCAATGAATGTTTGAAGATTTGCTGACACCGATTTCTGATGAAGCACCTTGTGGTGAATATCTAAAAGATAATCGCTCGCTGTTTCGTGGCTACCGTAACGAATTCAATATGGCGCAGTCGTCATTTCGTCAGCTAATGGAAATTCCCGATGCTCTAGAAGATGCAGAGCTAGTGGAGGCGAATTTCGCGAACTGGCAAAAGTTGTCGGACACCTGCTATCAATGTCTGAAAGAGAATTCGAAAGACCTTGAAATCTTCTCGTGGTTCACCGTTGCTCAGTTGTTTGGGCCAGAGCCGTTCCAAAATTTGTCGAGCTCTCTGAAAACTATGGAGAGCGTGGTCGAAAAGTACTGGGACACGCTAAACCCTGTATTACCAGAGAAAAAACGCAAAGGTGACACTGAACAGCAACAAGCGGTTGAAGTGGCAGAGCACAGAATCAAACCTTTGCTACAGCTGATTGGTGATACCGCAGAGAGTGGTTTGTTGTACATGCCGCTTCAAATGTTAGCGCTAGTGGGTGATATCGATTACGGCAGGTTCTACAAGAATGAAAAAGACGGCACTTTAGCGACATTAAAAGCTGAAGCGGTGTCGGCTCTGGCGAGTGAAAGAGGCGAGGTTGAAGCTCGTATCTTGGCACTGGGTGAGTCTTTAGAGGCGCTAACTCAGCTTGAAATACAGATTTCAAGTAAGTGTGGTGATGTCGGTGCTCAGGCTTTGAGTTTCCGTTTTGTTAAAGAGTCTATTGAGCGATTAATTTCAGCACTTCGATACCTTGTTGGGGAACAGTTCGCTCATTGGCCACTTGACCCTGTAGTCGAAACGCCGGCTGAACCAGAGCCCGCGGAAGTAACACCAACAGGTGATCCCGCTGTTGCAGATGCTGTCGCGGAGTCGCCGACCACCCCCGCTGTGTCTTCAGTTTCTGCTGCAGCTCCTACTGCTCTCAGCTCACCTGCAATCGCGACTATGGCAACAGCCAGTGCAGCAGCGACTCGTGAACAAGCATTGGCAGATCTGCAGGTGATTGCCGACTACTTTTTAGAGAATGAACCACACAGTCCAATTTATTTACTACTTAAACGAGCGATACGTTGGGGAGGAATGTCATTACCAGAATTACTCGAAGAACTGGTCGGCGATAACAACGCCGTACATCAAAGAATCGAACATCTAGCTGGACTTGAGAGTGCTGAGCATAAAGCAGAACTCAAAGCGACAGCGGTACCACAACCTCAAGTGGTCATGCCGCCGGAGACAGTTCAGGAAGAAGTGAAAGCGCAGGAATCAACCTCTACCCCAAGCTCTGATTCAGGGCTCTCCAATATTGAGTGGTAGCGGTTACTAACAGTCAAAAATGACAAATCATAGAAAAGGGAATAATCATGGCTTCTATTTACATGCGAATTGATGGTTTAAACACGATTAAAGGTGCAGCAACAATTGGTGATATCGGTGGCAAGAAAGGCTTCTTCGCTATCGACAACATGAGCTGGGGCGCAAACCGTGGCGTAGCCGTTGATGTTGGTAACGCAAACAACGCAGACAAAGGTATGGTTTCACTGGATGCAATCCATGTCTCTCGTACTTCAGATGGTGCATCTCCTCATCTAACAACATTCTTATTTGCACCAGGTGCAGAAGGTAAAACGGTTGAAATTCTGCTGACTAAACCATCTCGTGATGGCGCAGGTGCAGATCCATACCTTGTATTAACTCTAGAGAAAACTCGTATTGCTAGCTACAACATTCACGGCTCTGATGGCCAGCTACCAGTAGAAGATTTCTCACTGACATACACCACGCTGACTAAGGTTTACTACCAAGAAGGTGACGGCGGTAAGATCGAGAAAGGCGATACTGTTAAGTTCGATTGTACCACAGGCAAACTTGAGTCTAAGGCGGCTTAATTTTGATTAACAGGGAGAAGTAACGTGGCTTTAAATTCACAACACAAACGTGTTAGCAAAAACCGGGTAAGTATCACTTACGATGTCGAAACCAATGGTGCAGTAGAGAACAAAGAACTGCCGTTTGTTGTCGGTGTTATTGGGGATTTTTCTGCGCATAAAGAAGATCGTGAAGATTTAGAAGAGAGAACGTTTTACCAGATCGATAAAGATAACTTCGACACTGTGCTTAAACGTGTAGGCCCAGAGCTAAAGTTGAAAGTAGACAACACGCTACAAGATGACGATAGCCAATTTGAAGCCGCTTTATCTTTCTCTTCAATGAAAGACTTCGAGCCAGATGCTCTCATCGAGCAAGTTGAACCATTGAAAAAACTTGCAGAAACACGTCAGCAACTAAAGACACTCCTTTCAAAAGCGGATCGTTCTCGTGATCTTGAGAAGCTATTGAAAGAGGTACTACAAAGTGCAGATCAGATTAACGCACTTTCTAGTGAGTTGGGCGTAGAAAGCAAAGGAGATGAGTAATGAGTTCTGAACTAGAAAGCCAAGCGGGTGAACAAGCTGAAGCGGTCTCGGCAAGTCTATTAGATAGAGCGATTGCAGCGACTAACCAAACCCCGGCTGATACAACCAAAGAACTGTTCTCAGTACTGGCAGAGCAGGCTCTAAGCGGCACTGTTACCTGGGATAAAAACGTTTCTAAAACGATAGAAAACGCGATTGCTCAGATCGATAAGCAGATGTCTAAGCAGCTTTCACAAGTGATGCAAAACGATGAGTTCCAGAGACTAGAAGGCTCTTGGCGCGGATTGAACAAACTAGTGAAAGAGAGTGAAACTGGTCAGTCGCTTAAGATTAAATTGGTCGATTTTACTAAAGATGAACTCATTGAGCAGTTTGAAGATGCGCCTGCAGTTGATCGTAGCCCGCTATTCGATGCGCTTTATCAGAAAGAGTTCGGCACGGCTGGTGGTGAACCTTATGGTGCATTGATCGGTGACTACAGCTTCAGTCATAAAGATGAAGATGTAGCGCTACTGAGATACATGGGTGAAACAGCGGCAGCAAGCCATGCTCCTTTTGTTGCAGCAGCTAACCCTGAAATGTTTGAGTTTGATTCGTTTGAAACCTTCGATGAAGGTAAGCCAGTTGCAGCTGGTTTTGACTCTCCAGCGTACGCTTCTTGGAACGCTTTCCGTGAAAGTGATGATGCTCGCTACGTGGTACTAACCATGCCTCAAACGCTTGCTCGTCTTCCATATGGCGAAAAAGGTCTGGCAACTAACTCATTCAATTATGAAGAGCTAGCAACAGACGCAGAGGGTAACCCTAAACCAAGCAATAACTCAGAGTTAGTTTGGTCTAACGCTGCGTTTGAGTTTGGCTTGAAAATGACCCAAGCTCACACGCAATTTGGTTGGTGTACGGCAGTTCGCGGCCTAGACAATGGCGGTAAGGTTGAGAACCTTCCTAACCTGACGTTTAAGTCTGATGCTGGTGATATTCAGCAGCAATGTCCGATCGAAGTTAACCTGACGGATGAGCGTGAAAAAGAGCTGAGCGACCTTGGGTTCTTGCCTTTGGTTCACTACAAAAACACCAACTACGGTGTGTTTATCGGTAGCCAAACGACTCAGAAGCCAAAAGTCTACACCGACCCTGATGCAACCAGCAATGCAGCGATCTCTGCTCGTATCCCTTACATCATGGCAAGTAGCCGTATCGCACATTACCTCAAAGTAATGGGTCGCGATATGTTGGGCTCGAACCTAGAAGCAACGGATATTCAGAAGCAACTGCAAACGTGGATTGATCAATACACGAACTCTGGTGCTGTTGGTAACTCTGAACGTTCTAAAACACCGCTATGTGAATCTCAGATTCAGGTTGTGGAACAGCCAGGTAGACCGGGTGCGTACTCTGCTGTCGCTCACCTAAGACCGTGGTTGCAAATGGAGGAATTAACCACTTCTGTCCGTATGGTTACGAAGATCCCAGGTTAATTTGGAACAACAGCAAGCACGAATGGATTGATGGATGTTTGATGAGAAGCTGCAAACGGAGTTTTGCGAATTGAATAGTGAGGACAGTGCGTATCTGCATGATGCGCTCTCTCTGCTATTCCATATTGATGCAGAGATGCTAAGTGACACCAGTCTGTTATTCGCCGGTGTCACTCGCCTCATTGCGGAGATAGATCGTCGCATTTCAGAGCAGCTGTCTCACATCATTCATCATCCTAGTTTTAGTCAGTTGGAGGCAACATGGAAGGGCGTAGAAACCCTTGTCATGCTTCCAGTTAATTACCAAAAAATACGAGTTAAATTGTTAGATACTTCATGGGGAGAGCTTTCTCATGAGCTTAATAACGCCGTCTCTTTAAAGAGAACCAGCTTATATAATTTGGTCGCTAACAGAGAGTTAAACACTTCTGGCGGTCAGCCTTTTGGCATGATAGTCGTCGACCATGCTATCTCGATGGATGTCGATGACGACTATGATGATCTCTACACATTAGAGCTATTAGCCTGTCTAGGCGAGCTCTGTTTGTGTCCTTTTGTACTGTCTCCAGAAGATAACTTTTTTGGAGAGAGTGGCCCTGACTGGCTATCTGATACCAATCGAATAGAAAAGATCTTAGATGGACCGGATTTTGTCTCTTGGCAGCGTTTAAGAAGTATTAGCCAAGCCAGATTCATCGCTCTTGCGATGCCACGTGTTCGCTTGCGTGAAGCGCACTCTTTTTCATCTTCTCGTCGCATTGTTTTTTCTGAATCAGCACAGATGCAAAAGGGCTTGTGGGGCAGTGCAGCTATGTTGTTTGCCTCGATTGCGATGCGAGAATTTAATCGCATCAATTGGTTTGGTTTTATGAAGTCGCGCTGGCAAGACAAGTTGATCGGCTCATTAGTGAATGTCCCGCAAAATGGCGTGGGCACGCCTGCAACATTCACTCCAACGCCAGAACTCAACATATATACCGAGATGGGTAACTTCTACGCAGACCAAGGATTTATTCCTTTGTGTCATAGCACCACCACCGATAAGTATTTCTTCAGAGGTAATCGTTCTATTTGGGATAAAGCCCGAGATGACGCCGACCTTGTAGCAGGCCAAGTGCAAACCACTCTGATGATCTGCCGAATCGCTCATTTCTTGAAGGTGCAAATCCGCGGCATGATCGGCAATTTTCAAAGTGCAGAAGAGTGTGAATTGTATCTGAACAACTGGCTGCAAAAGTACACCAGTAACTTGTTCAATGCCGATGAAGCAACGCTTGCAAAATTTCCACTTAGTAAAAGCCGCGTAGAAGTGAAGCAGGTGAAAGGGGAGAACGATCGTTACGTGTGTAATGTACTCGTTCAGCCCCAGTATCAGTTCGATAACGTGTGTGGTGAAGTTCTGCTTTCAACAGACCTTGGCACAGAAGAGTCATTGTTTGCTTCTGGAGGCCGCGCATGAGTTTCTGGAAAACCTTCGTGAAGAAAAGCAACACAAGCTCGGATCGAGATGACCTACTTGAATCTATTCACTATCAATTAACGACTTTGCTCAACTCGGAAGCGCCAATGCGTTTGATTCCGAGCGTCTATTCAGAAACGCAAAAGTCCATTTATTGCTTTGGCTTGGACAATTCACAAAGTCAAAGCAGTCAAATCGAGAAAGATCAGTTCTCACGAGCACTAGAACGCTTAATTCAGTCGTTTGAACCGCGATTATCGGAGGTGAGCGTGTTCGTTCAAGAGGGCGATCAAACCAAGAACGCGATCTGTTTTTCCATCATGGCTAAGGTCAATACTTCAGCAGGAGAGCACGTATTTCTGTTTGATTCGAATTTAAGTCTATCGAATCAACAGGCGACCATGGAGGGACAGGAAGTTGTCTGATCAAATGCTAAGTTATTTTGAGCGCGAGTTGGCAAGTATACGCTCAGCTCTCAGTGATTATGGGCGTGATTTCCCACAACACGCTGGCTCAATGCGTCTTAATCAACATGATCAAGAAGATCCGAACATTAGCCGCTTGATTGAAGCGGCAGCATTACTCAATGCAAAAACAGAGAAACGCCTTGATGAGCATTTTCCTGAAATTTTACAAGACTTGATTAACATTGTTTATCCGGGCTATCTGCAAATCATTCCAAGCTATACCCCATTTTATCTCGACGTTGAAGCTGAAGAAGCGACAACGAAGGTTGTTCTGAATAAAGGTTCAGAACTCTCGGTTGTGCATGATGAAGTTGAATCGATCTTCACGCTGGTGGATGAAATGGTCATTGAGCCTTTCCACATCGCGGATATCTCAGCAACAACGGCTCCTTTCAACTTTCCAACGCCGCCAACACTGCGACGTTCAGATTCGGCGATTCAAGTTGAGCTTTTAAGTAATGACCCTGAGCTATCTTTCTCACAAATGGACATCGGCTCGTTCGATTTTTATGTGAGAGGGTTTGAGAGCAGTTCACGTGGCTTGATTGACCTCTTGTTATTGAATACCGAAGCAATTTCCATTACCAGCGGTGAACAGCAGGTTATCGTTGAACCGAGTAAGTTACGCAGTCGCATTACTGACCCCGATTTCATCTGGCTACCTACTTATGATGGCCACCTGAGCGGATTTGATATCTTGCGAGACTACTTCGCATACCCAGACAAAGCTGCGTACATGCGTATTGAAGATCTCGGTAAAGAGCTTGGCCAGTTTGATACTGACAAAGTTCAGCTCACTTTCTTCATCAAGCAACTACCCGTAGAGTACCTTAGCCTGTTTTCACGAAACGTATTCTTGTTGAACACAGCACCTGCAGTGAACCTGTTCAGTAAACGTGGCGAGCCAATGCGCTACGATTTTTCAAAGCTATCGATTCCGGTGATCGCTGACGCCCAGCAACAAGACCATTTCACCGTAGTTTCAGTTGAGTCTGTGTGTGAAGTGATGTCGACGGGTGAAGTGCCGTTATCGCCGATTTACGCCAGTGGCTATTGGTCTGATACCGATGCGCCGCAATGGCAAAGTAGCCAGCATTGGGACCATAAAGGTCGACGCTGCATGAATTTATCGGTTAGCTATGCGCAGTTACCTGCCGAGCAAGAGGCCGTGGTTTTAGCCACTCAGCTACTGGTTTGCAATGGTAGAGCCCCGTGTTTGATTCCATCTGGAACGCAAGCGAATTCTCTTGCTGCGGTTGATTTGCCGGGCGAGTTTTCCATTTTAAAAACACCGACCGCACCTCAGTATCCATCTCTGGATAATCAGCTAACATGGCGTTTCTTGGCTATGTTGAATGCCAACTTTGCGAGCTTGGTACAAACTGATGACCCAACGGTCGCACTTCAGGATACGCTCCGCTTAACGTGTAATTCCGTGCAATGCCCACAAGCCTACGCAATTAAGAAGGTCTCCTATCGCCACCTCGTAGCTCCAATTACTATTGCAGGGCACAGTATTTTTGCTTCTGGAACCGAAATCGAAGTCGTCGTTGACGATGAAATTCTAGGTGCGGACTTTTCAGTCTTCTCTCAAGTTCTTAACTCAGTGTTTTCGCAATATTGCAGTTTTGACCGTTTTATTCAGGTCTCGGTAGAGCGCTTTGGTAGTGACAATCCGGGCGTGCAGTTCCCTAAAACTCATGGGAGCCAGCTATGTCTATAACTCAGATGACTCAACAAGATGCCGACAACGTCAAAACTCGGTTGCTAAGCCAACCTCATACGTTTGATTTTGTACAAGTGATACGTCTTCTGAGAGCTATGGGCAGCCAAGCGAATCTAGAGTTGTCGCCAGAGGTTATGCCATATGGTGATGCGAGTGAAGTGACGCGTATTCGTCGTAGCGACAATACACTAAAGATTAAGCTTGGCCTTGAGGCGCTGTCTGGGTCAAAAGGGGTAATTCCTGACTATATGTATGCTGAGCTCCTTAACAGCTTGCATCAAGATGACTATGCGCTGCAAAAATTCATTGATGTGTTTAATCAGCGTTATCTAGAGCTTAAGTTGCATGTCGAAACCAACCGCAACATGCTGCTAAAACAGGAGCGTGACGTGCAAGCGGGCAATGTAGTGGGGCGCTTATCTCAACAAGCGGCACTGGCGTGCATGTTTGCTCTTCCGAATGCAAATCGCGAAAAGTCAGACCCGAGTATGTTGCGTCATGGCATGGCATTGGGCAACAAAAGCAGAAACCTCAACGGGCTAAAACGTCTATTGAGTAACTATTTCTCCTTAACGGTGAACCCAGTTGTAGCGCCAGCGTCGTTCTATCGAATCAACACCAAATACCAAACCAAACTTGGTAGTCAGCAAGGTCAAAATCAGAAATTGAGCCAAGGCTTTTGGTTGGGTTCAACAGGAACTCAAACCTTCAAAGCATTGGAAATTAACATTACACCTAAAACGCGCAGTGAGTATTTAGGGTTATTGAATAACTCACACTTTGCGTCCTCGATGAAATCATTAGTACAAGCCTATTTGCGCGAGAGTCTCGATATTCGACTTTATATGTATGTGAAACGTGAGTACATCGATGAGCCGATGCTCTCAAGTAAAAAGAGTGGCCTGAGGCTTGGAGAGGCCAACTGCCTTGTGCCTCATAAGCGAAAATCGGAATTTCGTAAGATCTTAATTCAACAGGAGAGAGTTTGATGTCACAAATAAAACTAGGGAACCTCGTTTCAAAGCTAGATGTTCATCTTAAGTCAGCGTTAGAGGAAGCAGCAGGAGCTGCAATGGCACAAACAGTCACTGCCATTGAGATAGAACATTGGTTGGTTCAACTCATCGCGATGAAGGAACAAAACCTCATCGGCTGCTTGAGCAAGCAAAATATCGATCCTAGTGTCGTGCTCAGCGAACTTACACAGCGTATTAATCGACTCTCTACAGGCGCAACTGGACAGCCTACGATTAGCCTAGCAATCAGCGAGTTGATGGAAAGTGCTTGGATGCTTGCCTCTGTTAACTACGGTCATCAGGAAGTCACCAGTCTTCATTTACTTCTAGCCCTAACTCAGACTGATAACTTAGGGATGAAGAAGTTTTCTTTGGCTGCACTTCAAACTCTATCTACTGAGGCGTTGAACGCTCAAATCAGTTCCCTCAAGAATGTGAAAACACAAGCGGCTTCATCTGCCGCAGCAGCATCAGAAAATGCAGCGGGCGCTGTCGCTGGTGGTGCTCTTGAAAAATACACAGTAAACCTGACTCAACAAGCTAGAGACGGCGAACTTGACCCAGTATTAGGTCGTAACAGCGAAGTTCGTATGGCGATAGACATCTTGTGTCGTAAGCGTCAGAACAACCCTATTTTGGTGGGTGAGCCGGGCGTGGGTAAAACCGCGGTTGTAGAAGGCTTGGCTCATAGCATCGTTAAAGGTGAAGTACCGCCAGCGATTCAAGGTGTTGAAATTCATACGCTTGATCTTGGTTTGCTGCAGGCAGGTGCGAGCATCAAGGGTGAATTTGAGAACCGCCTGAAAGACGTGATCAACGAAGTGAAAAGCTCACCGACACCGATCATCGTATTCATTGATGAAGCACATACACTGATTGGCGCCGGTGGTGCAGCAGGTCAAAACGATGCCGCTAACTTGCTTAAACCAGCCTTAGCCCGTGGTGAATTCCGCTCTATTGCTGCAACGACATGGGCTGAGTACAAGAAGTACTTTGAGAAAGACCCAGCATTAACACGTCGTTTCCAAGTCATTAGCGTTGAAGAACCAAATGCAGAAGATGCAAAACAGATACTGCGTGGTGTTGGTGAAGCTCTACGTGCCCATCATGGCGTGTTTATTTTAGAGGATGCGATTGAAGCCGCGGTTAGCTTGTCGATTCGTTACCTGCCATCTCGTCAGCTTCCGGACAAAGCAATCAGCTTGTTAGACACAGCATGTGCCCGTATCGCACTGACTCAAGGCGCAAAACCAGAGTGTATTGAGAGCCTAGAGCAGAATATCAGTTACCTTGAGAGTGAGCGTTCCGCCCTAGAAGCAGAAGGTGCAGTGTTTATTGACAAAGCCGTTGATCATGAAGCGCTTAATCAAAAAATTGAGCAGCAGAAAAGCGAGCTGAATGCGCTAAATGAACAGTGGGAAAAAGAGCGCGAATTAGTAACGACTATTACTGCATTATGCGAAACGATTGAAACCAGCCGACTTGAAGACAATGTCGATATTGAGAGCCAAGCACGACTCAATAGCGCCATAGGCGAACTAAAGGAGATCCAAGGTGAGCATCCACTGGTGTTCCCTGTGGTGGATGACCAAGTGATTGCAACGGTTATTGAAAACTGGACGGGGATCCCAGCGGGTAACATGGTGCAAGAAGAGGTAGCTCAACTGCTGTCTCTTGATAAAGCCCTGCATAAGCGTGTAATCGGTCAAGATGTAGCGATCAGTGAGCTTGCTAAGAGCATTCAAATCTCACGTGCAGGTCTAACCGACAGCCGTAAGCCAGTTGGCGTGTTCTTGATGTGTGGTCCAAGTGGTGTGGGTAAAACTGAAACCGCAATGGCACTTGCTGACGAAGTGTTCGGTGGTGGTGATAACCTGACCATTATAAACATGACCGAGTTTAAAGAAGAGCACAAAATCTCCATGCTATTGGGCTCTCCAGCTGGTTATGTAGGGTTTGGGGAAGGTGGTGTATTAACCGAAGCAATTCGTCGTAACCCATACTCTGTGCTGCTTCTTGATGAGATGGAGAAAGCGCATCCGGGCGTCCATGATTTGTTCTATCAAATCTTTGATAAGGGCCATATTAAGGACAGTGAAGGCCGCACCGTCGACTTCAAGAACACAATTATCATCATGACCTCGAACGCAGCCGATCAAGCTATCGTGGACATCTGTGAAGAGCATGAAGATCGTTTGGCTAACGAAGACCTGCTAGAAGAAATTCGTCCTGCACTGCAGCAATACTTCAAGCCAGCGTTCTTAGGGCGAACCACTATCGTGCCTTACTACCCGCTAAATCGTGACGAGCTTAGCCAGATCACAGAGATCAGTCTAAATCGCATCGCCAAGCGCTTGGATGAAAAATACAAAGCGACCTTTGAGTGGGATGAGAAGTTCGTGGATTTTGTCGTGAGCCGAAATACAGACCCAACAACGGGTGGTCGTGCGGTTGAGCAGATTATCAACCGATCTCTGATGCCACAGTTAGCGATTGACTGTATTCACAGACTGAGTGAAGGGCAGAGCATAAATCAAGTCGCGGTGACAACGGATCCTGTGACTGGTGAATTAGTGGTTAACATCACTTAATGGAGAAGGATATCTCAAAGGTGAGCAGTATTATTAGAAACACCTTTTTGTTGCCTAAAACACTTAAGGCTGCGGCGCTCAATACGGCAATGATCATTGCTACTATGGGTGTCGCAACCAGTGCTCAAGCTATTGAACGCTTGACGCTGGCAACACAGATATGGACGCCCTATCAAACCGTGGATGAAAACGGTGGGATAGGTGGCGTTGCCGTTGACCGTGTAAAGTGCGCGTTGCGCCGTATGGGACAACCGTATGAAATTAGAGTAATGCGCTGGGATAAAGCTCAGTTGATGGTGGAAACTGGAGAAATGCACGGTTTCTTCTCTGGTTCAGCGAACAGCCGACGTGCGAAATATGCGACCGCATCGGAGCCTCTTGTGTCGGAATACTTGGCGTGGTTTATCGCGCCAAACATCTATGCCGACATAAATGATGAAACAACCAAGTTTAGTCTGCGATTTGGTGCTAAATTTAATACAAACAAATGGTTATCTTTAAAGCGTGATGGCTATAACGTGATCCGTAAACCACGTGATGCAGATTCACTGCTCCAAATGTTATGGAAAGGCGACTTGGACGTCGCTTATGAATATGAACTTGTTTTTGAAGATTCGTTGAAGAAAGCAGGTATACCGGTCGATTACTTTCAAAAAGTAAGGATCAAAAAACAAGATCTAATGGTTCACTTTTCTAATGACTTCTTGCGTGAGTCCCCAGGATTCTTGGACAGATTTAATCGTTCTTTACGTAAGTGTTATTGAAGTAAGGGTAAGGGAAAGCCATGAATATAAGTTTTCAGTTGATCGAGCTACCTGAAAACGAGCAGGTAGTCAGCCGACAGATATCATTGCCAAGTAGTGGTGGGACTATTGGCCGTTCTTACGAATGTACGGTTCAGCTACCAGACATGAGTCGCACGCTCTCTCGTGTTCATATTGAAGTGCTTCCTCACTCCGAGGGAGGCTTTCAAGTTATCGATCGCAGCGCGAACGGTGCGCAAGTAAATGGTGTTTTTCTTGGTGCTGGTCAATCGGCTAAGGTCAGCGACGGTGACAGTATCCGAATAGGTGGATACTTACTGTTGGTGAGTGACATGCAGGAGCTTTTCTCAAAAGAAGCCAAGCCTGAGACATCAGAGCCGATTCACACGCCACTTGATGAACCCGTTTTTGATTTTGCGGGAGTGATTGAAGAGCCAGCAGCAACCGTCTTTGGTGCTGAATCAACGGCTTTCAACGAAATTGAAGAGGCGATTGACACCGCGAGTTCGTTCAGTGCCGACAATGTCGCTGGCGAAGATGTGTATGCCTATGACCCGTTCGAAGAAGACGATCTTCTCAATATTACTCTTGATGAAAAATCGAGTAGCGATCCCATCATCATGGCCGACGAGCCGAGCCCTCGCAATTCTTCAAACAAGAGCTCTCAAGAGACTGGTGTGACTTTGAGTAATGGCTCCCAAATTCAAGCACTGGATTCAAGCATAGAGAGACTCAATCAGATCGTTGAGCATCAACAGTCAGCTTTAACAGCAGCTGTCGATCGTGAACGCTTGGTCTCTTGTATCGAAACGACTTTGGATAAGTTCCTTGCAGACTTTAATCCGCAGCACCTGGAGTCAGAGTTTAATGACTATCTATCTGGGTGGGGCAGTAAAGAGAAGAAATACTGGGGATTGTACAAAAAGCAGTTCGCACGCAAACAAGATCGTGGAGAGTTCAAGCGTAATTTTACCGCGATGCTTTTAGAAGAGTTAAGGGACAAGTAATGGAGACAAAGCAGTTTTTTGTTCGTTGCCTGTCAACTGTAGTGAGTTCATTTTTGATCATGGCTTGTAGTTCAAGCGATGAAAGTGTTTTTCAACCATCGATGTCGGTCAACGTCAAGATGGAAGCGACGAATGATATCAATGCATTCGAAGACGATATAGCAAGACCTTTGGTTGTAAGAGTTTACCAATTAAAAGAAACAGGCGCGTTTGAAAAAGCGGATTTCATTAGCTTGTACGAATCGGACAGCACGGTGTTAGCTGGAACCCTTGTCGACACTAAAGTGTTGGCGCCCGTATTGCCTGAAGAGAAGCGTTCTTTTGTACTAGAAGTGCAGCAAGAAGCCAAAGCTATCGCGGTGTTTGCTGAATTTGCTGACTATGAAGTAGCAGTGAGCAAAGGCTTAGTGGCGTTAGTAGAAGAACCCGATGAAAACCCAATAATTATTCGAATCTCACAAACAAAGATTGAGATTACTCAGCCTGTTGATAGTTCTTGGTGGTAAGGAGACCTATTTGAAACATCAAAGAAAAGTGGTTTGGAAAGAGGGGATGTTTGTCGCTCCTCAGCATTTTCAGCAAACCGAAAGATACATTACGCAATATATTCAGAAGTATGTTGCATTGACGTCAGGCAGTGGCAGTTATGGCGTATCAGCGCTAGAGATTGAATCTAACTACTTGAAGTTAGGAAAATTTGGCGTCGTAAGATGCAGTGGCGTGTTTCAAGACGGCACTCTATTCGATTGTACTCGAGAGCTATTGATCGAAGTACCCGAAAACACCATCGACAAGTGCATCTACCTTGCATTGCCACTCTCAGTTGAGGGTGAAAACGAATATGGGCCAAAAGAAGAACTTAGACGCTATATCGTTGCAGAGCATAACTTGTTTGACGCAAGTGATGCCGAGCAAAGTGGTATTAAAGCGACACTCGCGGAACCCAATATCCGTTTGGTTGTGGAAGGTGAAGACGTTAATGGTTTAGTGCTGATTCCGATCGCTAAGGTGCTTGAAAGAAGAGGCGATGGGGAAGTGGTTCTCGACCGAGGCTTCATTCCTAGCTGTCTTCAATACGGTGCGTCAACTCAATTGAAAGAGCGTCTAAAAGAGCTATTCATTTTAGTGCAAGCGCGAGCGAAAAACGTATTGGAACGCATCGGTGTGGGTGAACAGACTAAAAGTGATTTGAGCTTAATGCGCGAATTTATGTGGCTACAAACCTTAAACCGTTGGAGTCCACAAATCCAAATCTTACTATCTAAGCCAGATAGCAACGTTGAGCTTCTGTATGAAAAACTGACTAGTTTCTCGTCTGAGCTTGATAGCTTTACGCCCGCGATTGGTAACGCCAATCACCGTATTCTAGACAAAGACAACCTTCATCACGCCTTTGGCCCTCTATTTTCGACACTTCGTGAGCAGCTCTCTATGGTACAGAGCGATAAGGTGACTGAGTTTGATTGGGACGTGAATCTGTTTGATAAGCGTCGTCTACTGCGTTTGTCTATTCCAACTCTGCACCAAATGGATGGTCGCAGGCTGGTGCTGTCGGTGAAGTCTTCTATTGGTGCGTCTATGCTCAGCTCGACCTTCCCGAGCGCTTGCACATTGAGTGGTATCAGCTTGATTGCTGAGCTGGTACGTAACAGCCAATCTGGCGTGACGATTAATCCGTTAGCTGTGGCTCCGTCGGAATTGAAAGCTCAAGTGGATTTGGCCTATTTTGAGATTGAGACCTCTCATGAATACTGGCAGCTACTCAAGTCTAAACGAGAGCCGATTGCACTGCATATCGACAGCCGAGTGCCAGACCTAGAAATAAAACTGTATGCGCTAGGGTAACGTTATGGATGACCTACTCGATGAAGCGACGATAGCGATAGAGACCGACTCCCAATCTAGGGATGCTCAGTCCAATCTCGACTCTGTGCGTTTGGCCAGTCTTAACGCCATAAAAAATCATGCGCGATTTAATATGTTTCAGCGCAAAGGCTTGCTGTTTGACAACGATATTCTGAGTTCTAGTTCAGAGTTGTTATCGCTTTCTGTCTCTATCAAACGGCTTGAGTGCCCAGCAGACATCTACACCTTTAGAACCGGTATTAAAAGCCTGCTTACTGACCTGAAATACAAAGTGGCTAAGCTCGACTACCCACCGTCAGTGGCAGATAAAACCTGTTTCCTATTTGCAGTGATGTTGGATGAACAGATCCTTCACTCGGACTGGGGAGAGGAGTCTGGCTGGGAAAACCAAACCTTGGTCAGCGAACTGTTTGGTATTAAAAACGGCGGTGAACAGTTTTATCTGGTCGCAGAACGCGCATTGCTTCAGCCAGTGTTGCTTCGAGACCTGTTAGAACTCATCTATATCATGATCAAACTTGGCTTCCGTGGTCGATACCGAGTAGAAGGAAAAGAGTTGCTGGGTATTCTGCTACAAAGAATTGAGGAAGCAGTTTTTGCACAAGATACGCAATCCACAGAAGAGAATGCCCACGCTATTCCAAGGCCCCATGCCGCACAAATCAAAAAGGTAAGCCGTCCGCAGAGGCCAGTACGATTAACCAGAGGTTTCTTGTTATTCGCAATGCTTCTGTCATTGACCTGGGCCGGTATTTACTACTGGTACAACTTAACAACGCCACAAAAAGCACAAGCATTTATTCAGCTTCCACAGTTTACCGATAAGTATTACAGCCAAGCTAATATTCAAGAGCAAGAGTTTATCTACACCAGCACCCCAGAGGAGTTGGGCAGAGCACCTAGAATCACGGCTCCGGTTAGCACTATTAGTGATAGTAGCAATGTGAGCGAACCAGTAGCATCCGGCGCGTGGCAAGTACAATTGGCTACCTTATCGACCAAGGCGGCGTCTGAAAACTTCTTGTCTCGCTATGGGGCAGTATTCCCTAACATTGAAGTGAGGCTGTGGCGAGACAAATACCGAGTTTTAAGCCATGCAGACACAAGAGAACAAGCGGCTGAAATATTGGAAAGTGCCAAGCAGTCGGGAATAACCGATGCCTTTATCACCAAAGCGAAGTAGTAGGGTTAGTTAATGATAAGTAAGAAAAAAGCACTCACTTTTGCCATTTTGCTTTCACTACTTGTGATCAGCTTATTAGTTGGTGGTTTGTGGTTATTGGATTGGTATTGGTTAGAGCCGATTTGGGCGGTAGTCGTGCAGATTATCGTAGCTGTTCTAGCCGCAGTGGGTATTGGAGCTCTAATCTATTCTCGACTAAGACGCCCGCCAGTAGACGAAGATGCGAAGAAGCGTGAAGATTGGCGCGAAGAGGAGATCCAACGTACCTTTAATCATGTCTGGCGCAAGCATTCTCGCCTTAGTGCGAACCCTTATCTAATCCCATGGTATGTGCACTTAACGGAAGACATTGAGAACGACCAACTTTGGCTGCAGCAGATGGGGTTTGAGGCGATTGAGCCCGCAGATAACCTACCTGAAGATTTGGTCGCCGTTCGTTTTTGGGCATCAGATGATGCGATCATTGCTACCATTGACTTGCTCCATCCAAAAGAGGGAATGCAGAAGAGCATCAATACGCTGGTGGCGTTAATCCTTTCTAAACGTTCAAGACAAGCCTTCAATGGTGTGTTATGTGCTGTTGATTTGGGTAAGTTGATCAATAGTACCGAAATCGCTGTCAGTGAACTAAGCCAGAAATATCGCTCGGTTCTAGAAGATCTGAATAAAGCCGTGGGTTTAACACTGCCGACGTATTGCACGTTTACTCATATGTCACAGATTCAGGACCTGTGTGAGCTATTCTCGCCACTAGAAGAGAGCGAACGTGAGCTACCATTTGGTGCATTACGCGATGTTGAAGAGAGTAAAGAGTACGATAAAGCTTGGTTCGATGAGTCGTTTGAAGCGTTAAGCCACTCTCTCACAAACTCTTTAAGTTCATCACTAAAAGGTCAACTGAACGCGGATTATCGCGACTCTGCTCTGGTCGGTATATATCAGCTATCTGCCCTGCGTTATGATGTCGAAGACTTCCTTTCACTCACTTTCAGTCAACATCAATTCGATGAGATCGATCTATTCTTCCGAGGCTACTTCTTTGTCAACGTGGGTGGTGAAAGTGAAAACGTCGACATTATCAGCACAATGCACGCCTCTGAACTGGGTTTTGAAACTCTGTCTAGTATTCACACTCAGTCAAAAAGCTTGAGCCTATTTGGAAAAGGCCTGTTCAGAAGTTGTGTTTTAAAAGAAGCGCCTCTGGTTGGGTTTAACAAGAAACGTGAGATCACCTATCGAACAACACGCTGGGTTGTCTCTTGCGGTTTGGTAATCCTGTTTGTGGGTTTTGTCGCCACTATCAAAGCGGGTTTTGACTATCAGCAGGAGTTGGACAACAAGGCGCTCGCGATGTTGGACCGCTATAAAGAAAACCTAGAGAAGAATGCGATTCAACCTGATGATTTGGCATCGCCGGTATTCAGTCTCTATGAGCTTAGGGAAATAGTGCAGCTTTATGATGAAAAGCATCACCCTTGGTACGTTTCTAGTTGGCTGCCAAACTCTAGCATCTCTGGTTATGTTCATGATGCTTACTTTGGTGAGTTGAACTCAGAGTTACTTACTTTGATGCGCGACTACATCATGAAAGATATGTTCGTGTACAACTCGCTGGATGACAAAGTAAAGACTCTTGAATTGCTTAACCTTCAGCAGATCTTGTACAACCCAGCACGCCACTCTTCAACTTCATTGGTGAATTACTATATTGATGCCTTGAATGAAGAGGGTAGCGGTGATGCAAGCCTTATTAAGCGCTTTAAACTCCTTGCAGAAGATGCGCTTAGCACATCGGCTATTCCCCCTGCGTTTGATGAGCAGTTACTGGGTTTAGTGCGTAAATCCTTATCGACCGATGATGTGAGTGAGTTGCTTTATCAGCATATTTTGCAGCATCGTGATTTTGCACGCCGCGTCGATATTCGTAAGAGCCTCAACCCGGTCTATGAACAAGTATTTACGTTTAACGACGGCTTCAGTGGTTACTTGATTCCTTATGCATTCACACGTGACGGCTTCCAAGATTTAAGTAACGAAACAGGCTTCCAGCTCGCTTCTGAGGCTATTACAGCGTATGAGGGCGTGATGGGGCGCATCAACGGTGAAGCTGAGATGAATCGCATCAACCGTCAATTACGTGAACGTTATATCAAAGACTACATACAATATTGGAATGCGTTTGTTTCGAATGTACAGCTTACTGAAGTATCGAGCTGGGGCGGCAGCGAGCAACAGCTGGATCTAGTTACGGACGCTAACTTCTCACCAATAACGCAGTTCTACTCAGTGGTGAGCACCAACACTAACCTCATCAAGAGCACATTGGAGAGTAAAGAGCAGCAGAAGGAAGAACAGCAGAAAGAAGTTCAGCAAGCCACTGAAACCTCACCACTGCAATCTAACAATGGCTCTGCGATGGAGCGAGTGGCAGAATCGATCACCTATCCGTTCCGTCATATTCACGGTGTGATTCACGCTAACCAAACGGGTCAAAGCTCATTAGATATTGCGCTGACTAATCTGACTGCGCTGCGAGATTGGGTGAACAAGTCGAAAGAGATTCAATCGAAAGGGCACTATTTCCTAGAGCAGTTAGAGAATGCAGATTCAAGCAACCCGATTGCACGCTTGCACCTCTCTGCGGATGACTACAATGTTCCTCTGTTGCCTGAACTAATGGACTCGCAAGCGACTCTGGTTAACGGTTTGGCGCTGGATGCGGTTCGTGAAGTGATCAATGAAGATTGGTCTAAGGTGACTCACTTTTATCTGACTCGTTTAGCTAACCACTACCCGATTAAGAGTAATGCTCAGACTGACGTGCTGCTCTCTGATTTTGAAGCCTTCTTTAAACCCGAAGGGGAGTTCGATCAGTTCTCGAAGAAGTATGCGAGTCACTTGGATATGACCATCAGTCGAGAAATCTACCTGAATGGCTTCATTCCTCATCAATATTTGTCGCTCTCTTGGCAATACCCGTCGTTCAGCGACTCGGTTGAAAGAATCCAGAAGCAACTCTTTACTGGCAAAGATCTGGGGTTCAATTTCTCAATAAAAGCCGTGGAGATGTCACCATCGTTGACGCGATTTGCACTTGAAGCGAATCTGAAATTCTTCGAATATCAAAACGGACCTAAGCTGTGGCGATTGCAGAGTTGGCCGATTCCAGCAAACCAAATGCAAGATATCTCTGTGATGACTCGTGATACCGAAGGAGTTGTGCAGAGAGAGAAGTTCTCGGGGGTTTGGAGTTGGTTTAGAGTGGCAGAGAAAATGAAAGGCTCCACTCAGGTTGGTAGTAATGAAATATTGTGGCGCTACAGTTCGACTAATGGCGAAGTGAATCTTGAGGTGAAACGTGATGGTATAGGACAACCCTTTGAGCCTGATCTATTCACTAATTTAGGATTCCCAACGTGGCTATAACGATTGAACATCCAGAGTGGCTAGCGAAGTTTTGTAGTCAAACGCTTAACACAAACTGTCCCAATACTGATAAGACGATATCACTCGGCTCTTTGACAAGTATTGAAATGCCCGAGTCTAACAATATGACTGTTTCCGATGGGGCTAGTGAGTCACATCGGCATCAGTTCTGTTTTGATTCAGAGCTTGGCCGCGTCAGAGCAAAATACTCTGAAACCATGATTGAAACTATCATGTTGCAACGTGAGGCGTTATGGCTTTCGAGGCTCAACAGTCAGGGGCTATCAACGCAGCGCTGTCTCGATTTTTATCGAGACGGCTCTCGTGCGGCATTGCTGACTAACTACGTTGAAGGGCAGTCGCTTTCAGAGTTGATAAAGCATAATCAAACCAGTGATATTACCGTGGTTGCGAACGTCATTGACCAAGTATTGAGTGAGCTCGAAGAGCTGCATCGATGTGGTTATGTGCATGGGGATATCAAACCCTCCAATATTCTGCTTTCGGAACAAAATATTGTCTCATTCATTGATTTCTCGAACGCCCGCCGAGTCGGTGATAGCTGGCAAGAACGAGGGATAGAGCAGTATTCACCGAGTTACACTTACCCAAATAGTGCTTCCTCTCAGTTGCGCCACGGAGAAGCACATCCTGTTTGCGATAGTTACGCAAGTGTGATTACCGTTGCGCTGTTAATTGGTGTTCCTTCAGACGAGCTACCAATTGGTTTAGGTAGCTCTCAAGTCATTGATTTTTTTCTTGGCTTGCCACAACACGAAACTTGGCCGTGGTTACCTAAATTAACTCAAGAAAGTGTCCAACGTCATATCGACAGCGTGATTAAAGATTTAATCTAGAGGTCACTAGGAGTACTTTTTAGGAGTTTAGAGTGATTAAAAATGTGGTGTTTGATGTCGGAAATGTGTTGGTTCGATGGGCTCCGTTGGAAATTGCTCGCCTGACTTTTGGGGAGGTTGAAGACTTAGAGTAGCGTGCTCGAGCCGTGTTTCAATCTGAGACTTGGTTAGAGCTAAACAAAGGGCATCTTTCTGAGCAGCAGGCCAAACAACGCTACCAAGATACGATTGGCTTGTCTGAATTAGAATGTGACAAACTGTTCTACTACGTTAAGCAGACACAGCTCCTAATATACGGCTCTGTTGATCTGCTTAAGCGCATTAAGCAAGCGGGCTATCATGTTTATGCGCTGACAGATAATGTGCATGAAATCGTGGCATATCTGAAAAAGACCTATGATTTTTGGCCGCTCTTTGAAGGTGCGACTGTCTCTGCTGAGCTTGGCTTACTCAAACCTCAACCTGAAATTTATCAATCTCTGCTCACAACCAATAAATTGAATGCGGAAGAAACTGTTTTCCTCGATGACATGCCTTACAACGTAGAGGGCGCTCAAAAACAGGGGATGGCGGCTATTCAATTCAAAGACGCACATCAATGTGAGCAGGAATTGAAAGCAATGGGTTTGGACTTCTAGGTCGCTGTTTAACTCATCATCCAAAAAATAAAAAAGGCTGATGTTCATTTGGACATCAGCCTTTCATTTATTCGAATTGGGTCTTAATGATTAAACTGATTCACTAGGCGCTTTAGGCTCTGTAGGTGAGTAGCTAAGGACTCTGCACGTCTTACGGATGTAGAAGAAAGCTCTCGCGTTTCGATGATCGCTTGCTTGACTCGAACAACATGGTCATTGATACCGTGAGTAACTTGCACCTGCTCCTCGATTGCTTGAGAGGTTTGAGCGCTTTGCTCATTGATCGACATAAGGTCTTGAACAATGGCTTCGAAAGAGGCTCGGCTTTGCTGAGACTTCTCGACACAAACCTCAGAAGAGTGAATACCTTCTTCGATGAAGCGACCCGTTTGATTTACCGTGTTTTGTAGAATCTCAATACGTGAGCGAATCTCTTCGACGGAAGAACTTGTCTTGCCAGACAGAGCTCGAACTTCATCAGCAACCACGGCGAATCCGCGCCCTTGTTCGCCAGCGCGAGCCGCTTCAATTGCAGCATTGAGTGCTAGAAGGTTCGTCTGCTCGGCAATGCCTTGAATCATAGACAGAATCGCTTCGATGCCATCGACATCGTTGTAAAGCTGCTCTAGTGCAGATTTAGAGCCTGTTAAGTGTTCGCTAAGCTCATGTACTGTTTGAGCGGCTTCTTCAACGGTAGAAGCGCCTTGTTGTGCTTGATCCTGCGCGTTAATTGCGAAATCAGCACTCTGCTTGGCTTGATGAGCAACTTCATCGATCGATGCCAACATTTCTTCTGCTGAAACTGCCATCGCATCTGTCGCGAGATCTTGTTCACCTAATTCGTTATCAATACTCTGGCGATTCGCAAGCTCTTGTTTTGCCGAATCAATCAGATCGGTAGAGGTTTCAGAAGCGCGTGATGTGACTGCGCGAAGTTCTGCACTTTTCATCTGCATGGCGAGCTCAATAGGCGAGAGATCATCACAATAACCCGTATATGGCTTTTCCATGATCGGGTTGTCGTAATGCTCTTTAGCGAGCTTATGTATCGTAGATAGGCGTTGCTTGAACATTGCAGCACAGCCCGCTTGAGCCAAAACCGTAACCAATAATGCGATAGCGGCCATCGTAGTCGGGATCAAGCCTGCAATAAGCGCTAACCCTAGTAGAGCTTGCAAACCTAATAGAGCATATGAGCTGAGAAGCCAGCGCATTCTTCGAATTTTAACTTTTCCAGCGTGCATTTGAGCGTAAAGCGTTTTAGCTCGCTCAATTTGGCCGTCAGTGGGTTGTGTTCTTACTGATTGGTATTCGTGTACCGATCCATCCGAGTTGCGAATTGGAGTAACAAACGCAGATACCCAATAGTGACCCTTGTCTTTACATTTGTTCTTCACCAAACCCATCCAACTATTCCCCGATTGGATGTACTGCCAAAGCTGAGCAAAAGCTTCTTTAGGCATGTCTTGGTGGCGAATAAGGTTGTGAGGTTGCCCTAACAACTCTTGTTCGCTGTAGCCAGCAACGTGGTAAAAGTCTTCATTACAATAAGTAATATTACTTTCTGGCGAGGTGGTCGAAATAAGACTATCCGTATCTGAAAAGCGAACTCTTTCATCATGATTGTTCATTACGTACTGCCTTGTATTTGTTATAAGAATTTATTGTTTTATAAGGCGCGTATTATCTTATAAGTGTCAAAATGATGCCTTATCAATAAATTGACGGCAGTCATTATTTAACCAATTGAAATTTAATATGAATTGATATGGATCAATACGAATAATCTCTAAATAAGTTAGCTGTGATTTTTATCGCTTTAATGTCATTTATTCGTCATAAAAATGGAATCAATGTTCCAGTTTTTGAGTTGTATTTCTTTATTAATTTTGGGCGAATTTTTACCCATGCACCATATTGGTGATCGCTTCGCACTAAAGTTGGGAGTGTAATTGTTTGATCTGTATATAAATTAATCATACAAGTTAATTAAAGCCCTGTTTTGTATATGGTCTATAAATTGCTTTGTTGTATATAGATGTAAAACAAAACAAGGAATGTAGATGAACCTTACGGATCAGGAACGTCATTGGCTTAAATGGTTTGGCTCAACGGGTAAGATTGCGATGAGAAAGGCCTGTTTTTTAAATCGAACGCGCACTAGGGAGTTGGAGCAGACGTTCGAAAGTATTGCGGAGACACGGGTACAGTTACTAAATAATTGGGTAAAGAACCAATGGGACTTTCTCGAAGATGCCGCGCTGTATGTTGCTAGTCGAACGGAAGAGCAAACAACGGAAACGTTGCAAAGGCTTCTTAATCGTAGTCCAGATATCTCAGAACTCGCGGTCGTGGACGAGCGAGGCATCGCCCAAGCATCGAGCTACAGCAATCATGTTGGTTACACGCTTACTGACCCCAAGGCGCTCAACGAAGGCTTAAAGAAGCGCTATCTTCATGGGCCTTATGTCGACGAACGAACGTTGTCGGTCGGTGCTTCAAGTTCGTCGTTTCATGACCAAGTAACACTGATGTTTTATGTGCCGTTCTCACGTGAAGACGGCAAGCCACTGTGTCTGTGCGGACGAGTACCAAACGATGTGATTGGAGATATTATCCAGCGTGAAGCGGGGCATATCTATAGTGAGTCTGGGGACAACTATATCTTTATGGTGGAGTCGAATCATGATCCACGTATTGAAGCCGGTGTCGCGCTATCTCGCTCTCGATTTGAAGACAACACCTTCTCGCATGGTGAGAACCTTAAACAAGGCGTCAATACCGATTGGGGCGTGGTGAAAGTTCAGCATCATACTGAGTTTGAAATCCGCTTTACCGATCCTGCTACCAAGCAGCTGCACCCAGGTGTCAGAGAGACGATAAAGAAAGGCAACAATGTCTTTGTAGAATATCCGGGTTATTCCGATTACCGACACATTCCTGTCATTGGTAAAGGTGTGACGTTTCAACTCGATGGCTCACCAGATAAGTTCGGCATGATGTGTGAGTCGGATTTGGAAGAGGTATACCGTGATAGAAGCCTCAGCTACACCTTATCGAAACACTTTATTGGCAGTATGCTTTTTACCCTTTTCCTACCTCTGTTGCTGACTCACATTTTTGATTTATCTCCTTTTATACAGGCAAGCCTAATGGTTGTTTGCATGCTGTTGAGCCTTGGCCTGTTTCGAACGTTTAGTGCCAAGCCGCTGGTCAATAAAATGAGCAAGATGACCATGGTAATGCAGACACTGGCTGAAGGGGACGGCAACCTCAGTCGTCGACTCGACCCTAGTACCTTCAGTAGCGATGAACTGGGCAGTTTAGGGCGTTGGACCAACAGCTTTATAGATAATCTCGATGGGATCATCAGCGAACTGATCCATGCGAGCAGTGAGGTGCGCCAAGTATCCGAATCGATGTTTAGGCGCAGTGTGGTGATGAATCAAGCCAGTGATGATGCCTCACATTCACTCCACAATATGCTGGAGTTGAGCCAGCACCAACAGAGTGAAATCACTAATGCGACGGTTTCCGCGACTCAAATGGATACGGTGATGAAACATGCTGTGGAAAGCGCTGAAGAGGAGTACAAGCAGGCGGCGCAAGGGATGGAGTCTGTGCGCCATATTGTCGAAAGCTCAGCGACCAGTGTTAACGAAGTGAATAACGAGATGAGTAAGGTCTCTGACATTATCAACATCATTACGGATATCACGGCACAAACCAATTTATTGGCTCTCAATGCGGCGATTGAATCTGCGCGAGCGGGTGAGCATGGCCGAGGCTTCTCGGTGGTAGCGTCAGAGGTTAGAACCTTAGCTGATCGTACTTCTCAGGCGGCCAACCACATTGGCGATCTGATGAAAGAGTTACATACTAAATCACGTAGTGCTGTGGCGTCTATGGAGCAGGGAGTGGAAAACGTCAGTCGAGGTAACTTGATGGTCGATTCTAGTGCTCGAAGTGAGCAGATGCGGGTCGCTGTTGCCGAGCTGTTTGCGACGATGTCGAAACTCGATGAGAACAGTCAAGAAAACGGCCATACAGCAGACAAAGCGCAACGTTCTATTTCCGATCTTCAAACCTCGACTCAACAATTGGCGCGTCGTGTGACTCTGATGGGGAATGCATTAGGTCGCCTGGAACAACTCATCGGTCGATTTGAGGTGAGTAAGAAAGCGGCTTAACGCTCCTCAGTTGAACGAATTATTCAGATAATTCTCGCCCACAAGTTACATCACCATAGATGATAGCTTGTGGGTGTTTTTGTTGTTATCTCTCTATTTATATCTCTCTCTACCTACCTCTCTATCACTCCATACCAATCATTCTGCTGAGCGAGGCGTTTTAGTTTGCTCAGCTCGTTCTCATTCTCCTCAACAAGCCAATCGATGAGATCATCAATGACCGCGCTCTTGGTATTTTGATGCAGGTAATACGTCCACGCACTATGCTGAATTTTCGCGTTAGGCGGACAGTATAAAAATCCTCGCTCTAATTCAGGGATGATCAATAACAAGTCAGTGACGGTAACACCTTGTCCAGAAAGGCAGGCGTTCAGTGCTAAATCAAGGGAGAGGAAGCTGGTATTTCGAACAGGCGTTGTCGGTGGATACGCTACATCGGATAACCATGTCTTCCAGTCAGTGTGGTCGAGAGTAGGATGCAACCTTGGCAAGGTTAGGATCGAGTCTAAATCAAGATCGTCAGTTACTAAGCTGTGCGAGCAGACTGGTGCCATAAACTCTTCGCGCAGTACATAGATATCGGGTTTGTTGTCGTAATGGTTCTTCAGCTGCGTATGAAAGACCAACAAGTCGTAATCGGTGTAGTTAAGTGCTTCATCTTCCTCGATAACAGGAATAATCACGATCTCGTAATCAGGGTATCGCTCATTGAGCTGCCTAACTTTAGAGATCAGTACACGTGTGGCATAACTCAGCGCAGCTTTGATGACGATTCGTTTCTGCTTAGGCTCTTTCCAGCTTGCAAGTACAGATTCAATATTGCTATAACCTTCACGCAGGGCAAGGTACAACTCGTTGCCTTGTGGCGTCAGCTCAATAGCGCGATGCTTGCGACGTACTAGCGAAACTTCTAGCTCATCTTCTAACTGTTTCACCTGTCGGCTTACCGCGCTCTGAGTAACATTGAGCTCGTCTGCAGCCAGCGTAAAGCTCATGAGTCTAGCGACAGATTCAAAGGCGCGCAGTCCATTGTGAGAATAGGGCAGATTTGGATATGGGGTCATAAAACACTCGCATGAGTTTTTGGAATGTAAGAGTGGCAGATATATCAATTGAAGGCTAGTGCTAAAAGCCATAAGGTTTGTGGAAATCTTAAGAGGCTCTCATGAAAAAAATACTCGCACTTGCATTCCCGCTCATCATTTCACAATTGATATCAATGGCATTGGTTTTGACCGATGTATGGATGATGTCTCGAATTAGCGTATCTGCGCTGGCTGCGGGTGGTTTGGGTGCCTCTATCTACTTCTTTATTTTTCTTATTGCCAGCAGCACCGTCGGTTGCGTCGCAAACTTAATTGCTATCGCCTATGGGCAGAGAGTCGCGCGCCCAGACTTTGGCAACCAACAGATCCGTCTGGCAGTAAAAGGCGCAGTCATGCTTTCGTTTGTGATGAGCGCTGTTTTGATGTCAGGCTTCTGGTTTGCGCCTCAAGTACTTGAAATGGCGAAACAACCGCCAGAGGTGATTACTCTTGCGATGGAGTACGTTCATGCACTTAAGTGGGTGATGTTGCCATCATTGTTATTATTGGTTTTGCGAGGATTAACCAGCGCCTTTGGTAACGTACGCTCTATTTTGATCATGTCGATAGCCACTGTTATTTTGAACGTGCCAGTAAGCTATTTCATGACTTTCGAGCTGGGTATGGGCTTAACGGGGCTTGGTTTAGGTACCGCGATTGCAGCACTGGTCGTGATGATTGGCTATACGTTCTGGGTATTTCAACGTGACGAGTTCAAACCATTCGCCCCTTGGCTGCACTTGGATGAGTATTCGCTCAAGTTGATGGCTCCGCTGCTATTGATGGGCTTGCCTATCGCGGTCGCGGCGATCCTGGAGCATGGTCTTATCTATGGCGGCACGCTAATGGCGGGAACCATCAGTATTGCGTCATTAGCACTGCACCAAATTCTGCTTCAATGTTTGAGCTTTACTTGGAACTTCAACTTTGGTTTCTCACAAGCAGCGGCGATATTGGTCGGTCGTGACTTTGGTGCGGGTAATATTGAAGGCATTAAGAAGACCTCAGTTCAAAGCTTTATTCTGGTCTCGCTGCTGAGCTTGGTGTTGTGCGGTGTCTTTATTGCGTGGCCTGAAGCCATTGCGGCAATGTTCCAACTTGATGACGGTACAGACACCATGTCGACGCTGTTAACTTCGGTTATCTGGGTAGTGGCTCTCTGCTTTATTGTCGATGCATGGCAGCTGCTAGCGATCAACCTGCTAAGAGGTATGAAGATTGTCTCTATGCCAACGGTAATGACAGCGATTGGCTATTGGGTGTTTGGTTTACCAGCGGCATGGTATCTAATGCCGGACTATCAGCTTGCGGGTATCTGGGGCGGCATTGGTATCGGCCTTGGCGTGACAGGTATCTTGTTGCTTGTTCAACTCATGGTTGAAATCAGAAAGCAGCGCTCATTAGATTGCTCGGCACAATTGGCGCATTAATTCCGTTTGTACAACTTAGACCAACGTCGTACAGAAACCCTAGCATAAGCTGATTACACTGTATTGAAGACTTAAGGAAAGAGGTTGTACAAATGGAAGTAGGGTTGTTTTGGGCCGAGAAAGGGATGTTGGTACTTGGGGCCCTTTTTGTACTGACGAGCGTAATGCAATATGGAAAGCGCAGTTCTGATTGGAAAGGTGTGATTACCATGTTCTATAAACGCATTCCTATGAGTGTCTCGGAATATAAGTGGTATCGCTTGGGTATTGCGCTTTTGGTGTTCGCCGTCATTTTGCGTTTTGCTTTACTGATTTTATGGCCAACGTACCAGCTTTAATCGATCGCTTCGTTACACATAATTCTAGAGCGGAATGACGTGATTTATTAATTGTTGCCATTCCAACATCTTGTTTAGAAAACACCACTCGATTTATTCAGAAACCCTTTTATATTAAGGGTTTCTGACTGCATATCTTGATCTCTCAAACATAGCAAAAACTTCTAATTATCTTGCCTGTAATCACCATATTAATGGATTCACCCCGTACCTGATACCATAAGGATCTGTTACACTCGCTATTATTCGCTTCAATCATTGGTGGTACATTAATGTCGTTTCCAGTTCTTATATGTGATGATTCTGCCTTAGCCCGAAAACAGATGGCTCGATCTTTACCGCCGTCGTTAAATGCTGACATAACCTTCGCGGTGCATGGATTGAATGCGCTCGAAGAATTAGCGAGTAATCAGTTTAAATTAATGTTCCTTGACTTGACCATGCCAGAGTTGGATGGCTATGGGACATTAGAAGAGATGCAGCGTTTGGGTAATACGACTCCTGTCGTCGTTGTGTCTGGCGATATTCAGCCTAAAGCTAAGCAAAAGGTTATGGATCTTGGGGCGAAAGCCTTCCTGCAAAAACCAATCGATCAAGAGGCACTTAAAGCCGTTCTTCGTGAGTTGGTTGATCCACCTAAGCAGCCACAATTAGTCACACCAGCACCGCTAGAGCTGCCTATTCTGCGCAGACGCGATATCTATATGGAAGTGGCGAACGTTTCGATTGGCCGCGCGGCAGATGCATTGGCCCGTCACTTCGATGTATTTGTTCATCTGCCTCTACCTAACGTAAATATCTTTGAGGTAAGTGAGCTTCACATGGCACTGCGCGATCTGGCCGACAACGACCAGGTATCGGGTGTTTGCCAAGGCTTTAGTGGTGAAGGTATTGCCGGCGAAGCATTGGTTCTTCTGAGTGACTCGAGTGTGAATGATCTCAAGAAGTTGATGAAGGTGCCAACAGACAGTGAAGAGCTTGAAGAGTTAGAGCTGCTTATGGATGTATCTAACATTCTTGTAGGCTCTTTCTTAAATGGTCTAGGCGAACAGTCTGAAGTGCGTTTCTTCCAAAGTTCTCCGGTACTGTTAGGGCAACATATTCCAATCGAATCTGTGATTGCCAATACCAGTGGTTCGTTCAAAAAGACCATGACCTTTGAGGTGAGCTACAACATTGAAGGCACCTCAATTCGCTGTGACCTACTGTTTATGTTTGTGGATGAATCTTTACCACTACTAGACAACAAGCTGTCTTACCTAATGGAGGAGTTCTAATATGCTTCAGTTACCTGCAGAGTTTGAGCAATTCCATTGGATGGTCGATATGGTTCAAAACGTCGACATGGGACTTGTTGTGATCGACCGAGATTTCAACGTTCAGGTGTGGAATGGCTTCATGACGCACCATAGTGGTAAACAGTCTCATGATGCGATTGACAAATCGATCTTCGAGCTGTTTCCTGAGATCCCAGAAGAGTGGTTCCGCCTCAAA